>NZ_JBNAFK010000080.1:0-201 GCF_049716185.1 Kocuria sp. CH-021 | reverse complement strand
GATGTGCGGGTTGTTGTTTGAGAACTGTATAGTGGACGCGAGCATCTTAAGAACGGGTGCCGCAGCGGACCGGGACATTCCCTGTGCTGTCGCCTTCGGGTGGTGGTCGGGGTGTGCCGGGTGGGTTGTGGTGCCGTGTTCGTGATTGATCGCCGAGAACACTGCTGCGTCGCGGTTCCTGGGAACAGGGTCCGTGGGTGG
>NZ_JBNAFK010000079.1:0-206 GCF_049716185.1 Kocuria sp. CH-021 | reverse complement strand
ACGGACAGGGAGGGCCGGGCCAGGGCGGCGGCCGCCGCGAGCACCGTGGTCACCGCGGCGGTGAGCACCGCGACCGGGGCCGCGGCCCGCTCCGCCCGGGTGAGGGCGAGCACCGCGCCCACGACACCGGGGAGCACCACCACGGCCAGCAGCACGGCCTGGGCCGCGGTCATCGGGCGAGCTCCTCGGCCATGTCGGTCATGTCC
>NZ_JBNAFK010000078.1:0-209 GCF_049716185.1 Kocuria sp. CH-021 | reverse complement strand
ACGGATCTCAAGCGGATGATCGCCTACACCTCGGTCAATCACATGGGCTACATCGTCCTGGCCCTGGGCGCGGTCGGAATCCTCGCCGAGGACGCCGCCCAAGCCCGTTCCGTGGCGGTCACCGGCGCAGTCGTGCAGATGGTCAGCCACGGGCTGATCACCGCCGCCCTGTTCCTGCTCGCCGGGGTGATGCAGGACCGGGCCGGCTC
>NZ_JBNAFK010000077.1:0-215 GCF_049716185.1 Kocuria sp. CH-021 | reverse complement strand
TCGCGCCGACCGTGGCCGGTGGCGAGCACCGCGCAAGAGGGGCAGCCCACCACCGACGGCATGGTCTCCACCACCAGAGTGAACGAGCGTGGTCCGCGATCCACGGCCAGGACATGGACGTCGGGCAGATCGAAGAGCGCGCACGCGGGCGCGCAGATAGCATGAGACACGTCGAGGCCTTCATGGATCAGGTTGCTTGGTCGCTACCCATCCTG
>NZ_JBNAFK010000076.1:0-224 GCF_049716185.1 Kocuria sp. CH-021 | reverse complement strand
GGGCCGTAGGGGAACTTGGTGATGTTCTCCACGGTGTCCTGACCGATGACGAGGATGTCGTGCTCGCGGTAGCCGCCGGCGCCGGGTTCGCCCTCGGGGATCGTGATCATCGGTTCCATGGACACGACCATGCCCGGCTCCAGGACCGTGTCGATGTCCTCGCGCAGCTCCAGGCCGGCCTCGCGGCCGTAGTAGTGGGAGAGCACCCCGAAGGAGTGGCCGTA
>NZ_JBNAFK010000075.1:0-236 GCF_049716185.1 Kocuria sp. CH-021 | reverse complement strand
AGGGCCAGGACGATGTAGCCCATGTGATTGACCGAGGTGTAGGCGATCATCCGCTTGAGATCCGTCTGGGCCAGGGCTACGAACGCCCCGTAGAGCACCGAGACGACGCCGACGGCCACGATCACCCAGGCCCAGGCCCGCCAGGCTTCGGGCAGGATGGGCATGGCGATGCGCACGAACCCGTAGGTGCCCATCTTCAGCAGCACCCCCGCCAGCACGGCCGAGCCGGTGGCCGG
>NZ_JBNAFK010000074.1:0-243 GCF_049716185.1 Kocuria sp. CH-021 | reverse complement strand
GGGACACCACAGAACACCGCGTCCACTATACGGCTCCCAACCAACAACCCCACGGTTGTTCGGTGCACGGGAACCACCACTGAAACACCACAGCAGACGACTGTGACCAGATTTCCCCTCCACACCACCGCCCCCCGGGGGACGGCACGGTGGGGCCACAGGGAGGCAGAGTTACGGCGGTCATAGCGTGGGGGAAACGCCCGGTCCCATCCCGAACCCGGAAGCTAAGACCCACAGCGCCGA
>NZ_JBNAFK010000073.1:0-272 GCF_049716185.1 Kocuria sp. CH-021 | reverse complement strand
GCCCTGCTGCTGGGCTTCATCGGGCTCTACGTGGCGGCGGCACCGCACACCTTCGACATCCCCGAGCTCGTCGCGGCGGCGCCCCTGGCGGGCGACCCGCTCACCGGCGGGCTGGTGCTCGCGGCGATCCTGGTGGGCCTGGCCGTGAAGACCCCCACCGTGCCGTTCCACACGTGGCTCCCCCCGGCCCACACGGACGCCCCGGCCACCGGCTCGGCCGTGCTGGCGGGGGTGCTGCTGAAGATGGGCACCTACGGGTTCGTGCGCATCGC
>NZ_JBNAFK010000072.1:0-294 GCF_049716185.1 Kocuria sp. CH-021 | reverse complement strand
CCAGAACCCGATCAGGGCGTAGGAGGTCGCGCCCATCAGCTCCCACGCGAACAGCAGCGCCGGCAGGCTCGCGGCCGCGGCCGTGGCCAGGGCGGCGGCGGCGAAGACCAGCATCAGCCCGTGGAAGCGCGGCCGGCCCGCCCGGATGCTGTCGGCCGCGAAGACCAGCACCAGCAGGGTCACTCCCGCGATCAT
This sequence comes from Kocuria sp. CH-021, assembly GCF_049716185.1. Lineage (NCBI taxonomy): Bacteria > Bacillati > Actinomycetota > Actinomycetes > Micrococcales > Micrococcaceae > Kocuria > Kocuria sp. CH-021. Next base: position 99 of record NZ_JBNAFK010000072.1, on the reverse strand, counting down.
CGGGAGGGTGAGTGCTGCGAGAGCGTCGACCTCCAGCGCGAACTCGGCGCCGGCCACGAACGGGACGGACAGGGAGGGCCGGGCCAGGGCGGCGGCCGC
>NZ_JBNAFK010000071.1:0-368 GCF_049716185.1 Kocuria sp. CH-021 | reverse complement strand
GTCAAGGGCCGCACCGGGGCCGCCTACGGCGACTGGCTCACCGAGCAGGGGCCGACCTTCACGGCCGGGATCCGCACAGCGACGCTGGACCCGTTCCACGGATACGCCAACGCCATCCGCGACGAGCTTCCGGAGGCCATCACGGTGCTCGACGCCTTCCACGTCGTCAAGCTCGGCGGCCAGGTCGTCGACGAGGTGCGCCGCCGGGTGCAGCAGGACACCCTGGGCCACCGCGGGCGGGCTGGAGACCCGCTCTACGGCATCCGCCGCACCCTGCAGATCGGCGCCGAGCACCTCACCACCAAGCAAGTCACCCGCCTGAACGCGAAGCTCGAAGCCGGGGACCCGCACCACGAGGTCACCCTGGC
>NZ_JBNAFK010000070.1:0-446 GCF_049716185.1 Kocuria sp. CH-021 | reverse complement strand
CTGGTGGTGGAGACCATGCCGTCGGTGGTGGGCTGCCCCTCTTGCGCGGTGCTCGCCACCGGCCACGGTCGGCGCGAGGTCCTGCTCCACGACCTGCCCTGTGCTGGGGTGCCGGTGCGGGTGCTCTGGCGCAAGCGGATCTACCGCTGCCTCGAGGATGCCTGCGAGATCTCGACGTTCAGCGAGATCCACTCGCTGGCGGCCCCGCGGGCCAGGCTCACCGCCCGCGCGATCGCCTGGGCCGTGGCCCAGCTGCGCTCCCATGACATCGCGGTCTCGGCCCTGGCGGAGATGCTCGGGGTCGCCTGGAACACCGTTTGGGACGCCATCGTCCCCGTCATCGAGATCCAACTGGGCGCTGAGGAACGGCTGACCGGGGTGGACGCTCTCGGTGTCGACGAGCACGTCTGGCGCCACGTGGGCCCGCCCGGCACCGGGCTGGTCAC
>NZ_JBNAFK010000069.1:0-458 GCF_049716185.1 Kocuria sp. CH-021 | reverse complement strand
ACCCGCCGAAGTATTCGCCGAACAACTACAGTCGCTCGAACAAGGCGGTGTTGCGACGACCGGTTGAATCCGCCTTGCGACCCGCGGTCCGAATGAACCACGCAACCGGCCACATCGCCGCGGCGGGCGACGGCGTTATGCAACGCCTGGACGGCCAGCCGGGCCTGCATCCGCGAGTCGATGGAGTAGCCGACGATCCGCCCGGAAAAGACGTCCTTGATCGCGCACATGTAGAGCTTCCCATCGGCTGTCCTGTGCTCGGTGATGTCGGTCAGCCACAGCTCGTTCGGCGCGCCGGCGGTGAAGTCGCGGGCGACGAGGTCATCGTGCACCGGCGGGCCGGGTTTCTTACCGTTCTTGGCGCGCTTCTTCCCAAACACGGACCACCAGCGGTTGTCCCGGCAGATCCGCCACGCGCTGCGCTCACACATCACCTCGCCGGCGTCCTTGGCCTCGTC
>NZ_JBNAFK010000068.1:0-524 GCF_049716185.1 Kocuria sp. CH-021 | reverse complement strand
ATTGGGACTAAGTCGTAACAAGGTAGCCGTACCGGAAGGTGCGGCTGGATCACCTCCTTTCTAAGGAGCCGTTGACCACCGTGTGGTGGTCGCCCCCGCTGAAGTGCCCGTCCGTGGTGCTGGTGGGGTGAGCTCATGGGTGGAATATCAACGAGCAAGTGGCCGCACTCCTCCTGCTCCCTCCGGTTTCGACCCGGGGGGTGGGGGTTGCCGGCCGGGTCGGGTCCCAGTACCTGCCCTTTCGTGGTGGACCCTGTCGGGTTCGCTGCGGGTGGGGTGGTGGAAGAGGGCCGGTCCGGTGGTGGGTGTGGTCCGTGGTGCACTATTGGGTCCTGAGACAACAGGCCCCGTCCCCTCGAGTGGGGGTGGGGGTGTTGTGTCTGGGTTCCCGGCGTCCTGCCGGTGGTCGTGGTCCCCGTGACGGGGGCGGCGCCCACCAGTGTGTGGGATGTGCGGGTTGTTGTTTGAGAACTGTATAGTGGACGCGAGCATCTTAAGAACGGGTGCCGCAGCGGACCGGGACA
>NZ_JBNAFK010000067.1:0-534 GCF_049716185.1 Kocuria sp. CH-021 | reverse complement strand
AGGAAGCGGTAGCCGCCCACCAGGCCGTGGGTGGAGTTCGCGCCCCACCCCGCGAGCCAGACCAGCGCCCAGACCATGACGTCCACGGTGTTGAACCACACGACGCCGACGTCCAGGTCCGCCAGCGTCCACTCCCCCAGCGGGATCACCGCGATCATCAGGAACGCCCCGACCAGCATGCCCGCGCCACCGACCCGCCACAGCAGGGTGTCTGCGGCCACGGTGGTCCGGCGCCGTTGCCGCAGCAACCGGGCCGTACGGCTCAGCGGCGCGCCCCATCCGCCGCCGGTGCCCTGGGCGCGGGCCGAGAGCGCCGCGTCCAGGGCCACGGCGAAGAAGGCCAGGCCGCACAGGAGGATCCCCGCCAGCACGGCCCATCCGCCGGGGACGGTCGTCACCACGCTCTCAGCCATGCCTCACCGCCTGGACGGCAGGATGCGGCTCGAGGTCCAGGCTCGCCACGGCCAGCCGGACGGAGGCCAGCTCCAGTCCGGTCACCAGGTCCGGCAGCACCGCCCACGGCACCGCGCCGTC
>NZ_JBNAFK010000066.1:0-605 GCF_049716185.1 Kocuria sp. CH-021 | reverse complement strand
ATGGCTCAGCCCTTCCAGACGACGACGAGGGACACGACCAGGTCCTGGACCACGGCGGCCGGGAGCAGGACCACCCACCCGATCTCCATGAACCGGTCCGGGCGCAGCAGCGGGATCCTCCGCCGCAGCCACACGAGCACCGCGAGCACCAGCACGGTCTTCACCAGGACCCACGCCCAGCCGGGCAGGACGGGCCCGGCGCCGCCACCGAGGAAGAGCGGCACCGAGAAGGCGGCGCCGGCGGTCAGGAACAGGTAGCGCCCGGCCTGCAGCACGAGGCGGTCGACCCCCGAGAGCTCGGCCAGCACGCCGCCGCCGATGTCGGCGGCCAGCGCCGGGGCGAAGGGCCCCCACACGGAGAAGCCCGTCACGCCGATGAGGAAGACGAGGAACGCCACCGGCATCCACACCACGAACCACACGCCGTCCTGGGCCGCGGCGACATCCCCCACGGCCAGGCTGCCGGCGGCGATGGCCGGGGCCACCAGCGCGAACATCAGCGGCAGTTCGTAGGCCAGGCCGTGCGCCAGGAAGCGGTAGCCGCCCACCAGGCCGTGGGTGGAGTTCGCGCCCCACCCCGCGAGCCAGACCAGCGCCCAGACCAT
>NZ_JBNAFK010000065.1:0-658 GCF_049716185.1 Kocuria sp. CH-021 | reverse complement strand
CTGGCCATCCTTGGATTCTCGCTTCCCCAGCATCGTGCTGGATACCGCGTGTCCAAGATCAAGGGTCAAGCCCCGACCTTGGCCGGAGTGCGCCCGGACACGACCGCCGCCAGGGTCACTGCCGGATTGAAGTGTCCCCCGGAGACGTGTCCAAAAGCCACCAGTACCGCCAGCAGCCCCAGCCCGAAGCCCAATGCGGAATCAATCACCTGGGTGGCGAAAATCCCCGTGCCCACCCCAGCGAAGACGAGCACGGTAGTACCGGCGAACTCCGCCGCCCACCGGGCACCGGCAGACGGGGCCCGGCTCACCCCGACGGCGACGGACTCTTTGCGCACCGCATCCGGGACCGGGGCCACCAGATCCTGGAAGTCGGGGGCGGCCGTCTCCGCAGCACGGGCAGGCGCGGTGGATCCCGAAACAGCGGGTCCCGAGGTCTTGTCAGTCATAAGGGGTTCTCCTGCAGGTCGCTCGACACGGCAGTGCCAAGATGATGGGTCAGCAAGTCCGGGCGCCGGGCGCCGTTGCCATACGACCACGGTTAGCTGAATGGTCCTTGAACACGGACCCAAACGTGTCGATCGGGGCTTGACCCTTGATCTTGGACACGCGGTATCCAGCACGATGCTGGGGAAGCGAGAATCCAAGGATGGCCAGG
>NZ_JBNAFK010000064.1:0-735 GCF_049716185.1 Kocuria sp. CH-021 | reverse complement strand
ACGGGTAGCAACGCCGATTCTGGGCACCCTCGCCCCATCCCGCCAAGACCCCCACCCCTTGGAATTACTCATCTAGGATCCCGGCGAGCTCCACCTGGGAGTGTGAGCCTTCGCCCCACAGCGACATCACGAGGTTCTGCTGCGCGGCCGAGAGCTTCGGCGGCTTGCCCTTTAGCTTCCCCTTGGCCCGGGCGATCGCCATTCCCTCACGAGTACGCATCCGGATGAGGTCTGCCTCAAACTCGGCGATCATCCCGAGCGCGTTGAACAGCAGCCGGCCGACCGGGCCGTTCGGGTCGTGCTCGGAACCGCCCAGGGAGAGCACCACTCCCTTGGCGGAGAGCTCGTCGACGATGTTGCGCGCGTCCATCAGGGACCGCGCCAGCCGCTCGAGCTTGGTAACGACCAGTGTGTCGCCGGCCCGACACGCCGCCAGGGCCGTCGTGAGCCCGGGGCGGTTGCGGTTGGTGCCGGTCAGACCGTGATCGACATAGATCTGATCCGGTGGTACACCGAGAGATGAGAGCGCGTTGCGCTGCGCGGTGAGGTCCTGAGCGTCCGTCGAGACCCGCGCGTAGCTCCGATCCTGATGCCTGACATGGCAGAAGTGTCGCACTCAAACCCCCTGAACGTGCACCGACGAGCGAGCAGGGTTAACGGGGCCTTCACAGCTGAGTGTGGGTAGCGGTTCTCCGCCAGGGGCGATGACCGCCTGCGGCGAGCAGAGCCCGTAAC
>NZ_JBNAFK010000063.1:0-756 GCF_049716185.1 Kocuria sp. CH-021 | reverse complement strand
GCTGCTCTTGCTCGCCGTCACGCTCATCAACTTCCGCCGACTGCGTCAGGTAGAAGAGTTATGAGACCAGGTCTTAGCCTGGCGACCCGTTCACCTGCTCCATGAGACCCTGCGCTGCCTGGCGAGTCTTGTCCTCGGCGCTTGGCCAAAGCTTCGCGTAAACCCGGAGCGTTGTCGTCGGGTTGGCGTGGCCCAGAGCTCGCGCCACAGTCACCACATCTGCGCCGGCCTCTATGAGACCGGAAGCGAAGAAATGTCGCGCGTCATGTAGGCGGATGCCTTCAACGCCGGCCCGCTTCGTTGCACTCCGCCATAGGTAGCCGATGGAGTTTTGGTGCGGTGGATCATCGCCCTGGCCACGAAACGGGACTGCCGCACCGATAGGTGACAGGTGGGGTCTCATGCCGCGAGGGTCACGGCGGAGTTCATCATGGTCTCGTACTCGATGGGGGTCAACCGCCCGAGACGGTCTTGTCTGCGGCGACGGTGGTAGGTCCGCTCGGTCCAGGTGACGATCGCGATCCGGAGCTCGTCCCGGGTCGCCCAGGACCGCCGGTCGAGGACGTTCTTCTGGAGCAGGGCGAAGAAGCTCTCCATGGCGGCGTTGTCCCCGGCCGCACCGACCTTGCCCATCGAGCCGACCAGTCCGTGCCGGTTCAGGGCATAGACGAATTTCCGGGATCGAAATTGGGCGGATTCAACCGGTCGTCGCAACACCCTGACGAGGAGGGTGTCGATGGGCAGACCGGCTGGATG
>NZ_JBNAFK010000062.1:0-765 GCF_049716185.1 Kocuria sp. CH-021 | reverse complement strand
CGAGATGGACCACGGCGAGATGGACCACGGCGAGATGGACCACGGCGAGATGGACCACGGCGAGATGGACCACGGCGGTCACGGCGGGATGGACATGGCCCCGGGGGGAATCCCCCTGGCCGAGGGCGGGGAGGACCGTGACGGGCTGGAGATGGACGTGCTCCGTCTGCCGCTCGGTCCCGTGCTGCCGTTCTGGCCGGCCGGGCTCGTGCTGCGCTGCACCCTGCAGGGGGATGTCGTGGTGGAGGCCGAGACTTCCGTGGTCGACGGCCGGAACGACACCCAGGACGACGGCGAGGACGACGGCGCCGCAGCGGCCGGGCCGCACCCCGGTCCCGCACCTCCTGCGGTGGTGGCGTGCGACCAGGTCATGGCGCTGCTGGCCCTGGCCGGGGCCGAGGACGCGGCGGCGTGTGCCCGGCGCACCCGGGACGCCCTCCTGCAGAGCGATCGGGGCGCCGCCCGGGACGCCGCCGAGCGGCTGCACCGGACGGTGCGGAGATCGCGGCTGCTCCGCTGGTCGCTGCGGGGCGTGCTCCCGCTCGGCCCGCCCGACCTGGAGCACCATGAGCTGCCGCGGCACTGCCTCGGGGACGCCCACGACCGACTGCTGTCCCGGGTGGAACGGATCCGGGCCGAGGCCGGTGGCGCGGAGCCGGCCGCAGTGGCGCAACCGGTCCGGATGGACGACGGCGCGGTGCCGTGGGCGGTGCTGCCGGACCTGGTGACCGGACTGGAGCTGGCCTCCGTCCGGCTGGCCGTGGC
>NZ_JBNAFK010000061.1:0-861 GCF_049716185.1 Kocuria sp. CH-021 | reverse complement strand
CGGCGAGATGGACCACGGCGAGATGGACCACGGCGAGATGGACCACGGCGAGATGGACCACGGCGAGATGGACCACGGCGAGATGGACCACGGCGAGATGGACCACGGCGAGATGGACCACGGCGAGATGGACCACGGCGAGATGGACCACGGCGAGATGGACCACGGCGAGATGGACCACGACGAGATGGACCACGGCGAGATGGACCACAGCGGGCACGGTGGGATGGACATGGCCCCGGAGGGGATCCCCTTGGCCGAGGGCGGGGAGGACCGTGACGGACTGGAGATGGACGTGCTCCACCTCCCGCTCGGTCCCGTGCTGCCGTTCTGGCCGGCCGGGCTCGTGCTGCGCTGCTCGCTGCAGGGGGATGTCGTGGTCGACGCCGACGCCTCCGTGGTCGACGGCGGGGACCACGGGACCGGAGCGACCGCCCCGCACCCGGGTCCCGCGCCCGCCGCGGTGGTGCGGTGCGACCGGACCATGGCGCTGCTGGCACTCACCGGGGCCGAGGACGCGGCGGCCTGCGCCCGCCGCGCCCGGGACGCCCTTCTGCACGGCGATCGGGGCGCCGCCCGGGCCGCCGCCGAGCGCCTGCACCGGACGGTCCGGAGGTCGCGGCTGCTCCGCTGGTCGCTGCGGGGCGTGCTGCCGCTCGCCCCGTCCGACCTGGAGCACCACGGGCTGCCCCGGCACTGCCTCGGGGACGCCCACGACCGGCTGCTGTCCCGGGTGGAACGGATCCGAGTCCATGCCGGAGGCGCGGAGCCGGCCCCGGTGGAGGACGGCGCGGTGCCGTGGGCGGTGCTGCCGGACCTGGTGACCGGACTGGAGCTGGCCTCCGTCCGGCTGGCCGTGGC
>NZ_JBNAFK010000060.1:0-907 GCF_049716185.1 Kocuria sp. CH-021 | reverse complement strand
AGACCTGGTCTCAAAACCTGATCGGTCGTTGCCCACCTGCCTGGGAACGGTCCACAGTGCCTGCATGACGACGAGGACGCAGTCGTGGATGGTCGATGACCGTCTGTGGGAGCTGATCGCCCCGCTGATCCCACCCCAGCCACCACCTCGAGGGCCCGGTGGGCGACCCCGGATCGAGGACCGGGCGGCACTGGAGGGGATCCTGTTCGTGCTGCACACCGGGTGCCGTTGGCGGGACCTGCCCCCGGCCCTGGGCTGCGGGTCCGGGCACACCGCCTGGCGCCGGCTCAGGCAGTGGCAGGGGGCCGGGGTGTGGGAGAAGCTGCACCGGGCAGTGCTCGAGGAGCTCTCCGAGCAGGAGATCCTCGACTGGTCGCGGGCCAGTATCGACGCGGTGTCCGTACGTGCCAAAAGGGGGGCGAGCTGACCGGCCCGAACCCCACCGACCGCGGGAAACCGGGGACGAAGTACCACCTGCTCACCGACGCGGCCGGGCTGCCCCTGCATGTGCTGGCCTCAGCCGCAAACGTCCACGACAGCAAACTCTTCGAGCCGTTGCTGGAGACCAACCCGAGTGTGCGTGGCCGGCGAAGGCGTCCGGGGCGGCCCCGCCGCCGGCCGGAGAAGCTGCACGCGGACAAGGGCTACGACTACCCGAGGTGCCGCCGCTACCTGCACCGGCGAGGCATCAAGGTCCGGATCGCCCGGCGCGGAATCGAGGCCAAGACCCACCTGGGCCGGCACCGCTGGGTCGTGGAGCGCACCATCTCCTGGGTCCTGCGGTTCAAGCGTCTCGGGATCCGTTACGACCGCACTGCAGCCACGCTGCTCCCGCTGCTCTTGCTCGCCGTCACGCTCATCAACTTCCGCCGACTGCGTCAGGTAGAAGAGTTATGAGACCAGGTCT
>NZ_JBNAFK010000059.1:0-930 GCF_049716185.1 Kocuria sp. CH-021 | reverse complement strand
CCTGCACAACGGAGTCAAGGAGCAGCTGACCTTCTCCGACGCCGAGTTCGAGCGCCGCCTGGCCGGGCTGCGCCGAATCATGGCCGCCAAGGACCTCGACGCCGTCATCCTGACCAGCTACCACGGCATCAAGTACTACTCGGACTTCCTCTACACCACCTTCGGGCGCAACTACGCCCTGGTCGTCACCGCCGAGGACTCCGTGACGGTCACCGCCAACATCGACGCCGGCATGCCCTGGCGCACCAGCTACGGCGACAACATCGTCTACACCGACTGGCGCCGCGACAACTTCTACTACGGCCTCCAGGAAGCCCTGCGCCGGGGCGGGGTCACCGCCCGCCGGATCGGGGTGGAGGACGACGCCCTGCCGCTGCTGACCCGCCAGCGCATCCAGGCCGCCTTCCAGGGCGCCGAGCTCACCGACGTCTCCCAGGACGCCATGCGCCAGCGCATGATCAAGTCGCCCGAGGAGATCGAGGTCATCAAACACGGCGCCCGCATCGGCGACCTGGGCGGGGAGGCCATCCGCAACGCGATCCGGGAGGGCGTCACCGAGTACGAGGTCGCCCTGGCCGGCACCGAGGCCATGGTCCACGAGATCGCCCGCACCTTCCCGCACCGCGAGGTCCGCGACACCTGGGTGTGGTTCCAGTCCGGGATCAACACCGACGGCGCCCACAACTGGGCCACCACCCGCCAGCTGCGCCGCGGGGACATCCTGTCGCTGAACTGCTTCCCGATGACCTCGGGCTACTACACCGCCCTGGAGCGCACCCTGTTCCTGGGCGAGCCCGACGCCCGCTCCCGCGAACTGTGGGAGATCAACGTGAAGGTCCACGAGCGCGGCCTGGAACTGATCAAGCCCGGGGCGGTGTGCCAGGACATCGCCGCGGAGCTCAACGAGATCTTCATCTCCCACGGCCTGCT
>NZ_JBNAFK010000058.1:0-1046 GCF_049716185.1 Kocuria sp. CH-021 | reverse complement strand
CCTAGATGAGTAATTCCAAGGGGTGGTCAGTGGTCGTAGGCGGTCAGGGATCGACGGACCCCGGTGCCGAGACGGTCGTTGTGCCAGATCGCGGTCGTGAGGGCCAGCAGCCGCTGGGCGATCCGGGCGCAGACGCCACGGACGGTGCGTCCGCCGTGGCGCTCCAGGTCCAGGTGGGCCTTGAGGGTGTTGTTGACGGACTCGATGATCTGGCGCAGGGGCTTGAAGAACCGGGACCCGGGACGGGGTGCCTCCCCCGCCCGGGCCGGGCGCAGCAGCTCGAGCCCGGCCTCCTCCAGCTCGGTCTCGAACGCTTTGCCGTAGTAGTTCTTGTCGGCGATCACCAGCTGCCGGCTCCGGTGCGCATCGGTCAGCCCGGGCGTGCCGGTGAGGATCTCGGTGAGCACCGCCCGCTCGTCGGCCTTCGCCCCGGTCAGCGCCCAGCCCACCGGCAGCCCGTGCACAGTGGCCACCAGGTGCAGGCGCAGTCCCCAGAAGTAGCGGGAGTGGGAGGCGCAGTAGCCGTACTGCGCCCACCCCACCAGGGCCGAGCGTTTGACCGTTTCCCTCGACCGGGCGCACTCCACCGGGGTGGAGTCGACCAGCCACACGTCGTCACCGGCGATGGTCGTGTCCGCGGCCAGGACCCCGATGAGCCAGGCCATCGTGTCGGTCAGGGCCCGCAGGCGTTTGTTGTACCCGGGTTGCTGGGGCTGGTGCGGAAACAGATGGCGCAGGTGCACCCCGGCGTGGCGCAGCCAGCGGGCCTCGCTGGTGAACCCGCCCAGGGCCTGGAGCACGGCCAGGGTGATCAGTTCCGCGTCCGTGATCCGCGGTGCGATCCCGGTCGGTGGGCGGTGCGGGGCGCGGTCGGAATGGGCCTTCAACAAGTCATCGGCCGTGACGTACAGTGCGGTGGCGAGGGTGTCCAGATCGGCGTCCACGACGGACCTCCAGGGGTTCGGCGACACGGGTAGCAACGCCGATTCTGGGCACCCTCGCCCCATCCCGCCAAGACCCCCACCCCTTGGAATTACTCATCTAGG
>NZ_JBNAFK010000057.1:0-1179 GCF_049716185.1 Kocuria sp. CH-021 | reverse complement strand
TCCTGGCCATCCTTGGATTCTCGCTTCCCCAGCATCGTGCTGGATACCGCGTGTCCAAGATCAAGGGTCAAGCCCCGACACCCGCGTTGCGGTGAGGGTTCAGTAAACGATCGTCTGCGGCAGTCCGGTTTGCAACGAGAGTGTGGCGGCCTCGGCGATGGCTTGCGCGCGGAGCCCATCGCGCAGGGTGGCGGGTGGGGTCGCGTTATTGTCGAGGGCTGTCACGAACGCCGCCAGTGCAGCCGCGTACGTGGGTTGGACCCGTTCGAACCATCCGGCGTGCAGGCCGTCGCCCGTGGAGGCGGAGCCGACGAAACGTGTGACGTTGCCGGCACGCATGCGTCCTGATTCGGCCATGCCGGCCGAGCCGAGGACTTCGATGCGTTCGTCGTAGCCATAGCCGGTGTGACGCACGCTGTCGATCTGCACGAGTGCGCCGCCGGGCAGACGCAGGGTCGCGATCGAGGTGTCGACGTCGCCGATCTCCGCGACCCGCGGATCCGACAGTGCCGAGCCCATCACGTGCACTTCGATCGGGTCGGAGCCCGCGATCCAGCGGACGAGATCGAAGAAGTGCACGGCCTGATCGCGCATCTGCCCGCCCGAGACCTTCAGGTATTCGATCGGCGGCAGCGCCGGGCCGCGCGAGGTGAGCTGCATGAGCGCGATCTCGCCGAGCTCGCCCGAGTCGACCAGGCGTTTGAGCGCGGCGTGGTCGCGGTCGAAGCGTCGGTTGAAGTCCACCATCGCAGGAATTCCGGCGGCCTCGACATGGGCGACCACGTCCTTGGCTTGCGGGAGGTCGAGGTCGATCGGCTTCTCGACGAGCGCGGCGATCCCCGCATCGGCGGCGCGACGAAGATTGACCGCGTGCGTGTCGGTCGAGGACGCGATGAAGACGGCATCCACCTCGGCAGGATCGAAGGCCTCCTCGAGCGAGCGTGCGGCGCGGGCACCGTGGGCTGCGGCGAGGTGCGCTGCGCGTGCGGGGTCGACGTCGTAGACGTAGCGGAAATCCACTCCCGGGTGGGCCGCGAGACTCCGGGCGTGGACGGAGCCGATGAATCCGGCGCCGATCAGGGCAAAACGCTGCATAACCTTCCTTAGACCTGGTCTCAAAACCTGATCGGTCGTTGCCCACCTGCCTGGGAACGGTCCACAGTGCCTGCATGACGACGA
>NZ_JBNAFK010000056.1:0-1186 GCF_049716185.1 Kocuria sp. CH-021 | reverse complement strand
GCCTTCGAGCACCAGCTCATGAACCCCGCGGCAGAAGCCGCATAACTCGATGTCCACGAAACGGGGTCAACCCCAGAAGGGGGCGATTGGTGCTGGTCACATGCGTGTACCAAGTTTGGCCTACTTCAGCATCTGAGTCTCCGACAGTGGCGTCATAAAGGTTTTCTTCGGTGAGGATTACTTCAACACCAATCCACATATGGAGACGTGTTGGGTCTTCCATGCCTTGTTCAAACCAATGTTCAGCGGCCTCTTCCAAAGTGTCAGCAATGACGGATCTACCACTGTCGCTGTGTAGCCATTCACCTCGCTTGCTTTTGCTGAATTTCAGATTCGTCTTTTGCTGTGCATTCGTCGCTCATGCGTAGTTCCTTCCAAAGTCGGTCATTACTGGCAACCACGTGTTCTGCGTTCGCTTCTTAGGCGTCGCAAACTCTTCGTAGGGCCATAGGTCGGGATTGAAGTCTTCTGACTCGTCCCATATCTCGATGAACACCGGATCTGGAATCTCGGCATCGCGCACCTTGACAAGCGAGCAGCGCGGCCGCTCGGTGGGACTGCCGCACGAACAGGTGACACCCGATCTGGCTTGCCCGTAGGCCGGCCTGGAAGGATGTTGCTGTGCCCGCTCCCTATCCCCAAGAGTTCCGTGACGACGTCGTGCGCGTGGCCCGCAGTCGCGAAGACGGTGTGACGCTCGCGCAGATCGCCAAGGACTTCGGCATCCACGAGATGACCTTGTCGAAGTGGATGCGCCAAGCCGACATCGAGGACGGTGAGAAGCCCGGGACCACCAGAGCCGAGTCCGCGGAGAATCGTGAGCTGAAGAAGCGGATCCGCCTGCTCGAGCAAGAGAACGAAGTCCTGCGCCGGGCGGCGGCCTACCTGTCGCAGGCGAACCTGCCGGGAAAAGGCTCTACCCGCTCGTGAAGGAGCTCGCCGCCGACGGGGTTCCCGTCGCGGTGACGTGCCGGGTGCTCAAGCTCTCCCGCCAGCCCTACTACCGGTGGCTGGCGGACCCTGTCACCGCTGCCGAGGTCCTCCAGGCGTACCGGGCGAACGCGTTGTTCGACGCCCACCACGACGACCCAGAGTTCGGCTACCGCCTGCTGGTCGACGAGGCCAAGGACGCCGGCGAGGTGATGTGTGAGCGCAGCGCGTGGCGGATCTGCCGGGACAACCGCTG
>NZ_JBNAFK010000055.1:0-1197 GCF_049716185.1 Kocuria sp. CH-021 | reverse complement strand
GAACTGATCAAGCCCGGGGCGGTGTGCCAGGACATCGCCGCGGAGCTCAACGAGATCTTCATCTCCCACGGCCTGCTCGCCAACCGCACCTTCGGCTACGGCCACTCCTTCGGGGTGCTCTCCCACTACTACGGCCGCGAGGCCGGCCTGGAGCTGCGCGAGGACATCGACACGGTCCTGGAGCCGGGCATGGTCGTGTCCATGGAACCGATGATCACGATCCCCGAGGGCGAACCCGGCGCCGGCGGCTACCGCGAGCACGACATCCTCGTCATCGGTCAGGACACCGTGGAGAACATCACCAAGTTCCCCTACGGCCCCGAGCACAACATCATCTCCGCCTGACCGCGCGGCGCAGGGGTCCACACCCCTCGTCCAGACGTGAGCAGTGCCCTGTTGCTCTCCTCCTGGGGCTTCGCCGAGGACGAAGCCCCAGGAGGCAGGTCTCCTCGGCAGTGGAGATCCGGTCCGAGGCCCGTCATGGACCGTCCCGGGGGTGGCACCTGACAGTGTCGTCCCCGGGATCAGGGCCGTGGGGTTCGTCGCTTGGAGGAGAATGGGACTCCTATGGTCCCCTCACCTGACAACGCCTCGCCCGCAGTGGAAGCTCGCACGGCCTCGGTCGTCTCCAACGCCATCAGCGTCCTGCGATGCTTCTCCGTGCGCGAACCCCTGATGGGCGTCACCGAGATCGCCGCCCGAGTCGGCCTGCACAAGAGCACGGTCTCGCGCATCCTCGCCACCCTTGAACAGGAGAACCTGGTGGAGCGGGATCCGCAGACCCGCCGCTTTCGCCTGGGGCTGGGCCTGATCACCATGACCGGCCCCCTGCTGGCCGATCTCGACGAACGCCGCGTGGCCTACCCGGTGCTCCAGGAACTGACCGAGCAGACCGGCGAGACCAGCGCCCTCATGGTCTGGAACGGCAGCGAGACCGTCTGCTTGGAGCAGATCCCCAGTCCCCAGCAGATCAAGCACACCACCCCGCTGGGAACGAGGTTCGACACCGCTCTCAGCTCCTCGGTGCAGATCTTCCTCGCGGCTCAGCCCCCCGAACGGGTCCGCGCCCTTCTTCTCTCCGGCAGGATCAACCACTTCACGGCCACCGAAACCGGCATCACGGAAATTTTCAAGGTGTTTGAGGCCAGCGGGTGTCAGGCGGCTGCGGATTCTGCGGCCGATGGTCGGTTGATCCAG
>NZ_JBNAFK010000054.1:0-1289 GCF_049716185.1 Kocuria sp. CH-021 | reverse complement strand
TGAGGTTGACCCCCTTCGGTGGACGTCCTTGATGGTCAGGCCTGGTGCCTGGCAGGGAGGATGTTCCTGTGGGAGCCAAACGGAAGAGGTACACGCCCGCGTACCGGCGTGATGCCGCGCATCTGGTGATCGACACCGGGCGCCCGATCGTCCACGTGGCGAAGGAGATCGGTGTCGGAGAAGCTCTGCTGGGTCGTTGGGTCGCGATCGAGAGGGCCAAGATGGACGACCCGCCCTCAGCACTGGATACCGATGAGCGGGCAGAGCTGGAGCGGTTGCGCCGTGAGGTGGCCGAGCTGCGGATGGACCGGGAGTTCCTGAAAAAAGCAGCCGCCTTCTTCGCGACCGAGAACCAGAACCGGTGAGGATGTTCGAGCTCATCGACGCGGAGAAGGCCGACTACGAGATCACCCGCATGGCCGAGCTGCTCGAGGTGTCCCGGTCGGGCTACTACGCCTGGCTGGCACGTCGCGAGGGGCCGCCGGGTCCCTCGGCTGTGCGACGGGCCCAGCTGGGCCAGAAGGTGCTGGCCGCCCACACGGCCTCCGACGGGGTCAACGGTGCGCCGCGGATCCTGGCCGACCTGCGCGCTGTCGGGGAGGTGGTCTCGCGCAAGACGGTCGCGAAACTCATGCGCGCCCACGGCATCGCCGGCATCAGCCCGGCCACCTGGCACCCGGTGACCACGGTCGCAGACGAGTCCGCGCACACGATCCCCGATCTGGTGGAGCGCGACTTCGATCGCGGCCGCCTCGATGCGGTGTGGACCTCGGACATCACCTATTTGCCCACCGATCAGGGATGGCTGTACTTGTGTGCGGTCCGCGACGGCTGCTCGCGGCGGGTGCTGGGCTGGGCGGTCGATGACCACCTGCGCACTGAGCTGGTCGAGACCGCGCTGCGCCGGGCAGTGACCCTGCGCCGGTGTGACACCACCGGAGTGATCTTCCACGCCGATCGCGGCTGCCAGTACACCTCCGCCCGGCTGGCCGAGGTCGCCGCCGAGCTGGACGTCAGGATCTCGGTCGGGCGGACCGGGGTGTGCTGGGACAACGCGCAGATCGAATCGTTCTGGTCGACGTTGAAGACCGAGTACTACCACCGGCGGAGATTCACGACCAAGGCCGCCGCCAAGCGCGGCGTCGGCGCCTGGATCGAGGCTACCTACAACCGGACCCGACGGCACTCGTCACTGGGCATGCTCAGCCCGGTAGCCTTCGAGCACCAGCTCATGAACCCCGCGGCAGAAGCCGCATAACTCGATGTCCACGAAACGGGGTCAACCCCAG
>NZ_JBNAFK010000053.1:0-1341 GCF_049716185.1 Kocuria sp. CH-021 | reverse complement strand
GGGTCTTGACCCCGGGTCTTGGACACGGTGTCGTTTCGGTTATGCCGCTTCCGGGAGCGTAGCGGACGCAGCGGTCTCGTAGGCGTTCGGGGCGATGTTGCCGATCGCGGAGTGGCGGCGGCGGGTGTTGTAGCGGTTCGCCCACCGGAACACGGCCCGGTAGGCCGTGGCCTGGTCGGGGAACGCGGGGCGACCCTCGAGCAGCTCGCGCTTGAGAGCCGCGTTGAACGATTCGGCCAAGGCGTTGTCCGCGGACGAGCCGATCGCGCCCATCGACTGGGTCACCCCGAGCCGCTCGCAGAGAGTTGCGTACGACTTCGAGGTGTAGACCGACCCGTGGTCCGAGTGGAAGATCGCGCCGCGCAGAGTGCCGCGCTCGCGCCGCGCGGTCCTGAGCGCGTCCTCGACGAGTTCGGTGCGCATGTGCCCGGCCATGCTCCACCCTGCCAGCTTCCGCGAGCCCAGATCGATGCAGGACGCGAGGTAGAGATTCGTGCCGTCGGCGATGGGCAGGTAAGTGATGTCGCCCACGTAGCGGCGGCCCGGCTCCCCAGCGGTGAAGTCTCGGCCGACCAGGTCGGGGAACTTCCGGTCGGACTGGTCCGGCACCGTAGTCTTCACGCGCTTGCGCAGGCGGATGCCGGCCAAGCCGTGCTGACGCATCACGCGGGCCAC
The DNA here is from genome assembly GCF_049716185.1 of Kocuria sp. CH-021. Classification (NCBI taxonomy): domain Bacteria; kingdom Bacillati; phylum Actinomycetota; class Actinomycetes; order Micrococcales; family Micrococcaceae; genus Kocuria; species Kocuria sp. CH-021. The sequence goes on along the minus strand of NZ_JBNAFK010000053.1, from coordinate 666 downwards.
CCGCTTGTGGTTGACCCGCTCGTCGGCAGGCGCGTCCTCGTTGAGGTCGGCGGTGATCCGCGGCGCCCCGGATGCGCGGTCCCCGCCCTGCTGCGGGTCTTGCAGCGCCCGGATCCGCGCCGCCAGCGCCGCGTCCGCTGCCACCCTCGCGGCCCGTTGCGGCGCGGCGGCCAGCCATGCGTAGAACGACGACCTCGCGATCTCCACGACCTCGCACAACCGCTTCACGCTCCAGGCGTCCTTGTGGTCCTCAACGAACTGGAAGCGGTTCACCAGTTCGTCTCCCCGGCGAAATACTTCGCCGCCTGGCGCAAGATGTCCCGCTCCTCGGCGAGCTTGGCCTGCTCGGTCCGCAGCGCCGCGTTCTCGGCCTCCAGCCGGGCGATCCGCGCAGCCTGCGACTCCGGCCGACCGGCCGGCGCGGCCGTGGGCGCCCCCGCGGTCGTGGTCCTAGAGCCGAGCTTGTCGACCCACTCCTTCAACGAGCCCCGGGACACGCCCAGATCCGCCGCGATCCCCTTGAGCGTCGCGCCCGGCGTGGACTCGTACAAGTCCACCGCCCGGCGACGGAACTCGTCGGTGTAGTTCTTCCTGGCCATCCTTGGATTCTCGCTTCCCCAGCATCGTGCTGGATACCGCGTGTCCAAGATCAAGGGTCAAGCCCCG
>NZ_JBNAFK010000052.1:0-1425 GCF_049716185.1 Kocuria sp. CH-021 | reverse complement strand
CGGCTCTTCAGGATCCAGGGTGTAGTGCGGGTCGGCGCGTCGGTCGCCGGATAGGGGTCGAGGCCTCCCGAAGATGAAGGTTCCTACACGCCTCATCTGGAAGACCTCGACGTGCCTGACGCTACCTTCGCCTGCCCTGATGTGACCACCTTCTGCCGTCTCGACGAGCTCGGTCTTGACGTCGTCGGTCAGCGCCTCGAGCCTGAGCGGGCGGTCCTGGCCTGCCGGGTGCTGGAACCGGACCAGTGGTGCCGACGCTGCGGCTGCGAGGGCGCGCCCCGCGACACCGTGGTGCGGCGCCTGGCGCACGAGCCGCTGGGCTGGCGACCGACGATCCTGCTGGTCACGGTCCGCCGCTACCGGTGCACCGGGTGCGGGCACGTGTGGCGCCAGGACACCACCAGGGCGGCCGAGCCGCGGGCATCGCTCTCCCGGGCCGGTCTGCGGTGGGCGCTGGAAGGGATCGTGTGCCAGCACCTGACCGTGGCCCGCATCGCCGAGGGCCTGGGGGTGTCGTGGAACACCGCCAACGACGCCGTCCTGGCCGAGGGCCGCCGGGTGCTCATCGAGGACCCCGGCCGGTTCGACGGGGTGGCCGTGATCGGGGTCGACGAGCACGTGTGGCGGCACACCCGCCGCGGGGACAAGTTCGTCACCGTCATCATCGATCTGACCCCCATCCGCGCCGGCACCGGGCCGGCGCGGTTGCTGGACATGGTCGAGGGCCGTTCCAAGGCGGCGTTCAAGACGTGGTTGGCCGAGCGCGAGGACGCCTGGCGCCAGGGCGTGGAAGTGGTCGCCATGGACGGGTTCAGCGGGTTCAAGACCGCCACCACCGAGGAGCTGCCCGAGGCGACCGCGGTGATGGATCCCTTCCACGTCGTGCGTCTGGCCGGTGATGCCCTGGATGCGTGCCGGCGCCGTGTTCAGCAGGCCACCTGCGGGCACCGCGGCCGCAGGCACGACCCGCTCTACCGCGCGCGTCGGACCCTGCACACCGGAGCGGACCTGCTCACCGACAGGCAGCGGGACCGGCTGGAGAAGCTGTTCGCCGCCGACGCCCACGTCGAGGTCGAGGCGACCTGGGGGATCTACCAGCGGATGATCACCGCCTACCGAGAACCTGAGCGGGCCCGAGGCCGGGCGCTGATGCAGCGGCTGATCGACTCCCTGCGCCTCGGCGTCCCGGCCGCGCTGAGCGAAGTCATCACGCTCGGACGGACCCTGGCCAAGCGCGCCGCCGACGTGCTGGCCTACTTCGACCGGCCCGGCACCTCCAACGGGCCGACCGAGGCCATCAACGGCCGGCTCGAGCACCTGCGCGGCAGCGCGCTCGGGTTCCGGAACCTCACCAACTACATCGCCAGATCGCTGCTGGAGACCGGCGGGTTCAGACCCCGACTACACCCTGGATCCTGAAGAGCC
>NZ_JBNAFK010000051.1:0-1433 GCF_049716185.1 Kocuria sp. CH-021 | reverse complement strand
GGGGCCTTCACAGCTGAGTGTGGGTAGCGGTTCTCCGCCAGGGGCGATGACCGCCTGCGGCGAGCAGAGCCCGTAACCGGTAGTTGTCGAAGTTGCGGAAGCCGCGGGCGACGCGACGCATGGTCTCGATGACGCCATTGACCGCTTCCGTGGGCCCGTTCGAGGCTCCTGCGGTATCGAAGTAGGCCAGGATCGCGGCCTTCCACCGGCGTAAGGTCCGTCCGAGCCGGGCGATCTCCGGAATGGGACAGGACGGGAAGGCACCGAGAATCTCGGCGACGAGCCGGCGCCCCTGCTCGGGGCGGGCGTGGTAGACCGCGCGCAGCTTCTGGTAGCAATGCCAGGCAAGGGTGACCTCGTGATGCGGGTCCCCGGCCTCGAGCTTCGCGTTGAGTCGGCGGACCTGCCTCTCGGTCAGGTGCTCGGCGCCGATCTGCAGGGTGCGGCGGATCCCGTACAACGGGTCCCCGGCTCTCCCGCGGTGGCCCAGAGTGTCCTGCTGCACGCGGCGGCGGACCTCATCGACGACCTGCCCGCCGAGCTTGACCACATGGAAAGCGTCGAGAACGGTGATCGCCTCCGGGAGCTCGTCGCGGATGGCATTGGCGTAGCCGTGGAACGGATCCAGCGTCGCCGTGCGGATCCCGCTCGTGAACGCCGGCCCCTGCTCGATGAGCCAGTCGCCGTAGGCCGCCCCCGTGCGCCCGGGCACCAGATCCAGCAGTCGTGCCCGGGGCCGGCCGTCCTCGCCGCGGGAGTGGTCCACGATCCCGGTGACCAGCCCAGTGCCGGGTGGGCCCACGTGGCGCCAGACGTGCTCGTCCACGCCCAGGGCGTTCACCCCGGCCAGCCGGTCCTCGGCGGCCAGCTGGGCCTCGATGACCGGAGTGATGGCGTCCCAGACGGTGTTCCAGGCGACCCCGAGCATCTCGGCCAGGGCCGAGACCGCGATGTCGTGGCAGCGCAGCTGCGTCACCGCCCAAGCAATCGCGCGGGTGGTGAGCTTGGCCCGCGGTGCCGCCAGCTCGTGGACCTCACTGAAGGTCGTCACCTCGCACGCCGTCTCATGGCAGCGGTAGCGGCGTTTGCGCCAGACCACCCGCACGGGCACCCCGGCGCAAGGCAGGTCGTGCAGCAGCACCGCCACCCGGCCATGGCCGACGGCGAGCACCCCGCAAGCCGGACAGCCCACCAGTGACGGCACGGTCTCGACCACCAGGGTGAACGAGGAGCGGTGCCGCTCGATCGTGAGCACGTGGACATCGGGCAGGTCGAAGAGCGCGCACGCCGGCGCGCACATAGCATGGGACACGTCGAGGCCTTCGAGGACGGTTGGATTCAGCACCCCCATCCTGGAGGCCTCGACCCCTACCCGACCCCCGTGACACGCACCCCGCTTGGGCCCTTACCCACACTCATTTGGGAAGGGCCGG
>NZ_JBNAFK010000050.1:0-1465 GCF_049716185.1 Kocuria sp. CH-021 | reverse complement strand
GATCGAAATTGGGCGGATTCAACCGGTCGTCGCAACACCCTGACGAGGAGGGTGTCGATGGGCAGACCGGCTGGATGGTTGAAGGAGTTGACGGGAAGATCGCCGATGATCTCCCCGGGTGCGCCGTCGACGCGGCGGAGCATCGAACGCGAGTTCTGGAGACAGGTCGCCGTAGGACTCTCCTCGGAGGACGCGGCCGGGGTCGTCGGAGTGTCACCTGCGGTCGGTGCCCGCTGGTTCCGCCAGGGTGGCGGCATGTCGACGATCGAACTCACCGAACCCGCTGGGCGATACCTCTCGTTCCCCGAACGGGAGGAGATCGCGATCTTGCGGGAGCAGGGCACGGGCGTGCGCGAGATCGCCCGACGGCTCGATCGTGACCCGGCCACGATCTCACGTGAACTCCGGCGCAATGCCGCCACCCGTGGCAGCAAGCTGCACTACCGGGCATCGGTGGCCCAGTGGAAGGCTGAGCTGGTGGCCCGGCGCCCCAAGGCCGCGAAGCTGGTGGAGAACCGGCAGCTGCACGACTACGTGCAACAGCGCCTCGACGGTGATCTCCGCCGACCGGACGGTGGGACCGTCACCGGACCCGCGGTGCCGGGGTGGAGGGGCCGATCCAAGCCGCACCGACAGGACCGACGGTGGTCGACCGCCTGGAGCCCGGAACAGATCTCCCAGCGCCTCAAGGTCGACTTCCCCGATGATGAGTCCATGCGCATCAGCCATGAAGCGATCTACCAGTCCCTGTTCATCGAGGGCAGGGGCGCGCTGAAACGTGAACTCGTGGCGTGCTTGCGCACAGGACGGGCACTGCGGGTTCCCCGAGCCAGATCGCGGAACAAGCCGCAGGGTCACGTCAGCGCCGACGTCGTCCTCAGCGCCCGTCCCGCCGAGGCCGACGACCGGGCCGTTGCGGGGCATTGGGAAGGTGACCTCATCATCGGCACGCACCGCTCGGCGCTGGGCACGCTTGTAGAGCGCAGCAGCCGGGCCACTCTGCTGGTCCATCTGCCTCGCCTCGAGGGCTATGGCCAGTCCCCGCCAGTGAAGAACGGTCCCGCACTGGCCGGCTACGGGGCAGTGGCGATGAATGCTGCCCTGGCCGCGTCAATGACTCAGCTACCCGATCAGCTGCGCAAGACGTTGACCTGGGATCGCGGCAAGGAGCTTTCCGGCCACGCCCTCTTCACGCTCGACACCGGCACGAAGGTGTTCTTCGCCGACCCCCACTCGCCCTGGCAGCGACCGACGAACGAGAACACCAACGGCCTGCTGCGGCAGTACTTCCCGAAGGGCACGGACCTGGCTCGCTGGTCTGCCGAGGATCTCGAAGCCGTCGCTCTGGCCCTGAACAACCGACCGCGGAAGGTCCTCGGCTGGAAGACACCCGCCGAAGTATTCGCCGAACAACTACAGTCGCTCGAACAAGGCGGTGTTGCGACGACCGGTTGAATCCGCCTTG
>NZ_JBNAFK010000049.1:0-1543 GCF_049716185.1 Kocuria sp. CH-021 | reverse complement strand
GCTGGGCTGATATGGGGTTCCTGCTTGTCAAGAGGGCAGGGTGAAGCGGGGCACTCATTGATCGGTGAGTGCCCCGCTTCGTCGTTCACGGTGGGGTGGGGGTGGTCTCTGCGGGCGTGTTGTCTCGACGCGTGGTCAGTCTGATATCCGCGGGTTGGTGACCGCATGACGCTGGTTTCGGCGCGAGGAGCGATGCTGGTCTGAGGTCGAGCGTGGCCACGAGGATCTCGTGACTGCTCACAGCCCACTCGCTGGTCTCCTCGGCGCGCGGCACGCAGGAGATTCCCCGTGACCGGGTCCGTGAACGGGTCTGTGGGTCAGGCCTCCATGGTCGCCAGCGACCAGCACCAGCCGGCCAGCTCTCGAGCGATCGCGGTGTTCGCGACCGTGTGACGCTTCTTGTGCTCGCTGAGCACCTGCCAGCGGTGATGCAGCCGCCGGTTGCCCGCGTCCGCGCGTTCGGCCACGGCTGCCGGTGCCAGGGCCCACCGGTCCCGCATCGTCTTGCCCGGCCGGTACTGGGGCTTGTGGTGCCAGGCGGCCTCGATCAGCAGCCGGCGGGCGTGAGCGTTGCCGGTCTTGGTGATCCGGCCCTGGGAACGGGTCTGCCCGGAGGAGTGCTCCGAGGGCACCAGCCCGAGGTAGGAGGCGATGTTGCGACCCGTGAAGCGGTCCCAGTCGCCGATCTCCACCGCCAGGGAGAACGCGGTCAGGGTCGAGATCCCGCGCAGGCAGGCCAGGCGCCGGGTGGTCGTGGTCCACGCGGAGTCGGCGGCCAGGGCCAGGATCTTCGCGTCCAACCGGTCCCGGCGGGCCAGGGCGTGGGCAACCGCGTCGGAGTAGTCGTCGAACACGCTGCGGGAGAGCTCACCGAACACGGCGCTGTCCTGGCGGGCCATCTGCTGCATCCAGGCCTCGTGCTTCCCGGTCCATGCCTCACCACCGGTGTAGATGTGGCCGTGGCGCAACAGGAACTTCCCCAGCCGGTGACGGGCGCTCATCAGGTCCCGGCGCACGTCGTCCCGGGCCCGCACCAGGTCCCGTGCCACCTCGCGGGACCGGTCGGGGACCGTGACCTCGGTGATGTCGTCGTTGCGGGCCAGCCGGGCCAGCAGCCAGGCGTCGCTCTTGTCGGTCTTGACCCTCTCCCCGGAAGGCCGCAACAGCTTCGAGGGTGCTGCGACCTGGACCCGATGGCCGGCCTCGATCAGGGTCCGGGCGAGCTCGTAACCGGTCGGTCCGGCCTCATAGGTCACCTGGACCGGGCCGTGCTCGCGGGCCAGAGCCTCGACGAACTCGCCCACCACGACCGTGTCAGCGGCCAGGGTGTGATGCATGATCTCCCCGGTCAGGGAGTCGATCGCGCAGGCCTTCACGCTGCGGGCATGGACATCCAGTCCCAGACTTGTACGCTCGGTGAACACCGGGGCCTCCTATGCATGTCGGCACCCCGACCCACACCGGTCAGGGCGATCCACGTACTCTGCATAAGCGGGGCCCCGGTCACAAGACCCAGGCACCGCCTACCCCCATAGCGTCTGAG
>NZ_JBNAFK010000048.1:0-1555 GCF_049716185.1 Kocuria sp. CH-021 | reverse complement strand
CGGAAATTTTCAAGGTGTTTGAGGCCAGCGGGTGTCAGGCGGCTGCGGATTCTGCGGCCGATGGTCGGTTGATCCAGGCGTCGGCGGGCAGGGCCAGGATCTTCGGGTCTCCGGTGGTGGAGAAGCGCTCGGGGTGAGTGGCACGGGCTGTGGCCAGGGCCGCTGAGCGCTGTTCGGCGACGGTGCTCGCGTGGCCGTAGTGGACGTCGGCGGGGGTGTGCAGTCCGATCCCGGTGTGGTGGTGGTCGTGGTTGTAGACCTCCACGAACCCGTCCATGAACGCCCGGGCGTCGGCCAGAGAGCCGAAGCGGTCGGGGAAGACCGGGGCGTACTTCAGGGTCTTGAACCACGCCTCCGAATAGGGATTGTCGTTCGACACGCTGGGTCTCGAGTGGGACCGGGTGACCTGCAGATCGGCCAGCAGGGCCGCGACCGGCTTGGAAGTCATCGAGGTGCCCCGGTCGGCGTGCACGACAGCGGGGATGCCGTGGATGCCGAAGATCCGGCGCATCATGTCCTCGGCCAGCGGGGCGGATTCCCGGGCGTGGATGTGGGCGCCGACGATGTAGCGGGAGTAGATGTCGATCATCACGTAGGCGTCGTAGTACACGCCCTTGACCGGCCCGGGGAGCTTGGTGATGTCCCAGGTGTAGACCTGCCCGGGCCCATCGGCCACCAGCTCGGGGATCGCCCTTGCCGGGTGGCGGGCCTGGCGCCGGCGTTCCTTTACCTGCGCGGCGGCGGCGAGCACGCGGTACATGGTGGAGATCGAGCACAGGTACACCCCGCGTGCCAGCAGGGTGGCGTAGACCTGGGCCGGTGGCTGGTCGACGAACTCGGCACTGTTGAGCACCTCCAGGACCCGGTCCCGTTCGACGGGACTGAGCCGGTTGGCCGGGGCCACGCCGTCTCGAGGTGCCGGGACCGGGCGGGCCGCACGACGGCCTGCGGTGGCCCGCGGGACTCCGGTCAGTTCCGCGGCCGCCCGGGTGGTCGTCCCTGCGGCGGTGAGCTCGGTGTAGGCGCCCATCAGCGCTTCTTGGGCTTGGGTTCCTCCGGCGCGCTCTCGGAGATCTGCTCCAAGAGCGCGTGTGCTTTTCCCATGATGTCCAGGGCGGTCTCGGTCGTGGCCAGTCGTTGCTGGGAAGCGGCCAGCTGGCGGCGCAGCCGGGCGATCTCGGCCTGCTCCGCACTCGGGCGGCCTACCGACTCGCCGGCGGTCTTGCCCTCGAGCACGCCGGCATCGCGCAGCCGGCGCCATTCGGAGATCAGCGAGGAGTACAGGCCTTCCCGGCGCAGGTACGCCCCACCCTGTTGTTCCTGGCAGGCCTGCTCGTAGGCGGCCAGGTGGGCCAGTTTCTGTTCCGGGGTGAACGATCGGCGCCGGGACGGGCCGCCGGCCCGGGGAGAGGAACTGCTCATTCCCCCATCATCGGTGACCGCGGACAACGGCGGAGCGAATGTGGAACTGCTCATGGTGGTCGATCCTGATCTCGCCCTGCGTCAGGCGAACTTGCTGTGAACCACTGGACTCAACTCACCCTGACACGCAGGG
>NZ_JBNAFK010000047.1:0-1928 GCF_049716185.1 Kocuria sp. CH-021 | reverse complement strand
GCCGCGACGAGCTCGGGGATGTCGAAGGTGTGCGGTGCCGCCGCCACGTAGAGCCCGATGAAGCCCAGCAGCAGGGCCAGGGAGCCCAGGAAGGTGTAGAGGAAGAACTTCAGCGCCGACCGGGCCGCGTTGCCGTGGCCCCATCCGGCGATCACGAAGTACATGCCCACGATGGACAGGTCGAAGAAGACGAAGAACAGGATGAGGTCGGCCGCCACGAACACCCCGAGGCTCACGCCCTGCAGGAACAGGAACAGCGCGGCCTGCACGCGCGGGCGGTCCGCGTCCCGCAGGGCGTAGACGGCGCAGGCCAGGAACACCACGGCCGTCATGGCCAGCAGCGGCAGGGAGAGACCGTCCACGCCCACGTGGTAGCTGCTGTTGACGCCGGGGATCCACGGCACCTGCTCCTCGAACGCCAGCCCGTTGGGCCCCGGGTCCTCGTAGCCGGCCCACAGCACGCCCACGAGCAGCAGTTCCACGACGCTCACCGCCACCCACGTCCATCGGGCGGCCGCGGGCCCGAACGCGGGGACCACGGCCAGGACGGCGGCGGCCAGCAGGGGCAGGAAGACGATCAGGCTCAGCATGCTCATCCCAACACGGCGTAGACAGACCAGGCCATGACGCCGACGGCGAGCACCACGACGGCCTGGAGGAAGTACTGGTGGACGGCCCCGGTCTGCGGGGCCCGGGCCAGCTGCCCGAGCCGGCGGACCCGGCCGGCGAAGCCCTCGACGGCGCCGTCCACCACGTCGTCGTCGAGGCGGGCCGCGCCCCGGCCGGCCGCGGCGGCGGCGTGCGCGGTGGTCTCGACTCCGGCGTCGAGGACCCGGTCGTCGAACCGGGCCGCGGCCCAGGCCAGTCCCGGGACGGCCCCGGCGGCGGCGGTCACGGCACGGTCCAGGACGCGGTCGTCGAACCGGGCCAGCGCGTGCGCCAGGCCCAGCGCGGGGCGCACGACGACGGCGTGCGCGGCGGCCTCCAGCCCCAGCCACCGCACGGCCCAGCCCGGCTCGGGGGCGCGCAGGCGCAGCATCAGCAGCAGGACCACCAGGGCGAGAGCGGCCGAGACGAGCAGCTCGGCGGGCGCCACCGCACCGTGCCCGCCCAGGGCCCCGGCGAGCGTCCGGCTGACCGGGGGCAGGGCCAGGGCCCCCAGCACGGCCGCCCCGGCCGCGAGCACGACCAGCGGGGCCTGCTCCAGCACGCCCACGCGCCCGGTGCCGCCGGGCTCCGCCTCGGCGCGGGCACCGCGGCGCCAGACGGTCCACAGGACCTTCCCCGCGTAGGCGGCGGACAGGGCCGCCGCCACGAGCCCCGCGGCATAGAGCAGGCCCGAGACCTCGAGCGCCCCGGCCAGCACCGCGTCCTTGGTGGCCCACAGGGACAGCGGGGCGATCCCGGCCAGGGCCAGCGCCCCCACGGTGGCGGTCACGCCCACGACCCGCCACCGGCGGCCGGCCCCGCGCAGTGCGGTGAGCTCCTCGGTGCCTAGTGCTGTCAGCCACGCCCCGGCGGCCAGGAACAGCAGCGCCTTGGTGGAGGCGTGGGCCACCAGGTGGGCCGCGCCGCCGCTGGCCGCGCCCACGCCGGCGGCCAGCACCACGAAGCCCAGCTGCGCCACCGTGGACGCCGCCAGCAGCTGCTTGAGCTCCCGCTGGGCCAGTGCCACGATTCCCATCAGCACCGCGGTGGCCACCCCGATCCACGCGGCGGCCGGGCCCGCCCACCCGGTGGAGGCCAGCAGCGGCTCCACGCGCAGCAGCAGGTAGCCGCCCATGGCCACCATCGCCGCCGAGTGCAGCAGTGCGCTCACCGGGCTGGGGCCCTTCATCGCCCCGGAGAGCCAGAACGAGAACGGCAGCTGCGCCGCCTTGCCCAGCGCCGCCACCAGGATCCCGGCCGCGGCCACGTGCCGCCACGGG
>NZ_JBNAFK010000046.1:0-2114 GCF_049716185.1 Kocuria sp. CH-021 | reverse complement strand
ATGGTCTGGGCGCTGGTCTGGCTCGCGGGGTGGGGCGCGAACTCCACCCACGGCCTGGTGGGCGGCTACCGCTTCCTCGCCCACGGGCTGGCCTACGAACTGCCGCTGATGTTCGCGCTGGTGGCCCCGGCCATCGCCGCCGGCAGCCTGGCCGTGGGGGACGTCGCGGCCGCCCAGGACGGGGTCTGGTTCGTGGTGTGGATGCCGGTGGCGTTCCTCGTCTTCCTCATCGGCGTGACGGGCTTCTCCGTGTGGGGCCCGTTCGCTCCGGCCCTCGCCGCCGACATCACCGGCGGTGTGCTGGCCGAGCTGTCGGGGACCGACCGCCTCGTCTTCCAAGCCGGGCGATACCTGTTCCTCACCGCCGGCGCCGCCTTCTCGGTGCCACTCTTCCTCGGGGGAGGCGCCGGGCCGGTGCTGCCCGGCTGGGCGTGGGTCCTGGTGAAGACCGTAGTGGTGCTGGCGGTGCTCGTGTGGTTGCGGCGGAAGATCCCGCTGCTGCGCCCGGACCAGTTCATGGAGATCGGCTGGGTGGTCCTGCTCCCGGCCGCCGTGGTCCAGGACCTGGTCGTGTCCCTCGTCGTCGTCTGGAAGGGCTGAGCCATGCTGGTCGGAATCGTGTTCTGGGTGCTCGCCGCGGTGGCCGTGGCCGCGGGGGCGGCCGTGTTCGTGGTGGACTCCATGGCCCGGGCCACCTACGCCCTGGCACTGTCCTTCATCGCCGTGGGGGTGCAGATCCTGCTGCTGGACCAGAGCTACCTGGGGATCATCACGATCCTGATGATGGTGATGGAGATGGCGGTGATGGCGGTCTACATGGTGATGTTCATGGGCATGAACCCCGCTCTGATGCCCATGGACATGACCCACGGGAAGAAGACCGCGATCGGCGCCTCGGCCGGGGTCTTCGTGCTGCTGGCCGCCGGTGCCCTGCTGATCCCGTGGCCGCAGCGGCGCGGCGCCCCGCCCGAGGACCTCACGCACGCGCTGGGCCTGGAGATCATGGGCGAGAAGATGCTGGTGATGGCCGTGGTGGGGCCGGTGATGGTGGCGACCATCGTGGCCGGGGTGGTCCTGGCCGCCCACCGCACCCGCTACGACCGGTTCGGTGACGACCTGCGCCGCCGCCCGGCGGACGACCCCCAGCCGGGAGGTGTGGGCCGATGACCCTCGAAGCCGTCCTCGTCGTGGCCGCCGCGCTGTTCGCGGTGGGGCTCTACGGCGCCCTGTCCCAGCAGGTGGTGGTGATGGTGATGATGGGCCTGGAGCTGATGATCAACGGGGTGCTGTTGGCCGCGGCGGGGTTCTGGTGGTTCCTCGCCCCGGACCCCTCCGGGCAGGTGCTGCTGCTGGTGGTCCTGGCGGCCATGACCGTGGAGATGGCCATGGGCTTCGCCGTGGCCACGCTGCTGCACCGCAGGCGGCAGACGGACATGACCGACATGGCCGAGGAGCTCGCCCGATGACCGCGGCCCAGGCCGTGCTGCTGGCCGTGGTGGTGCTCCCGGCCGCCGTGGGCGCGGTGCTCGCCCTCACCCGGGCGGAGCGGGCCGCCGCTCCGGTCGCGGTGCTCACCGCCGCGGTGACCACGGTGCTCGCGGCGGCCGCCGCCCTGGCCCGGCCCTCCCTGTCCGTCCCGTTCGTGGCCGGCGCCGAGTTCGCGCTGGAGGTCGACGCCCTCGCAGCACTCACCCTCCCGATGGTCGCGGGGGTGACGCTGCTGGTCCTGGTCTTCGCGGCCGGCAGCATCCGGGCGGCACGGCCGCGCTTCCACGGGCTGATGCTGGTCTTCGCCGCCGCCGCCCTGGCCACGGTCACGGCCGCGAGCCTGCCGGCGCTGCTGTTCGCGTGGGAGCTGATGGGCGCGACCTCCTACGCCCTGATCGGGTTCTGGTGGCGGGACGCCGATCGCGTCTCGGCCGGGCTCACGGCCTTCGTCACGACCCGCACCGCGGACCTGGGGCTCTACCTCGCCGCCGGCGCCGCCCTGGCCGGCGGCGCCGGAATGGCCCTGTCCGCCCTGCCGGCCGCCGAGAGCCCGTGGCGGCACGTGGCCGCGGCCGGGATCCTGGTGGCGGCGCTGGGCAAGGCGGCGCAGCTGCCGTTCTCGTTCT
>NZ_JBNAFK010000045.1:0-2561 GCF_049716185.1 Kocuria sp. CH-021 | reverse complement strand
ACCCGCCGAAGTATTCGCCGAACAACTACAGTCGCTCGAACAAGGCGGTGTTGCGACGACCGGTTGAATCCGCCTTGACTGCCCCTATCCGAGTGGACGATGCAGCCGGCCACATCTCCGCGGCGCACGACCGCGTGGTGCAGTGCCTGCACCGCCAGGCTGGACTTCATTCGCGAGTCGATGGAGTAGCCCACGATCCGCCCGGAGAAGACGTCCTTGATCGCGCACAGGTAGAGCTTGCCCTCGGCGGTCCTGTGCTCGGTGATGTCGGTCAGCCACAGCTGATTCGGCCCGACGGCGGTGAAGTCGCGCTCCACCAGGTCGTCGTGGACAGGTGGTCCGGGCTTCTTGCCGTTTTTGGCGCGCTTCTTCCCGAAGGCAGACCACCAGCGGTTGTCCCGGCAGATCCGCCACGCGCTGCGCTCACACATCACCTCGCCGGCGTCCTTGGCCTCGTCGACCAGAAAGCGGTAGCCGAACTCCGGGTCATCCCGGTGGGCGTCGAACAACGCGTTCGCCCGGTAGGCCTCGGCCAGCTCGGCGTCGGTGACCGGGTCCGTCAGCCAGCGGTAGTAGGGCTGGCGGGAGAGCTTGAGCACCCGGCACGTCACCGCGACGGGGATCCCGTCGGCGGCGAGCTCACTCACGAGCGGGTAGAGCCTTTTCCCGGCAGGTTCGCCTGCGACAGGTAGGCCGCGGCCCGTCGTAGCACCTCGTTCTCCTGCTCGAGCAGGCGGATCCGTTTCTTCAGCTCACGGTTCTCGACCGATTCGGCTCTCGTCACACCGGGCTTCTCGCCGTCCTCGATGTCGGCCTGGCGCATCCACTTCGACAGGGTCATCTCGTGGATGCCGAAGTCCTTGGCGATCTGCGCGAGTGTCACGCCGTCTTCGCGGGTGCGGGCCACGCGCACGACGTCGTCGCGGAACTCTTGGGGATAGGGAGCGGGCACAGCAACATCCTTCCAGGCCGCCCTGCGGGCAAGCCAGATCGGGTGTCACCTATTCGTGCGGCAGTCCCGAGCCCCAGCCGGGGTGAGTGCGGTGACGAAGAATTTGTCGTTGGAGACGTTCAGCTGCAGCAGGCCCAGGACTGGGGCGCCGGCCGTCTCGGGTGCCGCGGTGGTGGTGGTGGTGGGGGGGTGCTCATCAAGGGGGTCCTTCCCGTCGGGGGCTTGGCGGTGACGGTACCCATGTGAGCGGACGCAGTAGGAGCCAGAGGCAGACCCCCCGGCGTAATGTGCGCTGACTGTTGGGCCGAGCTGTAGATCAGCAGTTCCCCCATGCGTAGTGTTCATGATCTGCATCACACCACCGCTATCACAAGGAGTTATGTCATGCGTACAAGTGCAAGGGCTGCAGTGACCGGACTCGCTCTCGGACTCGCCGTTGTCGCTTCAGCACCGGCCTCGGCAGCGGAGCAGACGATCAACTTGCGACTGATCGGCAGTCCTCATGTCTCGGACGGCGACACGCTCACCGTGCTGGCCACCAATGTCCCCAAGGAGACCTTGACCACGGCTTGCTTCAACTTCACATTCACTGACGATCTCGTGGATCCCGGTGAGGGGCTCACTATCATCACAGCCGATTCGGGCAACGGACCTGGCTTCTTCAACCCGACCACCGAGTCACAGGCAACGCGCACTCTGTGCATCGAAGACCCTTCAATTCTGGAGGACATTGCCGACGGCAACAGTGCGGAGCGGTTCGTCATCCAAGCCATGCCGGGCAGCACCTTCACCGTCTCCTCGGTGAGTCTGACGCTGACGACCGCATAGGAGGCATCTCGGCACGAGGCTAGTGCGCCTGATGACAGATGAATACGGAGGGCCTGCACTGGGGGTGCAGGCCCTCCGTCTCAAGGTCCGCGGGTCAGGCGGGACTGGGTGCTACCGAGGCTGGGGCGGGACTCGAGGTCGGCCGCCTTGGCGGTGCGTGACCATTATGTGTGCGGCGGGTGGCTGAGATGTTCACGCCCTCGCGCTGGAACCCTTGCGCACCGGCTCCTCGGGGTCCTGGTCCGCCAGTTCCGCCAGCCACCGGCCGATCTCCGCCATGACCTCTCGCGGCCGGGTCGCCTTCGAGTACACCGGGATCTCCAGGTAGCGCGGATGGTCGATCCCGAGAGGCTGGAGTTCATCCTCGCGCAGTCGCACGAGCGCATAGCCGGCGGCCAGCAGGTCGGTGCTTTTGGACCGGTCGGTGAGCGTCTTGGCCTCCGCACGATGCCAGTAGGCGCCGTCGTACTCGATCACCACCGTGGTGCCGGCGACGGTGGCGCTGATGTCGGCCGTCCACGACTTCCGGGTGGTGAACGCCTCGTGGCGCAGCACCGCACCAGAGCGGGCGGCGCCGAAGGCGGCCTCGGCGGCGGCGTGGTGGTCCAGCTCCACCCGGGACTTCCCGGCTTGCTTGCACTCCGGGCACTCGGCACCCTTCGAGCGGCTGTCCAGCGTTGCCTGCCACACGTGGGCGGGGTCGGCCCTGCGTGTCAGGGTGAGTTGAGTCCAGTGGTTCACAGCAAGTTCGCCTGACGCAGGGCGAGATCAGGATCGACCA
>NZ_JBNAFK010000044.1:0-3260 GCF_049716185.1 Kocuria sp. CH-021 | reverse complement strand
CCCGCTACTGACTGCCCCGCCCCGAAGAAGTCATTTAGCTCTGTCAGAACACCGCCACTTATCGCTGCGGTTCACACGCATGTTTCCGCGGTTCGGACTGTCTCGTAGCTATGTGCTTTATTCGTGCCCCTAGAATTGGATACTCAACGTTGGTTGCGAGACAGATGGGGTGGACGTGGGGAAGCTGATCGGGTACGCCCGAGTGTCGACACGGCAGCAAGATGCAGACCGTCAAGTGTCTGACCTCCTCGCCGCCGGTGTGCGACGTGACGATGTGTACCTAGACAGTGGAGTGTCTGGAAGCCGTGCATCCCGTCCGCAGTTCGATCGGGCGGTCGCTGCGCTCGAGTCGGGGGACACTCTGGTCATCACCACGCTGGACCGGCTGGGACGCTCGACGCAGAACATGCTGACCTTCGCCGAAGCACTGCGAGGCAGGGGAGCCGGGCTGCGGGTGCTGAACCTCGGTGGGGGAGATGTGGACACCGCGACCCCGATGGGGTCGATGGTCTTCACCGTCATGGCCGCGCTGGCCCAGATGGAGCTGGAGATCAAACGCGAACGCATCACCGACTCGGTAGCCAAGCGCAGGGCTGCCGGCAAAGACCTCGGTGGGCGGCGTCAGACCTTCACGGACTCCCAGATCCGCAACGCGTTGAGGCTGATCGAGTCCGGGGAGCCGGCCACCCAGGTGGCGCGGGACCTCGGGATGTCTCGGGCGACGCTGTACCGGCGGATTCGGGAGTTGCCTTCCACGGTGGTGTGAAGCTTCAGCTGGTGCGCTTGGCCAGCTCTCGCTGGATCGTGCGGTAGACCGTGGAGCGGGCCACCCCGAACAGCTCCGCCAGCTCAGCCTGGGTGTGCTCGCCCTTCTCGTGTAGGGACATCAGGTGCCGGCGCTGCAGCACGGAGAGCTTCGGCTGCCGCCCGCGCAGTCGGCCTTTGGCCCGGGCGATGGCCATGCCCTCGCGGGTGCGCATCCGGATCAAGTCGGATTCGAATTCCGCCACCATGCTCAGCACGTTGAACAGCAACCGCCCGACCGGGTCGGTGGGGTCGTACTCGCTGCCACCCAGTGACAGGGTCACTCCCCGGCCGGTGAGCTCATCGGCGATGTCGCGGGCATCGGGCAGGGAGCGGGCGAGGCGGTCGAGTTTGGTGACCACCAGAGTGTCCCCGGGCCAGCAGGCGGCCATCGCCTCGCGCAGCCCCGGGCGGGACCGGTGCGCCCCGGTCAGGCCGTGGTCGACGTAGATCCGTTCCTCGGCCACGCCCAGGCGTTGCAGGGCTTCACGCTGGACGGTGAGGTCCTGCTCGATGGTGGAGACGCGGGCGTAGCCGATCTTCTTCCCGCTCACTTTTCCAGTGTTGCGCATGCCGTACCTGTGCGGGCACCCCCTTGCGGGCGGGGCATACGGGCATCAACCCGACCCGGTTTCCTGCCTCCAAATCGTGATGTAGGTCCGCAGCGGGAGGGGGTCCCTCTAACGTGCGCCACCGGACGCACCTGATGAACGAGATGGCGTGCTCCGAGATCATCCCCTTAGCTGGTGTTCAAGCCGGTTCCTAGAAAATGATGGTCAGCTTCAGCCCCCTCCGAGACCGGCGATCGGGGCCCATGTTCCCGACCTTGCCCTTCCCCGGTGTTCGCCCAGCAGTTGATCCACGGGGTCGATCAGCGACAAAAGGACATGTTCCATGCGGTGAACCGTGCTGGCCAGTGAGGCCATATACATACGACTGGCGTGGGTCCGTGTTTGGCGCCATTTCCCGTAGTCCGCGTGCAGGACGTTCCCATAGGCCACGAGTTTGAATACATCACCTGGGGTGTAGGTGCCCTGGGTAGGGCCGCCCGTATTGGTGATGTGTTGTCCGGTGGTGGGCAGATTCAGGAAGCTGGCACGGATGTTGTCGCACCCAGCCTGGAGTGCGTCATCGAACGTCCCTGCCGCATGGGCCACGGCCTCAATCGACTCGACAACTTTGTCGAGATGGACATGGTTGTCAGAGCCGATGAAGAACTTTCGGAGCAACGCCGCCCTGACGAACCGACCGTGCGTTAGCTCCTCGCTGTGCCGGGAGGCATCGGTGTCGGCCTCGCGCAGAGATCGGGTCGCGACGTCGTACTGGTGGGTCAGGTCGGAGAAGAGCTCCAGTCGATCTTCATCCGTGGGTGGTTTGCTGTCGCTTGGAGACCAATCAGGGGAAAGCACGGTGTGAGCATAGTGGCGCCGAGGGCGTGGCTGAGCCTATGGCTGCCCCATCAGGCACGAGCCGAGTAGTGGGGCCATCAGTAGACGAAGATGGCAGCTACTCCAGAAACCAGAAACAGGCCGGCGCTGATGAGCAGGAGAAACGAGTACTTCTGGCAGATCTCGGCCGCCTCGTCCAAGGTGAGGTCCCGTTCGACCGCCAGCAGATAACGCGCCCCGGTGATCTTAGGGGACCACTTCTGGCGGTACATGCCGTAGGCCCCAAAGGTGAGCGCAGCCCCTGCAAATTGGAACCAGAAGACATCATCGTTGCCTCCGCGCCAGTCTCCTCCAACGAGGACAACAACCAAGGAGAAGAGGGCCATGGCTATGAAGCCGCCGAAGGTGATGAGGGTGAATGTTTTGGCGGTCATCGAATACCCTCCGCGTCGTGTCGTGCCCTGTGCTGACGACTGCCTGCTACCGCAGCTCGTGCCCTCATTGGAACAGGCCGGTCACGAGCACGGTCAACGGTAGGACCGCGGCCAGGGCGTAGATCCACCACCAGCGGACTGAGGCGGCCGCATACATGGACGGGTTCTCCTCCGGGCGGGAGGGGCCGTTGAAAGCCGTGTAGATTGCCTCGCCGAAACGCTCCGCAAACCACCGGGCCATTACCGCTCCCGCCAGGAGGATGGCGCTGATCCCCACCGGGAAGCCCACCGTCACCCACACCGGTTGAGAGTCATCCAGAGCAGAGAACAGCATGAGTGTCATCGCCGCGGCCACCGCCGCGGTAGCGGTGAAGATCGCCACCACAACCACCTGCGCGGCCACCGGTCCCGCGGCGTCAGCCGTGGGTGACAGGCGTCGGGCCACGGTGCGACGGGTGTAAACCAGGGCCAGAGCCACCACCATGACGACCACTGCGGCGAGCAATGCGATAGTTTCCACGAACGCCCCCTCATCCTGCGACCCACCCCCGCGGGTTCGGAAATTTTCAAGGTGTTTGAGGCCAGCGGGTGTCAGGCGGCTGCGGATTCTGCGGCCGATGGTCGGTTGATCCAG
>NZ_JBNAFK010000043.1:0-3872 GCF_049716185.1 Kocuria sp. CH-021 | reverse complement strand
TGTGACCCGCAGCGATAAGTGGCGTGCTTCTGACAGAGCTAAATGACGGGAGCAAGGCCGAGCGGTCCGATCCGGGTCGATGGGTCGTTCGAGCTCGAGATGGTTGAGAGTTTGTCCGGCCCGGGCTGCTGTCCCACTTCCAAGGTACTGGGACGCTCGGCGTCGAGATCTATGTTCGGGGACTATGGATAACGATTTGAGTGCCAGAAGTTAGTCCTGGAACTCAGTGCCATCTAGGCCGTACGGAACCGACTTCCGGTACGCTGGTCGCATGGAATTGGGCTACGCGCGGGTCTCGACGGCCAAACAGGACCTCGATCGGCAGATCGACGCGCTCCGGCAGGTCGGGATCGCCGCCGAGCGGATCTATGTGGACAAGAAGTCCGGGGCCACCACGGAGCGCCCCGGGTTGACTGCGGCCCTGGCCTACGCACGGGAGGGTGATGTGATCGTGGTGCACACCCTGGACCGGCTCGGACGCACCGTGCGCGACACCCTCAACCTCATCCACGATCTGGCCGAGCGGGGGGTGGGGGTGCGCAACCTGGCGGACCCGATCAAGGTGGACTCCACCAACCCGAACGACCCGATGGCGCAGCTGGCGGTGGTGCTGCTGGCGCTGTTCGGGCAGATGGAACGCACCTACACCCTCGAGCGCGCCGCCCACGCCCGATCGGTGGCCACGGCCAAGGGCCGGCGGATCGGGCGGCCCTCGGTGGTGGACCCGGACAAGCTGGCCTACGCCGCACACCTGCGCGAGGCCGGGCACACGATGGCCGAGATCGTGGCCAAGACCGGCATCACCCGCACCAGCCTCTACCGCCACCTTCCGCCCCGACCGCCGGAGCCGGTGACGGCCGGACCGGTCACCGCCGCCGAACCCGAGCCCGGTCCGGCGGACTGACCCTCGTGGGGTGATGGTGGTGGCGCAGCTGAGTCCGCAGGAGAAAGCGGCACTGGTGCGCCAGCACCTCGACGACGGGGTGCCACTGACCCGACTCGCCGCCCACGCCCAGGTCTCGGTCCGCACCTTGCAGCGCTGGGCCGCCGAGTATCGGACGGACTCCTCGACGGCCGGTCTGGAACGCCAGGTCCGCAGCGACCGCGGCCACCGCCGGCTGCCTGCGGAGCTGATCGCGGTGATCGAGGCCCTGGCGCTGCGCCGGCCGGCACCGACGACCACGTTCATCCACCGCCGGGTGTGCGATCTGGCCCCGGAGCGCGGATGGCCCGTTCCGAGCTACTCGAGCGTGCGCAGCGTGATCGCCGCCATCGACCCCGGGCTGCGCACCCTGGCCCTGGAAGGAGACACCGCCTACCGGGGCCGGTTCGAACTGGTGCACCGCCGGACGGCCACCAGGCCCAATGAGCAGTGGCAGGCCGATCACACCCTGCTCGACGTGGCGATCCTCGACCACCACGGGCGCCCGGTGCGGCCGTGGCTGAGCGTGATCCTCGACGACTATTCCCGCGCGGTCGCCGGCTACACCGTCTTCACCGGCGCCCCGAATGCGGAGCAGACCGCCCTGGCCCTGCACCAGGCCGTGCGGGCCAAGCCCGATCCGGCCTGGCCGGTCCAGGGGCTGCCCGAGGTGCTCTACAGCGACCACGGGGCCGACTTCACCAGCACCCGGCTCGAGCGGGTCTGCTTGGACACCCACATCCGGCTCATCCACTCCCGCGTCGGGGTCCCGCAGGGGAGGGGGAAGATCGAACGCTTCTACGGCACGATCACCACCGAGGTGCTCCCGCACCTGCCCGGACACATCCCGCACGGCACCGGCGGCACCCCCACCTCACCACCCGCCCTGAGCCTGGAGCAGCTCGACGCAGTGGTCCAGCGCTACCTCATCGAGGACTACCACGCCCGGGTGCACTCCGAGACCGGCCAGGCCCCGGCCGCCCGCTGGATCGGGGCCGGGTGGATCCCCCGAGCCCCAGCACGGCCGGAAGATCTCGACCTGCTGCTGCTCACCGCAGCGACCACCCGCATCGTCCAGCGCGACGGCATCCGCTTTCAAGGCACCCGCTACATCTGTCCAGTGCTGGCCGCCTACGTCTCCGAGACCGTGACCATCCGCTACGACCCCCGCGACGCCGGCGAGGTGCGCGTCTACCACCAGGACACCTACCTGTGCCGGGCGATCGCCCCCGAACTGGCCGCCGAGACCATCACCCTCCAGCAGCTGCAACAGGCCCGGGGTGCCCGGCGCGCCGCGCTGAAGCAGCAGTTGCGCGCCCGGCGCAGCCTCGCCGACGCCCTGCCCGCCGACGACCGCTGGGCACCACCACCCGCCCCGGCGCCGCGCCCGACCGCGGGCCCGCCGGCGGAGCCGGCGCCCCGACACCGGTTGCGGACCTATGCCACCGACTGAGCCCGACTCCTCCCGCAGCCTGTTGGGCAAGGGCGACGACGGCCGGCGCTTCCTCTCCGGCACGTTCGGGGAGGTCAACGGGCTCACCTCACCCCCGCCCCCGGGCGCACCGCCGTTCCTGCCCACCCGCGAGCACCGCCGCTTCATCGAGTTCGCCGACACCGTCCGCACCCACCGCTACATCGGTCTGTGCTGGGGCCCACCCGGGGTCGGCAAAACCCTCTCGGCCCGCCACTACGCCGGGGCCCCGCAATGGGAACAGTGGCAACGAGACCTGGGCGAGGACCGCGAGCCCGGCCCCATCCCCGAACGGGTCCTGCAGGCCCGCACCGCGCTGTGGACCCCGACCGTCACCGCCAGCCCCCGACAGGTCGACCAAGCCCTGCCGCGGGCCTGCCAGCAGATCTCCTACGCCATCGACTACCACCGCCACGGCCGCATCGACCCGTTCGTGCACCCCGACTCGCGCTCCTCCGGGCTCACCGAGCTGCTCATCATCGACGAAGCCGACCGGCTCAAGACCACCGGCCTGGAACAGGTCCGCGACTACTACGACCGCCACACCCTCGGGGTGATCCTCATCGGGATGCCCGGCATCGACAAACGCCTGGGACGCTACCCCCAGCTCTACAGCCGTGTGGGCTTCGCCCACGAATACCGCCCGCTCACCCCCGAAGAGCTCACCGCCGTCCTCACCCGTCGCTGGCACACCAATGGACTCGATGGCGAGGACGACGAGTTCACCCGCACGGTCGCGATCGCCACCATCGCCCGGATCACCGGCGGCAACTTCCGCCTCGTCGACCGCCTCCTCACCCAGATCCAACGCATCCTGGACATCAACCAGCTCGAGACCGTCACCCCCGAAGTCGTCGAAGCCGCCCGCGACGCACTCCTCATCGGCCACTGAACAGCGGAGTGGACCACCAAGGCAGCCCGCCATCCCAGAGTCCCTGCTGCCCACTGCGCACCATTCCTCTCGGGCACGTACCGTCGGTACGACTCCGACGTTGCAGCGGAAGTTTCCTATCGCCAAGCCCTTTGCCGTTCTACCCTGAAGGCACGCGATGACGAAGGAGTCCGCCATGTTGCCCCTGCTTCCCTCCGCCACGACAGCGACCGCTTCCTCCAGCTGGGTCTTTCTGACGGTGATCGCCGTCCTCGCCCTGTTGTGCATTGCCGTCCTGGTCATCGGCCGACGCCGCCACCGAAACTCTGGTGCCGACAACTCGGGGCCCCGTGATCGCAGTGTTGCCCCGGAAACCCACTCGGTCGGACTGTGGGGCGCCGGCGGAGGAGCAGGCACCGGAGACATGGGCTGAAGCCCGGCGCAACAAGCCATCCCCCGACATGAAGAACGTGGAACGGCCACCGAGACAGGCCAGGCCATCAATCTCTTCGAACCAGGCTGACCAGCTGGCCCGCTACTGACTGCCCCGCCCCGAAGAAGTCATTTAGCTCTGTCAGAACACCGCCACTTATCGCTGCGGTTCACAC
>NZ_JBNAFK010000042.1:0-4351 GCF_049716185.1 Kocuria sp. CH-021 | reverse complement strand
GCTGCTCTTGCTCGCCGTCACGCTCATCAACTTCCGCCGACTGCGTCAGGTAGAAGAGTTATGAGACCAGGTCTTAGAGCATGCCTTCCGTTCGGTGAGCCTCACCGCCCTGACCATCGGCGGGCTGACGGCGCTCTACATTGCCGGGATGCTCACCTTCTACCTGTACCGCGCGATCGGGCGGTCCCTGGCCTCCTTCAGCACCGCCGCCCAGGAGCTGGCCGCTGGCAACGACGAGGTGCGTGTCACCTCCACCAAGCTGGGCCCGGAGTTCGACTCCCTCGCGGGGTCCTTCAACGACATGGCCGCCAAGCTCGACGCCGTGGACACCACCCGGCGGCAGATGCTGGCCGATCTGGCGCACGAGATGCGCACCCCCCTGGCCAGCCTCAAAGGACATCTGGAAGGCATCGAGGACGGGGTGGTCGAGTGGGATGAACGGACCACCGGCATCCTGCACGCCCAGATCGCCCGGCTGGAGCGGCTGGCCCGCGACATCCGACAACTCACCGCCGCCGAAGAGGGCATGACCCGTCTGCAGCTCACGCCTCAGGACCCTGAGCACCTGGCGGTCCAGGCGGTCGCGGCCATCGAACCCCACGCCCTCGGCAAGGGCGTGTCGATCACCTCGCGGAGCACCGGCATGGAGTGCGCCCCGGTGCCGCTGGACCGGGAGCGGATGGGACAAGTGTTGAGCAACCTGCTGGAGAACGCCCTGCGCCACACCCCGCCCGGGGCACCATCACCGTGCACACCGACCACACCCCGAAGGCCGCCACCGTCACCGTCACCGATTCCGGCGAGGGCATCAGCAACGACCATCTCCCGCACGTGTTCGAGCGCTTCTACCGCGCCAACCCCGGCAGGGAAGCCCACCGCGTCGGCTCGGGACTGGGCCTGGCCATCAGCAAATCCCTGGTCGAGGCCCACGGCGGGACCTTGGAGGCCGCCAGTGATGGACCCGGGCGCGGGACCAGCTTCCGGGTTCATCTGCCCCGCCGAATTTCCACCGACTGACTCCGGCGCTGTCACCAGGCTGTTCTCCCACGGCGACGGACCCGTGGCAACCGGAAGGGCGCCTCGAGCGTGGTGAGCACGGCCCCTCACGTTGGGGCAGCCCTCAGCTTCCTCGGTTCAGGTCAGCAAAATGTGGATGGCCATCGCCCCGGTCAACACCAACCTCCGGGCCGCACCGAGCGGCGCACGGGTCATATCTGTGCAGCATTCAGTCCCGCCGGGGCAAATTGCTTCGCCCGCGACATGGCGCCCACGACTTCCCTGCTCGCACCGGCCCGCCAGAACCGATGAGGCGGGCGACCCGTAGCCGTGGCCGAGATCGCTGGGGGACCCCGGTCATGCGGCCTTCCATGCATGCGCTGGGCAGAGTCCCAGCCGCAAGACGTTCATGTTCCTCGAAGGATTCCGTGCGCCTCCGACAAAAGGGGCAGGCCTCACCGGCAGCACAACGAAAGTAGGCGGACTGGTGCCGCATGACCGGCAACTGCGCGAAAGGTGCCCAGGTGGCCGTCGTCTCCACAACGATCCAAGGCCGCGCCAGTCCAGTTATAAGAGGGTGCCCTGACTTCGGGGAAGGCCGAGCCAGAGCACCCTCACACCATTGACCCAGGGGACTGCCCGGGTCATCGGCCGATGAGAACTGGGGGTTCTCACGCTGAAAGTTACGTCGTCTTCAACCCGGAAAACAGGGCGAGAAGCCGTTATTGGCCAAGCTTGAAGGTATCTACACCCCGTCTTTACTTAAGCTCAACATTTGGAGATGGCTTCGAGGAAGGGTGTCTCTCGACCGTTGCCAGGCCTCCTGCACTACGTGCGGCGGCGACACTGCCCCAATACCGGAAGGCAACGCGGTCAAAAGCTCAGGACCGGCACTTCCGCCTCCCTCCTACGCCGGTGTGCACTAAGGTGACCGCGATGAGTCACGATCACAGCTTTTTCGGCTGGGCTTTGTTCGAATACCTCACCCTCCTAGCGTTATGTCTAGCCGCGGCCGGCTACGTCGCGGGGCTGTGGGCGCACCGAGCCCGTGGACGGTGGCCGATCCACCGCACCATCCTGTGGTACACCGGGCTCTTCTGCGCCGGGGCCGGACTGGTGGGCCCGCTTGCTGACGCCGCCCGGACGAGCTTTTCCGCTCACATGGTCGGGCACCTGCTCCTGGGCATGATCGCGCCACTGTGTCTAGTGCTCAGTGCTCCTGTCACCCTCGCTCTGCGCGCTTTGCCCGTACCCGAGGCCCGTGCGCTCTCCCGGGTTCTGCGCACCATTCTCATGCGTGGGCTGACCCATCCGGTGATCGCCATGGTGCTCAACGCCGGAGGCCTGTGGGCGCTCTACACCACCGACCTGTACCGGTTGATGCACACCTCGGTGTGGGTGCACGCGCTCGTCCACGCCCACGTCTTCCTGGCCGGCTATCTTTTCACCGTCGCGATGGTGGGGATCGACCCGAACCCGCACCGGAGTTCTTTTCCCCTGCGGGCGGCAGCGCTCATCGGGTTCCTCACAGTCCACTCGATCCTGGCCAAGTGGCTCTACGGTCACCCACCCGCCGGCGTTGAATCCGGCGACGCACGCATCGGAGCGCAGATCATGTACTACGGCGGGGACGCCGTAGACGTCACCTTGATCATCGTGTTCTGCGCCCAGTGGTACACCGCCACCCGTCCTCGTGGAACACCTCAACCAAACACCCAAGCATCGCGCTGAATACACACCCGGCGCCAGTGTCCGTCTAGGTTTCCAGGGGAGAATGCTTCCATGGAGTACTTCGCGGCCGTGCTGCCGTCCATCTGCATCGGCATCATCTTCTGGCTCATCCTGCGCGCGATCTTCCGCGGCGACCGCACCGAGCGTGCCGTCGAATCCGCTTCCCAAGTCGACGCCGCACGCTGGTACGAGGAACTCAAGCAACGCGACGGTGGCACCCTCACCTTCAGCCCACGCTCCCCCGCCGATAACAAGCCCACCCACTGACCCTAGAGACTGCCCCGGCGATTCAGTCACGGCTGTATAGTTCAGTGCATGCTGATTAGTGCTGCGCGATTGGACGTGATGAACCGGCTGGGTCGTGCCATGGCCGACCCGACCCGGTCCCGGATCCTGATGACCTTGCTGGAGGGCCCGGCCTACCCGGCGGATCTGGCCCGGGACCTGGGATTGACCCGGTCGAACGTGTCGAACCATCTGGCATGTCTGAGGGACTGCGGGATCGCGACCGCCATGTCCGAGGGCCGCCAGACCCGGTATGAGATCGCCGATGCGCACCTGGCGCAGGCGCTGACCGCGCTGGTCGAGGTCACCCTCGCGGCCGACGAGAGCGCTCCCTGCCTGGATCCGGCCTGCTCGGTGTCCGGCTGCTGCGACACGGCGGTGGGCGCGTGATCCTGACCTCCGCCCTGCAGGCCATCGGCTTGTTCATCGCCACCAACATCGACGACATCATCGTGCTCTCGCTGTTCTTCGCCCGCGGAGCAGGACAACGCGGCACAACGACCCGGATCGCCCTCGGCCAATACCTGGGGTTCGCCGGTATCCTCGGCGCGGCCGTGCTCGTGTCCCTGGGCGCCGGGGCGTTCCTGCCCCCAGAGGTCATCCCGTACTTCGGGCTCATCCCCCTGAGTCTGGGCCTGTGGGCCGCCTGGCAGGCCTGGCGCGAGGACGATGACGACGATGAGGCCAAGGTCGAGGGCAAGAACGTAGCCGTGTGGACCGTGGCCGGGGTGACCTTCGCCAACGGCGGGGACAACATCGGGGTCTACGTCCCGGTCTTCCTCAGTATCGGCCCGACCGCGGTGGTGGCCTACTGCATCGTGTTCCTGGCCCTGGTCGCAGTGCTGGTGGGTTTGGCCAGGTTTGTCGCCACCCGCCGGCCGATCGCCGAGGTCCTGGAGCGCTGGGAACACATCCTGTTCCCGATCGTGCTCATCGGCCTCGGCATCGCCATCCTCGTCAGTGGCGGAGCCTTCGGCGTCTAATGGCATCGAGGCAAAACCAATAGTGGTCCCCACTGGCCTGAGGTCCAACGCCAACTGCAGGGCCGTTCTCGTCCAACAACTAATAGCAGGCCACATGTAAAGCAAGGTTGCTCGCTGTCCTGTCGCCCCAAGGAGAAATCTACGGGGTGGACTCAACGCGTGCGACGCCCACTGGGGAACCCCTACTGCATTAGTCACTCGAGTGGGAGGAGCACTTCGGGCGGCTGGTGCGGTCGATGGTACGGTTACGCCCAACTCAGGACATTTGCTGATGTGAACCCCTGCGTGTCAGGGTGAGTTGAGTCCAGTGGTTCACAGCAAGTTCGCCTGACGCAGGGCGAGATCAGGATCGACCA
>NZ_JBNAFK010000041.1:0-4727 GCF_049716185.1 Kocuria sp. CH-021 | reverse complement strand
TCATCTTCGGGAGGCCTCGACCCCTATCCGGCGACCGACGCGCCGACCCGCACTACACCCTGGATCCTGAAGAGCCGGTTTGCAGGACGCGCCGGTGCTGTGGTTCGCGGCACTACGTGCTCTGATCGCCGGGGCCGCGCTGTTGCTCGTCGCCGCCGCGCAGCGACGGCCCCTGCGGCCGCGGGGGCCGTCCTGGGGTCTGCTGACGGCGATGGCGGTGGTGAACGTGACCGTGGCCTTCGCCGCGATGTTCGCCGGGACCGCAGGACTGGCCACGGGGGCGGCAGCGGTGCTGTCGAACGCGCAACCGTTACTGATCCTGCTGCCGGCCTGGTGGTTCTACGGTGAGGCCGTGTCCGCGCGCACCGCGGCCTCTGTGGTGGTCGGGTTCGCCGGGTTGGTGCTGGTGGGGGTGGCTAGTGGTGGCGGGCAGGGGGCGTGGCTGTCGCTGCTCTCGGCGGTGGCCGTCACCGCCGGAACGCTGATGTCACGGAGGCTGTCCGGAACGGATCTGGTGGTCGCCATCGGCTGGCACTTTGTGCTCGGCGGTCTTCTGCTGGTGGCGTTGGCCGCCGCGGTCGAGGGTACCCCGGCCATCACCTGGACGCCCCGGTTCGTGCTGGCGCTGGGATTCCTGTCGCTGATCGGGACCGCAGCCGCCTTCCTCGCATGGTTCCGCCAGACCCAGGTGGCACGCCTGGACCTGCTCAGTGCGTGGACCCTGCTGGTGCCCGTGATCGCCATGGTGGTCTCGACGGTGTTGCCCGGGGAACGGCCCACCGCGTGGAGTGCGGTGGGGGTGGTGATCGTGCTGGTCTCCCTGGCGCTGGTGATGGTCCCGGGCAGGGCTCGCCCGGGACCATGACCAGTCACGGCCTCGACGCCAGCCCAGGTAGCCACCGGCCTCCCGTGTCTCATCGGGCTCCTGCCCATGGACCATCCGTGGCTAGACTCGGCGCGGACGGCACACCAGTTGCAGGGAGGGGTGCGACGGCGATGAACAGGCATCTCCGCCACCCGCGGGTAGGCGATCGTGCGACTGCCCCCGGTGACGCTGCGCCGGCCCGGCCACGGCGCCTGCGCGCGCTGTGGAACTCGGCCATCGGCGGGATCGGCGTGGCCCTGGGGCTCCTCCCGCACGTGCTGCACCACGTGGGCGTGCTCGCCGGGACGGCGCTGATTGCCGGGTCCGGCGGGACCCTCTTGTTCGGTGTCCTGGGCCTTGCCGCCTCGGTCCCCTTCCTGCTGCGCCTGCGCCGCAGGTTCGGCACCTGGTGGGCACCGGCCGTCGGTCTGGTCGTCTTCGCGGCCCTCTACTCGCTCTCGGCCTTCGTCATCGGCCCGCTGATCAGCGGCAGCGCAACAGGCGGCGTCCCGGGCGGCGGCGAGTCCCCGGCCCCCACCCACAACCCCGGCCACACCTCCGGACACTGACCGGAAGAGGACCCAGGCCCTTTCTCGCCACATGGCGCAGCGGGTGTGCCACACCGCCGGGGAGCATTCCTCTGCGCAACGGGAACAGCGCGGGATCCTCCCTGGCCGGCTGACGCTGCGACGAGCATCTTCTCGATGCTGCACGGCAGCACCCAGCACCAACCCGTCTGAGTCACTGAATCCTTCAGGGACGGCCCCGGCCGCTTGAAAACCCGAGAGGACTCCCACACCCGGATCCGCAGATGCGGAAACCACGGGGGCCGGACCCCTACAGCCGGCCCTGGTGACGGGGGCGGACGACGAGCACGGGGCAGCGGGCGTGGCGGACGACCTGGGTGGAGACCGAGCCCAGCAGCAGGCCGGTGAAGCCGCCGTAGCCGTGGGATCCCACGATCAGCAGATCAGCCTCGGCGGAGGCCTCGACCAGCACGGCGGCGGCTTGGCCCTGGACCACCTCGCCGGTGATGTCCTCCTGCTCGGCGTGCACACTGCGCAGAGCGTCTTCTTGGAGGTGCCGGGCCCTGGCTTCGTATCGGGTCAGGTCCCACTCCAGGTCGTCGTCGCCGGCCACCATGGACGGGTGCTGCCAGGCGGTCACCACGTGCACCTGCCCGTGGCGCAACCGGGCCTCGGTGACCGCCCACTCCAGAGCCCTCAGGGACTCGGGGGAGCCGTCCACCCCGACCACGATGCGGAAGGTCTCCGCGGCGTTCACGGCCGTGCCCCCGCCGCGGGGTGGGTCTCGCTGAGGTGCGGGGCGCGGGCCAGGAAGTCGGCGCGCACCCCCAGGGCGGCGTCGGTGCGGCTCATGGATTCTGTCCCGTCGGTGACGGTGCCGGTCAGGGCCCGGATCGCGTCGATGTTCTCCGGGACGACCACCGCCTGGTTGTCGACGGTGTAGGTGCAGAACAGCTCCTCGCCGCGCACCGTGAGGATGTCGGCCCACACGGCGACCTCGTACATGTCCCCGCGGGGCCGTCCGAGGTCCCGCATCAGCTCGATGGTGCTGTTGGGCGCCACGATCCCCTCGCTGCTGCGGACCAGCGCGATCCGCGGCATGGCGCCCAGCGCCTCGAGGACTTCTTCGGAGGTGGCGGGGCGGGTGAGGTTGATAGTCCAGTAGTGCAGGTGATTCTGCGTGTGGGCGCCCTTGGCGGCCATGGTGACCACGTCGAGGTCCGGGACGACTGTCTGAGCGTCGGGTCCCTGGTGGCTGGGGATGGCTGTTTCGGGGACGATGGTGTTCATGATCCCGGAGTGATCGGATTCCCAGGGGTCGGTGGCCCGGCGAATGAGCACCCCACGTGCTTTGGTCAGTAACCCGGCGTCCTTCAGGGCAGTGAGGGTGCGGACGGTGGCGGTGGTGTTGCAGGACACCACCCGGGTGGTGTCCCGGCCGAGGGCGGTGGCGTAGTTGGCGTGGGCGACGAAGGAGTGGCCGGTGAGGGCGTGCTTCTCCCCACCCTGGAAGATGGCTTTGACCTCGTGGGCCCGGTAGTGCTCCAGGTTGGTGGCTCCGATTTTGGCCGGGGTGCAGTCCACGATCACGTCCACGGCGTCGAGAAGCTGATGCAGTTCCCCCGCCAGGGTGATGCCTGCTGAGCGCATCGCCGCGACGCCCTCGGTGGTGGAGGCGTAGACGGGGATGCCGCGGGAGACAGCGGCGGTGAGCCGGTAGTCGGAGATCACGTCGCTGACCCCGACCAGTTCCATGTCGTGTTGGGCGGTGATCGCATCGGCCACGCGTTTGCCGATCACCCCGTAGCCGTTGACGCCCACTCGTATGGTCTGGTCCATGATGGTTCCTTTCGTGGAAGGGATTGCTGGTGGTCGGTGGTGTGGATGGGTACTGGTCCGCGGTCAGGGCCGGCGGCGTCGCTTCCGGTGCGCCGACCACGCCAGGTAGGCGCCCAGGGAGCCGGTCGCGCCCAGACCCGTGCTGAGCACCGGAAGTTGCCAGGATCGGCGCTGCACCGGATCCGAGGCGGCCAGATCCCCGAGTCCCCGCACGAAGGCAGCCGTTAGGATCGCCAGGCCCAACCGATGGCCTGCCGACTCGAGGCGGTCCACGAGAGGGTCCAGTTCGGCGGTGCGCAGGTGCAGTTCCGGGCCCCCGGCCTCGAGCATGGCCTGGACGCGGCGTAGCTGCTCGGGCAACTCCGCGGTGAGGTCCAGGACATCGGCCCCTGCCTGGGACAGGCGTCCGGCGATGGCGGAGGGGGAGTAGCGCTCCAGCAGCAACCTGTGGGCGTAGGGTCGCAGGACCTCACCGAGCTGGAACTGGGGGTCCAGCGTCGTTCCCAGGCCCTCGGCCATCAGCAGCATTTTCAGCAATAAGGAGACCTCCCGCGGCAACTGCAGGTGGTGGCGGCGCAGGACCGCGAGAACTTCCTTAATGAGCTTCCCTACCCGGACTTCGCCTAACGCCCGCCCAGAGTAGAGGGCCACGACGGGGGTTAGATCCCCGGTCAGGGCGGGGACATTGACAGGGTGCCGGGAGGTGGTCAGCTCGGCCAGGGTGGTGGCGATCTGCCGGGGATGCTGGCGCACCAGGGCCAGCAACAGGGCTCCGAGGCGGTCGCGCAGTTGCTCGTCGATGTCCCCGACCATGCCGAAGTCGATCAGGGCGATGCGCCCGCCGAATTCCACGAAGAGGTTGCCCGGGTGCGGGTCGGCGTGGAAGAAGCCGTCCCGGAACACCATCTGGGCTACCGCACCGGTCGCGCGGGTCGCCAGGGCCGCACGGTCGATCCCGGTGGCATCGAGCCCCGCCAGGTCGTTGATCTTCAGCCCGTGCATCCGTTCCAGGGTCAGCACCCGGGAGGTGGTGGTCTCCCAGAAGACCCGGGGGACACGGATGGTGTCGTTGTCGGCGAAGTTCGCCGCGAAGCGTTCGGTGTTGCGTCCTTCGGCGAGGTAGTCCAGTTCCGCCCGCAGCGTGGTGGCGAACTCCTCGGCAATGCCGGTCAGGTCGTAGTCGGCGGCGGCCTCCCAATGGCGGCTGGCCCGTGCGGCGATGTTCTG
This sequence comes from Kocuria sp. CH-021, assembly GCF_049716185.1. Taxonomy (NCBI): domain Bacteria; kingdom Bacillati; phylum Actinomycetota; class Actinomycetes; order Micrococcales; family Micrococcaceae; genus Kocuria; species Kocuria sp. CH-021. The sequence goes on along the minus strand of NZ_JBNAFK010000041.1, from coordinate 269 downwards.
CAGGATCTCCAGGTCTTCTTGGACCTGGGCTGCGACCCCGGGTCGACGCACCTTGACCACGACCTCGGTGCCGTCGAGCAGGCGGGCCGCATGGGCCTGCCCCAGCGATGCACTGGCCAGAGGTTCTTCATCGAAGGCGGCGAAGACCTCCGACGGGGCGTTGCCCAGTTCGCCGACGATCAGGTCCGTGATGTGAGGTTGACCCCCTTCGGTGGACGTCCTTGATGGTCAGGCCTGGTGCCTGGCAGGGAGGATGTTCCTGTGGGAGC
>NZ_JBNAFK010000040.1:0-4735 GCF_049716185.1 Kocuria sp. CH-021 | reverse complement strand
CGTCTCGAGGGCGACCATCCAGCGCACGATCGCGCGCAACGAGGCCAAGGCAAAGCTCGAGCAGACCAGCTCGATTTAGGCGCGGACACGTCGAGGGCAAACCAAATAAGCAAGGCAGAGATGCCCCATACATTTGCATGCGACATAGGAATGTGCGCAAATGGGTCTATCTGGAGCCTCTGTGCATAACGATTGAGCCTGCGACTTGCGATAACGTCTGCGTAGGTATTTCACACTGAGGATACTAAGGCTCGAGGCTCATCTGAATCCTTTGGGCCGTCAAGGTGGCCGGGACGCAGTAGTTACTGCGTTGTCCGGAAACTGGTGATGAGCTTCACCTTCATCGTCAATGATTAGAGCACTTTTCCATTGTTCAGGGGATAGCCATGAAAAGAAACAGGCTGGCATGCCTTGCGGCGGCATCGCTGCTTGCCGCGTCTTCGATCGGCCTGGCGGCCACACCGGCCGTCGCAGACACCACTCGCTACGGATGCACCGTCTACAAGCCAGCAGGTCCCAGGGCCGACGGCGTCGACGGCAGCAACCGCGTGATGATCAAGTGGGTCATCGACGTCAAGTGCGACAAGGGCCGGACCATACACGTTCACCAGATCCGCATGGAGGAGGATGACGGCACCGGCGAGGGGCGGGGTGACGACTACGTGGGCGAGAAGACCTACAGTCGCTCTTTCCGCGGCAAGGCGGGAACCCACAGGTTCACCTACCGTGAGCAACTTCCTCAAACTAAGGATGCAGGCGGTGGGAAAGAGCCGAACGAGGAGATGTATCAGAAGGTTCGGTTCCGTGTGTCATCGAATGGAGTTGTCTCCAGCTGGACAAATTACGAGAGAGGTGGCGCCAGCTGGATATTCCACTAGTGTGAAGATCGGAGTGCTGAGTCATCCGCAACGGGCGTATATGGCCAATTAAGCCCACGCGATAGACCAGTATCATCCTTACCCTGTGATGTAACTGATTTGTCCGAAGATGTCGAAGGCCTGGATCCCCCACAGGTTCTGGGCCTTCGACTCGCTACTCCATGAACATCCAGGTACCACCGCGGTCCCCGCTACCAGCCGGGCTGCACCACCTGACCTATGAACATTCAACCATGTGCGTTGGTAAAACATTAACAAGAATTTCAAGGTTGGTGCCGAGAGGCTACACGGCCGGCTCCTGGTAAGACTCCGACGGCGCCGGCGGGGTCAACGGGTGGGCGTTGACCGCCACGGAAAGCTCTCCGGGCAGCTCGTCGAGGTAGCGGGAGGTGGTGTTCACCGACTTGTGGCCCAGCAGCTGGGCGATGACCTTCTCGTCCCAGCCTTCGGCGAGCATCAGCGTGGCCGCGGTGTGCCACAGCCCGTGAGGCACCACCGCCCGGGCGTGGGCCGGATCCGCGGCCCGGGTGCGCTTCACGGCTCGATCCAGGAGGCGCTCGATGTCGCGCACCGCCAGGCGGTTGCCCGTGGGGGAGAGCAGCAGCGCCGCACCGGCCTCGGAGCCCAGCCGGGCGCGGTAGGCGATGATCTGGGCCTCCATCCACGGCGGGACCGGCACGGTGCGCCAGGTGCGGCCCTTGCCGTAGATCTGCAGGGAAACCGCAGCCGAGGCGGTGGCGCGGGAGACGTGGTCGATGTCGAGCTTGACGATCTCCCCGGCGCGCAGGCCGAGCACGCCCATCAACCCCAGGGCGATCGCGTCTCGGTCGTGATGAGGGTTCGTCTGCGCAGTGCCGGGGCCTGGGTCTCCCCGGCAGGACAAGGCCCGGTGGTGCCGGTGCAGCCGCACTCTCCGTTCGCCGCCGGCCGGGACTGGAACCGCCTCTACCGCCCGGAGGGCTACCGCGCTATCGAAGAGCGGCACGAAGCCCCCGTGCAGATCCAGGTGGGGGACCGGCTGCGGTACTGGTGCGAGAAGAACCTGGTGTGGACGGCCCGGGCGATCGCCGACGACGATGACATCGTGGTGGCCACCACCAAGATCTTCGGCACGCCCAGCTACCTAGCCACCTCCTTCGTCCGCGGGATCCGCGACCCGCACGGCTCCTGGGGCCACGCGGCCGTCACCGACGAGGACTGTGCGCGCACCGCAGCCGCCCTGGCGTCCGGGGAGATCGACTTCTCGGCCCGCAACAGCGTCCGCCTCGACCCGCGTTCCGTGGAGCGCGAGGGGGAGACTGTCTGGTCCGACGAAGGCTGAGCAGTAGCAAACCGTCACGGCTCCGGCGAGCCTTCCGCTCTCCGGGGCCGCTGGCTACCCTGGGGTACACCGGTCGCTCTCGCGCTCCCGGCTCCAGGTTCCAGACATGCCCGCGCCTGTCGGGAGCCGCTACGGACAAGGGCTTTCGAGTCCACGTGAGAATGCAGTCACCACCTCAGCGCGGGATGTCAGTGTGCGCGGACGCCGACATCCCCTCCGCCGAGGAAGGGCACGCCATGTCACGTCAGTACAGCTCCAACACCATCAGCGATCTGGCCAAGAAGCTGGACAAGCATACCGACGCACCGCACCGCGATCGACTGCGAGCGCTCGAGCAGGCCGCGAAGATCACCAACATCCCCATGACCCGGGCGGTCCTGGCCCTGCAGCAGCTCGAGCGCGAAGGGCGCAGCGTCAACTTCGCCAGTCTGGGCAAGACCCTTGGGCGCAAGATTCTCACCCCGATGCAAGCCAGTAGCAGCGAAGGGCTTCCCGGAGCGTCCACCCCCTCCGGTGGGCCGGAGCGCGAGCGGGTCAACGAGGCCTTGGAGGTGCCGAGCGTCTACTCCGGTGTGAACGATCCCATGAGTCCGCGAGACCAGGCCGACCGGGAGTTCGAGACGCCCCGGTGGTGGTTCGGCGGACGGTCCCTAGGGGTCTACGGCGGCGACCTGCGTCGGCGCGGCCTGCTCGTGAGCTATCTGATCCGCGAGCTGATGAACAACGGCTACCGGACCATCGTCCCGATGCGCGCCCCGTCCAAGGCCGACCAGCGGATGCTCGCCCCGTCCGCCGAGGTCGTCGACCTTACCCAGCTGCCAGAAGGTATCCAGCAGATGCACGCGGAACTGCAGGAGCGCACCGCCGACGGGGAGACCCTGGTGGTGCTCGTCGACCCGCGCCACGGCCTCGACGAGGACGACCTGGCCGTGCTCGTCGATCTGCTCTACTCACCGATCCCGAGCCTGCGGGTGCTGTACGCAGACTCGTTCGTGGTGCGGGGCTGGTCGGAGTTCATGGACGCGATGCTCACCTACGGCGAGTCGATGCTGCTAGGCCCGGCCCGGGCTGCAGACCTGGAGGCTTTTGGGCTGCCGGCCGACTACGAGATGCCCACAGACCCCGGGGCGGGAATCTACCTCTCCGACGGGGGCTACACGGTTCGCTTCGGGGCGCCGCAGCGGGTGTCCACCTACCGCAGCGCGCACCAGGCCAACACCCTGTGGGGGCCGTGCGGACACCGCCCGAAGGCGTCGCTGGGCTCGCTGCCGGTGGCGCTGCAGAAGAGTGACGTTCTGCGTTTCTGGGGCGACCAGGACGACCGTGGATGGCAGATGGACGGCGCCACGGCAACCCGTGCCATCGGGGTGTGCTGGCAGGAAGACCTCGACTCGGGGTCCGGGGCGCCGACGGGGTTCGGGCCCCAGCGCCGCCAGATCATCTCCTTCCAGCACGGGCTGCGCGAGGACCACCCGTTCTTCTACCGGCCCGTCATCAACGCGATGACCGATCTCCGGTCCGACGACGAGGTCGCCGTGGATGTGAAGGAGGGGCGGCTCCAGTTCACCGACGGCGCCGTCCGGCTGGACCTGCGCTCGGTCGAGCGCCACGGGCGCATCATCTGGTCCGACCCGACCTGATCCACCCCTTCAGTGAGCCCCGAGTGCCAGTCAGGCTCTGGGGTTCACTGCCGGGGAGGGGAAGCCGACCCTGATCATCCGGCTTCCTCCGGCGAGGGAGCACCGGTGCCAGCCGGACGTCGGCGTGCTGAACGCCTCCTGCGGAACCAGGAAATCTTCGACCCAGGGATTTCCGGGATCGGTCGGCTGAAGAGCCACGAGACGAAGATGACGTGGACGAGGAGGGTGAGACATGAGGTGAGTAGCATTCCCGAGTCGTCTGGCAGATCCGTCCACGAGATCCAGATCTGCGCCACCAGCAGCGCGTAGATGGGGGTCGAGACTGCCAGGACGAGGATGACTTCCTTCCTGACTGCCCTTCCCGGAGAGCTGAACCGGTCGAGCATCTTGGCTTCCAAGGTGTCCGGCATCTTCAGGGAGCCGAGCCTCTTGGCCTCCGTGGTGTCCGGCGGCCTCTCGCGGAGTCGGCCGCTCAGCATTGTGTGGAGCACCATCCAACGGATGCCGATCTGCACCAGTTTCTCCCGCCGCATCCAGATGAGGGCGGTGATGATGCTCAAGCCGGGCAGGATCACCGCGAACATGGCGGGGTGGTTGATCTGCTCGTGGAGGGGATTGTCATCCCGTTCGATAGCGGCGAGGAAGTCGGTTTGACCGACCGCGATGGCGGCGCCACCGCCGATGATCAGGATCGCGAAGTTGAGGAACAGGTCCCGTTCCCGCTTGTCGCTGTCGATCTCCGAGCGCGTCTGCCTAAAGTAGTCCCGCTCGAAGTCGGTGAATGTCGCCCACGGATCCTCGGCCGGCTCCGACTGCTGCTCCGATGTGCTCACGGTTCCTCCCGATGCCCCTCGCGGTAACCCCAGCCCTGCGCAGATGCCGCAGGTAGCGGGCGC
>NZ_JBNAFK010000039.1:0-10303 GCF_049716185.1 Kocuria sp. CH-021 | reverse complement strand
AAACATGGCACACTATTGAGTTCTCAAACAACAGACCAGCAACCAGGCACCACACCCGGAAACCGTGTTGGAATTCTCGGTGCCCTCCGCGTCGGAACGTCTGTTCCCCGCCTCAGGCAGCTCGACCATCCTACGCAGTCCGTTCTCGGCGTGTCAACTTGCGTTGCCCCGGGTTCGGACCGACCTGAACGGTCGCTCCCGCATGAACTAGGCAGCACCCGTGGGTCCTGCTGCTCTTTGCGGTTCTGCCGTCCGCCGGCCTCTCGGCCCTGCCTGACGACTCGATGAACACTACACCCCCGCCCAGGGGCCTGCAAGCCGGGCTCCGGGACGGGGGTGAGGGGTGCGTCGACCCGCGGCTCAGGCCTCCACGGTGACGGCCGCGAGGTGCTTCTTGCCGCGGCGCAGCAGTGCCCACCGGCCGTGCAGGAGCTGGTCGGGGCCGAGCTCGGCGTCCTCGCCGACGACCTTCTCGTTGTTGACGTAGGCCCCGCCCTCCTTGAGGGTCCGGCGGGCGGCGGACTTGGACTCCGACAGCCCGGTCGCCACCAGCAGGTCGGCGACCTGGAGCCGGCCCGGTTCCACACTGGCCCCGGGGAGCTCACGGGTCACCGAGCCCAGCGTCTCGGCGTCGAGCTCCGCGAGCTCGCCGCGGCCGAAGACGGCGGCCGAGGCCGCGATCGCCTTCTCGGTGGCCTCCACCCCGTGCACCAGCGAGTTGACCTCCCAGGCGAGGGTCTTCTGGGCCGCCCGCTTGTAGGGCTCCTCCGCCACCGCCCGGGCGAGCTCCTCGATCTGCTCGCGGGTGAGGAAGGTGAAGACCTTGAGCCGGTCCACCACGTCCGCGTCGGCGGTGTTGAGCCAGAACTGGTAGAAGGCGTACGGCGAGGTCAGCTCCGGGTCCAGCCACACGGCGTTGCCCTCGGACTTGCCGAACTTCGTGCCGTCGGAGTTGGTGATCAGCGGGGTGCCCACCGCGTGCACGGAGGTGCCCTCGACCTTGCGGATCAGCTCGGTGCCGGAGGTCAGGTTCCCCCACTGGTCGGAGCCCCCGGTCTGCAGGGTGCACCCGTGCTCGCGGTAGAGGTTGAGGTAGTCCAGGCCCTGCAGGATCTGGTAGCTGAACTCGGTGTAGGAGATGCCCTCGTCCGAGTGCAGGCGCTTGGCCACGATGTCCTTCTTGATCATCGTGCCGACCCGGAAGTGCTTGCCGATGTCCCTCAGGAAGTCGATCGCGGAGAGCTGGGAGGTCCAGTCCAGGTTGTTGACCATCACCGCCCGGTTCTCGCCCTCGAAGGAGAGGAACCGCTCGACCTGGGCGCGCAGCAGGTCGACCCACTGCGCCACGGTCTCCTTGGAGTTCAGGATGCGCTCGGAGCTCTGCCGGGGATCGCCGATCAGACCGGTCGAGCCGCCGACCAGGCCGATGGGGTGGTGCCCGGCGAGCTGGAGCCGGCGCATGAGCAGCAGCTGCACCAGGTGCCCGAGGTGCAGGGAGGCCGCGGTGGGGTCGAACCCGCAGTAATAGGTGACCGTCTCCTCCGACAGCGCCCGCTCGAGGGCCGCCTCGTCGGTCGACACGTGCACGAGCCCGCGCCACTGCAGCTCCTGCCAGACGTTGGCGAAGGACGGATCGTTGTGCTGGAGGTCCAGGTCTATTGCGTTCGACACGGCTTCCAAGGTACCAGGACGCGGAGGGGGAACCCCTCCGCGTCCTGGTGGCTCCGGCCCTCCGGGCTCAGAACCGGTCGAGGCCGGCCGGGAGCGGGCGGGCCGCGACGACGCGCAGCCGCTGGGTGGGCCGGGTCATCGCCACGTAGAGGTTGCCCACGCCGCCGCCGACCTCCTCGACGAGGGCCTGCGGCTCGACGACCACCACGGAGTCGAACTCGAGCCCCTTGGCGTCCCACGCGGAGAGGACCACCACCTGCCGGTCCAGCCGGCGGACCCCGGCGCCCACGAGCCCGGGCAGGGCCCCGGCGAGCGCGGTGCCGACCTCCTGCACCCGGTCCTCGGGCACGATCACGGCCACGAGCCCACCGTTGACGAGCTCGAGCTCGGTGCGCACCTGCTCGAGCACGCCCTCGACCACGTCCGCGGCGCCGACGCGCTGCACGATCGGCGCCGCGCCCTCGCGGACGGCCCGTGGGGCCGAGATGTCCAGGCCGGCGGCCCGGGCGACGTCGACCGCGGCCTCCGCGATGGCGGCGGGCGTGCGGTAGTTGACCGTGAGCTCGTCGAGGACGAACCGCTCCCCCACGAAGGGCTCGAGGGCGTCCCGCCAGCTGCGGGCGGCGGTGGCCGAGCCAGCCTGGGCGATGTCGCCGACCACGGTGAAGGACTTCATGGGGCACCGGCGCATGAGCACGCGCCACTGCATGGGCGTGAGCTCCTGCGCCTCGTCGACGACGACGTGCCCGTAGGCCCACGTGCGGTCCGCGGTCGCGGCCTCCGCGGCGGTCATCCGGTGCTGGCTCACCGCGTTGAAGTCGGTGAGCTGGGCCGCGGTCACGATGCCGTCCGCGCCGACGTCCTCGAGGCTCTGGTGCATGTTCTGCAGCGCGTGCTCGGCGTTGTCCGTGGCCTTGCGGTGCTCCCGGTCCGCCTCGGCCCGCCGGCGCACCCCGGCCTCGTCGAGGTCGCCGAGCAGCTCGGCGGCCTCGTCCAGCAGCGGCACGTCCGCCACGGTGAAGGGGGCGCCGGCCGGGCGCAGCAGCGCCTCGATCTGCGCGGCGTCCAGGTGCGGGGCGGCGGACTCGAGATAGTGCCGCTTGCTGAAGAGCTGGCCGACGAGGGTCTGGGGCGACATCGGCATCCACGCGAGGTTGAGCGCGATCCGCACGTCCCGGGACTGCCGGATGTCCTCCGCGAGGTAGGAGCGGTCCATGACGTTGCCGCTGGTGCTGTTGAGGTGCTCGCCGAGCTGCTCGGTGAGCTCCCGCAGCGCGATCTTCACGAAGGTGTTGCGCGCCTCGTTGTGCGGCTTCCCGGTGGCGCGCGCCTTGTCCCGGGCGCGCTTGACCATGCGGGGGGTGAGCGTCACGCGGTGCGTGTCGACGCGCAGGACCTGGTCCTGGGCGGGGACCTTCTGCCGGTCCCGCACGGCGCGCGCCACGACGTCGGCCATGTCGAGGCCCGCCTTGAGCCGGGCGGCGAGGGGGTCCCGCTCGGGGACGGCGGCCACGCCGGGGAACAGCTCGGACAGGGAGGACATCACGACGCCGGTCTCCCCGAGCGCCGGCAGCACCCGCTCGATGTACCACATGAACGACGACGACGGACCGACGATCAGCACCCCCGCCTTGCGCAGCCGCTCTCGGTGCTCGTAGAGCAGGTACGCCGCCCGGTGCAGCGCCACGGCGGTCTTGCCGGTGCCGGGCCCGCCCTGCACCACGCGGACGCCGGGCAGCGGGGCGCGGATGATCCTGTCCTGCTCCGCCTGGATCGTCGCGACGATGTCCGACATCCGCCCGGTGCGCTTCTGGTTCAGCGCCGCGAGCAGGGCGCCCTCCCCGTGGAGCACGCCCTCGTCCTCGAGCATGTCCGGGTCGAGGACGTCGTCCTCGAGGGCGGCGACGTCGCGGCCCTCGAGGATCAGGTGGCGGCGCCGCCGGACGCCCATGGGGCTCTGCGCGGTGGCCTGGTAGAAGGCGGCCGCCTCCCGGGCGCGCCAGTCCACCATGAGCCGCTGGTGGTCCGCGGTGGCCAGGCCGATCCGCCCGACGTACCGGCGCTCGCCGTCCTGGCCGTCCAGGCGGCCGAAGACCAGCCGGTGGTCCACGGCCTCGAGCTGCGCGAGACGGTCCTCGTAGTGGGACGCGAACGCGTCCCGTTCCGCGCGGTTCTGGTGGTTGCCGGAGGACTCGCTGCGGCGCACGGCCGCGAGCTCCGCGGTCTTCTCGGCCCGCAGCTCGTCGAGCCGGTCGTAGAGCATCGCGACGTACGCGCGCTCGACAGCAAGTTGCTCGGCCGCCATCGTGGCGACGGTCTCTGCCATGGGGGGACACCTCGTTCCGGATCGAACAGACCATCGAGTCTAGCGGTCCGCGGGCGTTCGCACGGCGACGGCGCCGCCCGGCGCGTAACAGGGCTTCGCCGCGTGGTGACGTCCCTGGTCAGACCCGGTACAGGGCCCGGACGCGGTGCCCGCCGAGCTGGCTGCGTCCCCGGAGGTCGGTGAGCTCCATGATCAGCCCGAAGCCGGCGACGTGCAGCCCCGCCCGGTGCAGCAGCTGCGCCGTGGCCCCGAGGGTGCCGCCGGTCGCGAGGATGTCGTCGAGCACGAGCACGCGGGCGCCGCGGGGGACGTCGTCGGTGTGGATCTCCAGCACGGCCGACCCGTACTCCAGGACGTACTCCTCCCGGAACGTCTCCCGCGGCAGCTTCCCGGCCTTGCGCACGGGGATGAGGCCCACACCCGTCGCGTAGGCCACGGCCCCGGCCATGAGGAAGCCGCGGGCCTCGATGCCGGCCACGTAGTCGAACTGGCCGCGGAAGGCGTCGGCCAGGGCGTCGACGGTCCGCCGGAAGCCGGCGCCGTCCGCGAACAGGGGCGTCAGGTCGCGGAAGAGGACCCCCGGTTCCGGGTAGTCGGGGATCTTCACGCACAGGCGCTCGATCATCTGCTCAACGGATTCAGTCACGCCGCTCATGCTATCCGTCCGGGCACCGGGCCCGGTCAGCGGCGTCGGCGCGGGACCGCGCGGCGGTACGGGGAGACGGAGGGCTCGCCGGGGAGCCACCACCGCCAGGGGAACTCCGCGGTCCCGCCGGGGCCGGAGACCCCGGTGCGCGGGCCGTGCCCGGCGGAGGCGCCGGTCCCTGGGCGGGGCAGGCGCAGGAAGAAGCCCGGTGCCGCGGCGTCCTCGCCCGCGGTCAGCGGGGCTCCGTCGTGGCTCAGGTCGATGCCCAGGGCCTTGGCGAGATTGCCCGGCCCCCGGGCCAGTGCGGCGTCGGGCACGGGGCCGGACCGGCCCACCGCGCGGCGGGCGCGGGCCAGGTCCGCGCCCGCCACCACCTCGCCGGCCCGGATCAGGCACCCTCCGGCGGTGCCCTCGGGGCGGCAGACCAGGTTCACCGCGTGGTGCATCCCGTACGTGAAGTAGACGTAGACGTGCCCGGGGGCACCGAACATCGTGGCGTTGCGCGCGGTCCGCCCGCGCCACGTGTGCGCCCCGGGATCCGGCAGGTCGGAGCCGTCCGGACCGCCGTAGGCCTCGACCTCCGTGATCCGCAGGACCACGGCGCCCTCGCCGGTCCGGTGGCCGAACAGTCCGCCGAGCAGCCGCGGGGCGACCTCGGGAGCCGGCCGGGACAGCAGCTCGAGCAGCTCCGGCTCCGCGCCCGGCCCGGCACCGGGCCGGTTCATCCGGCGACGATCGGGGCCCGCCGCGAGAAGGCCGCCGCCTCGGCCACCTGGCGCTCGAGCTCGCCGATCTGGGCGGCCACGGCCGAGGGCGCCGTCCCGCCCTGCGCGCTGCGCGAGGCCAGCGAGCCCTCGACGGTGAGCACCTCGCGCACTCCCGGGGTGAGCCGGGCGGAGATGGCGGCGAAGTCCTCGTCGGAGAGGTCCCACAGCTCGATGCCGCGCTGCTCGCACACCCGCACCGCGTCCCCGGCGATCTCGTGGGCGTCCCGGAAGGGCACTCCCTGGCGCACGAGCCACTCGGCGACGTCCGTGGCGAGGGCGAAGCCCTGCGGGGCGAGCTCGGCCATGCGCCCGGTGTTGAACGCCAGCGTCCCGATCATCCCGGCCACGGCGGGCAGCAGGACCTCGAGCTGGTCGATCGCGTCGAAGACGGGCTCCTTGTCCTCCTGCAGGTCCCGGTTGTAGGCCAGGGGCAGGCCCTTGAGCGTGGCCAGCAGGCCGGTGAGGTCCCCGATCAGCCGGCCGGCCTTGCCGCGGGCGAGCTCGGCGATGTCCGGGTTCTTCTTCTGCGGCATGATCGAGGACCCGGTCGAGAAGGCGTCGTCCAGGGTGACGAAGGAGAACTCCTTGGTGGCCCACGTGGTGATCTCCTCGGAGATCCGGGACATGTCCACGGCGATCATCGCGGTGACCCACGAGAACTCGGCGTAGACGTCCCGGGCCGCGGTGCCGTCGATGGAGTTGTGCACGGCGGAGTCGAAGCCCAGCTCGGCGGCGACGGCGCCCGGGTCCAGCCCGAGCGAGGACCCGGCGAGCGCCCCGGAGCCGTACGGGGAGACCGCGGCGCGGGCGTCCCAGTCGATCAGGCGCTGGACGTCGCGGAGCATCGCCCAGGCGTGGGCGAGCAGGTGGTGGGACAGCAGCACGGGTTGGGCGTGCTGGAGGTGGGTGCGCCCGGGCATCGGGGCCTCCGGGTGGGCCTTGGCCTGGTCCAGCAGGGCCTGCACCACGTCGAGGACGTTGCGGGCGATGATCGCGGCGTGGTCGCGCAGGTACATCCGCCCGAGCGTGGCGATCTGGTCGTTGCGGGAGCGCCCGGCGCGCAGCTTGCCGCCGAGCTCGGGGCCGGCCCGCTCGATCAGGCCCTTCTCGAGGGAGCCGTGCACGTCCTCGTCCGAGGGGGCGGGGGTGTAGACCCCGGAGCGGACGTCGGCCTCGAGCCGGTCCAGGGCGGCGAGCATGCCCTCGAGCTCCTCGCCGCTGAGCAGGCCCGCCGTGCGCAGGACCCGGGCGTGGGCGCGGGAGCCCGCGATGTCGTAGGGGGCCAGCCGCCAGTCGAAGTCCGTCGACTTGCTGAGCGCCGCGAGGGCGTCGGCCGGCCCCCCGGCGAAGCGCCCGCCCCAGAGCGCGCCCTCGTTGGTCCCGTGCTTGTCCTGCTGCGCCATGTCTCTCCTCGTTGCGTCCTGGCCGGTCGGTCCCGGCCGTGCCCGGCCGTCCGGGCCGGACCGGGTGCTCCGGCGTGCGCGGAGGGCCCCACCGCCGGGATGGGGCCCTCCGTCGTCGTGCCCGTTCCTGCTCGGCACGAGCCTACGTGCTCCTGGCCTACTTGCCCTCGGCCGCGAGGCGCTGCTCGCGGGAGGCCGCGACCTTCGAGGACATGCCGAACAGCTCGATGAACCCGCGGGCCTGGGACTGGTCGAAGGCGTCGCCCTCGTCGTAGGTGGCGAGGTTGAAGTCGTACAGCGAGGTGTTCGAGCGGCGGCCGGTGACCGTGGCCTGGCCGGCGTGCAGGGTCATCCGGATGTCGCCGTCCACGTACTTCTGGGTGTCCTGGATGAACGCGTCGAGGGACTGCTTGAGCGGGGAGAACCACTGGCCGTCGTAGACGAGCTCGGTCCAGCGCTGGGTGGCGATCCGCTTGAAGCGGGCCTGCTCGCGCTCGACCGTCACGTTCTCCAGCTCCCGGTGCGCGGCGATGAGGGCCATGGCGCCGGGGGCCTCGTAGACCTCACGGGACTTGATGCCCACGAGCCGGTCCTCCACGATGTCGATCCGGCCCACGCCCTGGGCCCCGGCGCGCCGGTTCATCTCCTGGATCGCCTCGAGCGGCGTGACGGGCTGGCCGTCGAGCGCCACCGGGATGCCGCCCCGGAAGCTGATCACGACCTCGTCGGCCGGCGGCGGGAACGTGGGGTCGTCCGTGTAGTCGTAGACGTCCTTGGTGGGGGCGTTCCAGATGTCCTCGAGGAACCCGGTCTCCACCGCGCGGCCCCACACGTTCTGGTCGATCGAGAAGGGGTTCTTCTTGGTCGTGGCGATGGGCAGGTGGTGCTTCTCGGCGTAGTTGATCGCCTTGTCGCGGGTCAGGGCCAGGTCGCGGACCGGGGCGATGCACTTGAGCTCCGGGCCCAGCGTCTGGATGCCCACCTCGAAGCGGACCTGGTCGTTGCCCTTGCCCGTGCAGCCGTGGGCCACGGTGGAGGCGCCGAAGCGCTTGGCGGCGGCCACGAGGTGCTTGACGATCACCGGGCGGGACAGCGCGGAGACCACGGGGTAGGCGTCCATGTACAGGGCGTTCGCCTGCAGCGCCGGCATGCAGTACTCCGCGGCGAACTCGTCGCGGGCGTCGGCCACGTAGGCCTCGACGGCGCCGCAGTCCAGCGCCCGCCGGCGGATGGTCTCGAGGTCCTCCCCGCCCTGCCCGACGTCGACGGCCACGGCGATGACCTCGGCCCCTGTCGCCTCGCCGATCCAGCCGATGGCCACGGAGGTGTCGAGACCTCCGGAGTAGGCCAGCACAACGCGCTCGGTCACGGTGTTCTCCTTCGTCGGTGGTCCGGGCGCCACGACGTGGCCCCGCCTTCTGTGCATGACTATACACGTCAGCTTGTATTTATGCATACCGCGCGGGCCGCTCCCGCCCGCACCGGCGCGCCACTCCGCAATTATGAATCGCTAGCAATAGCCCGGCGCTTCCGACATACTGGTCGGCAGGTGTCGTCCTCACCGATGAGCACACCCGGGCGGGCCGGAGCACTCGTGCGCCGGCCCGGCCGAACATCCGGTCCCTACCCCGAGAGGAACCCCATGACGAACGTTCCCGACCAGACCCTGACCACGCGCCAGGGCCACCCGGTCCACGACAACCAGAACACCCGCACCGTCGGCTCGCGCGGGCCCGCGACCCTCGAGAACTACGCGTTCCTCGAGAAGATGAGCCACTTCGACCGCGAGCGCATCCCCGAGCGCGTGGTCCACGCCCGTGGCACCACGGCCTTCGGCTACTTCGAGGCCTACGGCAAGCTCGGCGACGAGCCCATCGCCAAGTACACCCGCGCGAAGCTCTTCCAGGAGGCCGGCAAGCGCACCGAGACCGCCGTGCGCTTCTCCACCGTGGCCGGCGGCCGGGACTCCTCCGAGGTCGCCCGCGACCCCCGCGGCTTCGCCGTGAAGTTCTACACCGAGGACGGCAACTGGGACCTCGTCGGCAACAACCTCGGCGTCTTCTTCATCCGTGACGCCATCAAGTTCCCGGACTTCATCCACTCCCAGAAGCCGGACCCCGTGAACTTCGAGGCCGGTGTCGCCAACCGCGCGTTCGACTTCTGGAGCCAGTCGCCCGAGGCCATGCACATGGTCACGATCGTCTTCTCCCCGCGCGGGATCCCGGCGGACTACCGCCACCAGCAGGGCTTCGGCGTGAACACCTACAAGTGGGTCAACGCCGCCGGCGAGTCCGTGCTGGTGAAGTACCACTGGATCCCGAAGCAGGGCGTGAAGTCCCTGACCTCCGAGGACGCGGCGAACATCCAGGCCGAGACGCTCGGCTCGCACACCAAGGACCTCTACGACGCGATCGAGGCCGGCGACTACCCCGAGTGGGAGCTGCAGGTGCAGATCATGGAGGACCACGACCACCCGGAGCTGGACTTCGACCCGCTGGACGACACGAAGGTCTGGCCGGAGGAGCTCTTCCCGCCGAAGCCGGTCGGGCGCATGGTCCTCGACCGCAACCCGCAGAACTTCTTCGCGGAGAACGAGCAGATCGCCTTCGGCACCGGCGTGCTGGTGGACGGCCTGGACTTCTCCGACGACAAGATGCTCGTGGGCCGCACCTTCTCCTACTCGGACACCCAGCGCTACCGGGTGGGCCCGAACTACCTGCAGCTGCCGGTCAACGCGCCGAAGGCCCCGGTGGCCACCAACCAGCGCGACGGCCAGATGGCCTACGGTGTGGACGTGGCCCCCGGTCAGAACCCGCACGTGAACTACGAGCCGTCCATCACCGGTGGCGTGCAGGAGACCCCGAAGCCCGAGGGCTACCAGCCCGAGGTCGGCCCGCGGATCGACGCGCGCCTCACCCGCGCCCAGATCGAGCGGACCAACGACTACAAGCAGGCCGGCGAGCGCTTCCAGCTCCAGGAGGACTGGGAGAAGGAGGAGCTCATCGACAACCTGGTCGGCGCCCTGTCCCAGTGCGACCGCCCGATCCAGGAGCGCATGGTCTGGCACTTCTACATGATCGAGGACGAGATGGGCCGCCGCGTGGGCGACGGCATCGGCGTCTCCCTCGAGGACGTCAAGGACCTGGGCCCGCTGCCGACCCAGCGCCTGACCGAGGAGGAGCTGCAGCGCGTGGCCAACCTGGGCAACAACGGTCCGCGCAGCGTGGAGGGTCTCACCATGACCCACTGCGTGCCCAACGAGCGCGTCGTCGTGGAGCGGGAGCCCCAGCGGAGCCCCGCGATGATGTCCAGCTGATCCCGTGCCGGAGGCGCCCCGCGCGGGGCGCCTCCCCGGGGTCCCGGTGGACCCGCGCCCGGGAGGGGGGGGGGCGGGGGGGGGCGGCGCCGCCCCCCCCGGGCGGGGGGGGGGCCGCCCCCCCCCCCCCCCCCCCGCCCCCCCCCCGGGCGGGGGCCGGGGGGGGGGGCGCCG
>NZ_JBNAFK010000038.1:0-11120 GCF_049716185.1 Kocuria sp. CH-021 | reverse complement strand
TCACCAACTACATCGCCAGATCGCTGCTGGAGACCGGCGGGTTCAGACCCCGACTACACCCTGGATCCTGAAGAGCCTGCAAACCCCATCGGATGGCCACGAAACACAGGCCCCAGGCCGTCGTCACCCACAGCATGGTCCGCACCCGGGGCGCCCCTCGGTCCGGGGCTACCCTTGTGCTGCTCAGGATCGGGCCGTCTGCCGGCGGAACCGGGGGACGAACCCCGGCACCCGGCGGGCGTAATCCTGGTAGGCGGTGCCGAACTGGCGGACCAGGACCTGCTCCTCCTTGCGCGCCAGCCGCCAGTAGACGACCACCAGCACCGGGAACATCAGCAGGGTCAGCACCGTGGGCCACTGCAGCAGAAAGCCCACCATGACAGCCAAGAACCCTACGTACTGCGGGTGGCGGAGACGCGCGTACGGGCCGGTGCTCGCCAGACGCCCTTCGCGCTGGGCCGCATAGAGCACCCGCCAGGCCCGGTAGAGCAGGTACAGCCCCGCCCCGATCACGAGGTTGCTGAGCAGGTGCAGGGGATTCAGATGCGGATCCCCTTCCCACCCGAACAGCTCCTGCCACAGGTGCCCAGAGCCATGATTCAGGGACTGCAGGCCGGGCACCTTCTCGCCCAGCCAGCCCGAGAGCAAGAAGATCGTCAGCGGGATGCCGTACATCTCGGTGAACAGCGCGATGACGAACGCCGAGAACCCGCCCACCGCGCGCCAGTCCAGCCTGGTCTTGGGCTGGATGAAACTGAAGGCGAAGGCGATGAACACCAAGGAATTCAGGATCACCAGCCACCACAGACCGTACCCGTACTCACCGGACATCGCCGGCTCCTCTCTCCTGGAGGTCACCGCCGTGACCGCCGTGACCGCCGTGGCCGCCGTGGCCGCCGTGGCCGAACAGGTGCATCACCAACATGGCGGCCACGAACACGTACGGCAGGGCATCGGCCACGTGCAGCCAGTGGGCGGTGAGCAAATAGATCACGATGGCAAGGACCACCACCAGGATGCCGAGACGAACCGGGGAGCCCGGGCGGGAACGGCCCCGGGTGGGTGATGGGTGCGGACTGTCGCTCATTGGACTTCCTGCCTGGTCGCTATCTCAAGAACCTGCCGGTCCACCACCGGTGCAGTGAGTACTGAGGAACCCACAGGGCCGGCTAGCTCGCCTGTGTCGTTACAGCAGCACTTCGGTGGTCTTGCCGCCGTCGGTGGTGCGCAGGACGGCCGAATCGGCCACCAGCAGTGCCTCCACCGTCCCTTCCTCGGTGATGCTCGCCCCCAGGGCGGTGATCTCCCCGATCGCCTCCTCGCTGGTGTCCCAGGTGTCCCCGGCGTCAGCGCTGGTGAGCAGGCGCCCGTCGATGCCGGCGCCGACGATGGTTTTCTCATCGGCCCAAGCCACCATCGATATCAGTTGCGGGGTGTCCAGGGTGTCCCAGGTGGCCCCGTCGTCGCTGGAGCGCAGCACGCCGTCCTCGGTGGTGGCCAGGACCGTGCCCGTGCCCGGGGCGATCGCCAGGGACGCCGGGGCGGAAGGGATCTCAAGGGTGTCCCAGGTGCGCCCGTCGGTGCTGGCGCGCAGCTGCCCGTCGAAGCCGATGACCGCGTTCGGGCTGGCGGTCAGGGCGTGGAAGTCCGACTCCCCGCCTCGGGAGAGCACCTCCCAGGTCTCACCGCCGTCGGTGGATTCGATCAGCCCGACCGGCTCGGGCAGGTCGGTCCCCATCCCGGGGTGGCCCGAGGCCAGGTAGCGGCCCTCGGTGACGGTGAAACCCATCAGGTCCACGACCGGACCCACCTGGGTCAACTCCTCGTTCGCCAACCGGAACAGGCCCTCATGGGTGGCCAACAGAATCACCCCGGTGGCTGTGTCGCGGGTGATGGCATGGACGTGGGTGATCGCCGTTCCAGCGCTGTTGGTGCTGGAGGAAGCAGTCGGAGCCGTGGAGTTCGCCTGCGGCGAGCACGCCACCAGGGCCCCGGAGCCCAGCAGGCTGAACCCGGCCAGGAGAAGGGATCTGCGGGTCAAGGAGTTCATGGGTCCTTTCCGCCTCGCAACCACATCACGAGGACCACCCACCATTCTCGACCGGCTGTAGAGCAGCTCTGCGCCGTTTTCCTTGAAGGTTTGGCGAAGATTGCCGCAGGAAGGGCCTCTGAGCCGGATCGGCATACAGGTCGGGGACACACTGGAGGCATGAATTCTGGCTCCGATGTCGGCACCCGCCCGGAGCGCGTGCTGGTGGTCGACGACGAGAAACCCCTGGCGCAGATGGTCGCCACCTATCTGACCCGCGCCGGCTACGCGGTGGACCTGGCGCACACCGGCCCCGACGCCCTGGAGGCCGCCCGCGACCGGAGCCCGGACGTGGTGGTGCTGGACCTGGGGCTGCCGGGGATGGACGGCATCGAGGTGTGCCGCAGGATCCGGGGCTTCTCCGAGTGCTACGTGCTGATGCTCACCGCCCGCGGGGACGAGGAGGACAAGTTGGCCGGGCTGGCGGCCGGGGCCGACGACTACATCACCAAGCCCTTCAGCGTCCGCGAGCTCGTCGCCCGGGTGGCCGCGGTGCTGCGCCGGCCCCGCACCACGCTGGCCCCGGTCGAGCCCGCCCGGGAGTTCGGGGAGCTGACCGTCGACCTCACGGCCCACGAGGCACGGGTGGGCGGGCGGCCGGTGGGCCTGACCCGCACCGAGTTCGACCTGCTGGCGGCCCTGTCGGCCCGCCCGCACCAGGCGCTGACCCGCCGCCAGCTCATCGACACCGTCTGGGATCCCTCCTGGGTCGGGGACGAGCGGATCGTCGACGTGCACATCGGGCACCTGCGCCGGAAGCTCGGGGAGGACCCGATCGGCTTCATCGACACGGTCCGTGGGGTCGGCTACCGGATGGTGACACCGTGAGTCCCCGGCGCGAGCGGAGCCTGGCTACCCGGTTCTTCACCGTCCAGGTGCTGGTGGTCGCAGCCTCCCTGGCGGCGGCAGTCGTGGTGGCCTCCCTGATGGGCCCGGCGATCTTCCACAATCATTTGATCATGGCCGGGCATGCGGAGAACTCCCCGGAGTTGCTGCACGTGGAGCAGGCCTACCGCGACACCAACCTCATCACCGTGGCCGTGGCCTTGGCCACGGCCCTGATCTGCGCCCTGGTCGCCAGCCTCTGGTTATCCCGTCGCATCCAGGGTTCTCTCGGGAAGCTGGCCGAAGCCGCCAAGGGCATGTCCCGCGGCCGCTACGACACCCGGGTACCGGCCCTGGGTGCCGGAGCGGAGGTGGACGGGGTGGCCACCGCGTTCAACACCATGGCGGCTCGTCTGCAAAGTACCGAAGGTACCCGCCGGCGGATGCTCTCGGACCTGGCCCATGAGATGCGCACCCCGATCTCGGTGCTCACCGTGTACTGCGAAGGCCTCCAGGACGGGGTCATCCACTGGGACGAAACCACCAGCGAGATCATGACCGACCAGCTGGGACGCCTCACCCGGCTGGTCGAGGACATCACCGACGTCTCCCGCGCCGAGGAGGGGCGCATCGACCTGGACCGCGCAGAACAGCCCGTGCTCGAACTGCTGCACACCGCCGCCGAGGCCCACCGGGAGTCCTACGCGGCCAAGGGCGTGGCCCTCGACGTGGACGTCGACGATGAGACCGGGGTCCTGGAGGTGGACCGGCAGCGGATGGGGCAGGTGCTGGGCAATCTGCTCACCAACGCCCTGCGCCACACCCCAGCGGGTGGGACGGTCACCGTCAGTGCCACCCATCAAATGTCCGGCCAAGTGGTCCTCTGCATCAGCGACACCGGTGAGGGCATCAGTGCCGAGCAACTGCCTCAGGTGTTCGAGCGCTTCTGGCGCGGGGACACCGCCCGGGACCGAGACCACGGCGGCTCGGGGATCGGGCTGGCCATCTCCAAAGCACTGGTCGAAGCCCACGGCGGCACCCTGACCGCCGCCTCCCCCGGACCCGGACACGGCGCGGTGTTCACCATCCAGTTGCCGAGCCCCCAACTGGCCGATCTGCCTCCCGCGCGGGAGGCTCACTGACATCCTTGCACTATACCCCCCCAGGGTATATACCTGAGGGGCGAGGGGCGTTCCCCGTTCCCTCACGATCCGAAGGAGCCCACCATGACCAGCTCGCCCCACCGCCCCCTGCCGATGGCCGCCACCGGTTGCGCCTGCTGCGCTCCCTCCTCTGTCCCCGAGGAAACGGGGACTGCCGTCGAGGCGCAGTCGCCGTCCTCGGACGGCACCGCCACGACCTACCAGGTGGAGGGCATGACCTGCGGCCACTGCGCCGGCCGGGTCACCGAGGCCCTCACGGCGTTGGAGGGGGTCCTTGACGTGCAGATCGACCTCGTAGCCGGCGAGGCTTCGGCCGTTACCGTGACCAGCACCATCCCTGTCGCAGAGGAATCCGTGCGCGCCGCAGTGGCGCGTGCCGGATATGCGGTCACCTCTTCCTGAGCGTGCCGGGACCGGATCCCCCACGGCCCGGCCCCGGCTCCCGGTCTCCAGGCCCTGCCTGGGGCCACCACCACCCAACCACCCCACGTAAGGACATCCCCATGAACCGAGCCTCTTCCCTCACCGCCGTGGCCCTCGCCTCTGCCCTGGCCCTGGCCGGCTGCGGCACCGGAGGCGAACAGAACACTGACGCGGCCTCCGAGACCACCAGCTCCACAGCTGCCGCCACCGGGGCCGGCAGCCCCTCGAGCACCCCGTCGGGCGCTACCTCAGGGGAGCCGATCGCTGAAGAGCACAACGACGACGACGTGATGTTCGCCCAGATGATGATCCCCCACCACCAGCAGGCCGTGGACATGAGCGAGACCCTGCTGGGCAAGGACGACATCCCCGCCGATGTCCAGGACTTCGCCCAGAAGGTCGTCAACGCCCAGGGCCCGGAGATCGAGCGCATGAACCAGATGCTGCAGACCTGGGAAGCGCCGATGCCCGGCGAGGACTCCACGTCCATGGACCACGGGGCCGGCGGGATGATGAGCGAGGAGGACATGGGCATGCTCAACGACGCGCAGGGGACGGAGGCGGCCCGGCTGTACCTGGAGCAGATGACCGTCCACCACGAGGGCGCGATCGAGATGGCCCAGGAGCAGATCGAGCAGGGGCAGAACCCGCAGGCCGTCGAACTGGCCCAACAGGTCGTCGAGGACCAGGAGGCGGAGATCACCGAGATGGAGCAGATGCTCCAGGAGCTGCCGGACGGTTCCTGACCGCCCCGGTGACCGGCGTCGCCGCCCACGGGCGGCGCTCTGCAGGAAGCAACGAACCGATCGAAGGAGGACCGCGATGATGTGGGGCGATGGCATGGGCTGGGGCATGGGCTGGATGTGGGTCTTCTGGCTCCTGCTGATCCTGGGCACGGTGGTGCTGATCTTCGTGCTCGTGAAGACGTTCACCGGGGGCTCGGGCGGCGGCACCCGGCAGGGCGGTTCCGCGCCGCCGACGGGTGCCGGCCCGCGCCGGTCCCGGGAGATCCTCGAGGAGCGCTACGCCCGCGGGGAGATCAGCACCGAGGAGTACCGGGAACGGCTGCGGACCCTGGAGGAGGGCGACCGATGAGCCCGCTGACCCGCCGGCAGCTGCTGGCCCTGGGCGCGGCCGGGGCCGGCGCCGCGGCCGTGGGCGGGGCCGGGCTGTGGTGGACCAGCGGCGGCGGCGAGGCCCTCGGTGGCGGCCGGGAGCTGCTGCAGCCCGAGGTGCTGTCCAGCCGGAACGGGGTCCTGGACCTGGCCCTGGAAGCCGCCCCCGCGCAGGTGCGGATCGGGGCGCGGGAGGCGAACGTGCAGGCGTTCAACGGCTCGCTGCCCGGACCCACCCTGCGGGTCCGGCCCGGGGACACGCTCCGGGTGGCGATGAGCAACCGGTTGGACGCCCCGACGAACCTGCACGTGCACGGGCTGCACGTCTCCCCGGAGGACAACGGGGACAACCCGTTCGTGAGCATCGCCCCCGGGGAGTCCTTCGACTACGAGTACGTCCTGCCGCAGGACCACCCGCCGGGCACCTTCTGGTACCACCCGCACCACCACGGCCACGTGGCCGACCAGCTCGCCGCCGGGCTCTACGGGACCATCGTGGTCGAGGACCCCGAACCCGTCCCGGTGGCCCGGGAGCGGGTGCTGGTGATCTCCGACCTCACCCTGGACGGCGCCGGAGACCTCGCCGAGGTCTCCCCGCCGGAGCGGATGATGGGCCGGGAGGGGCAGACCGTGCTGGTCAACGGCCAGGTCCGCCCCGGGGCCACCGCGGCACCGGGGGAGCGGGAGCTGTGGCGGGTCGTCAACGCCTGCCCGTCCCGGTACCTGCGCCTGACCCTGGACGGGCAGGACCTGCGGCTGTCCGGCCACGACATCGGCCGGCTGCCCGAACCGGTCGAGGTCACCGAGGTGACCCTCGCCCCGGGCAACCGGGTGGAGCTGCTGGTGGACACCCGAGAGGGCACCTCCACCCTGGTGGCCGCCCCCGTGGACCGCGGCAGCATGGACGGCATGATGAACGGGATGATGGACGGCATGATGGGCGGGCCCGGGGGCGGTCCCGGCTCCGGCGAACCGGTCGACCTGCTCACCCTCGAGGTCGCCGGGGACCCGGCCGGGGAGGCCGGGCCCGTGCCCGCGGGCCCGTCCCTGCGGGACCTGCGCGACGAGCCGGTCGAGGCCCGGCGGACCCTGGACTTCGCCATGGGCATGGGCATGGGGATGGGCGGCATGATGGGCGGGACGCGCGGGCCCGGGCAGATGATGTCCTTCACGATCGACGGCCGGGAGTTCGACGCCGAGCGCACCGACCAGCGGGTCCGGGTGGGCACCGTGGAGGAGTGGACCCTGACCAACTCCAGTCCCATGGACCACCCGATGCACCTGCACGTGTGGCCCATGCAGGTCGTGACCGACGGCGGCCGCGACGTGTCCGCACCGAGGTGGCAGGACGTGGTCAACATCCCGGCCTTCGGGGAGATCACGGTCCGGGTGGCCTTCGACGACTTCGCCGGCCGCACCGTCTTCCACTGCCACATCCTCGACCACGAGGACCTCGGCATGATGGGCACCCTCGAGGCCCGCTGAGCACCGTGGGCCCGACCCACCGACCCTGTCCGACAACCCCACCGCCGGGGAACGATCGCACCCCGGCAGGAAGGACGTGCAGCTCCTCATGGACCACGGCACGCAGACGCAGAAGAAGCTCTCCCTGACCGGATCCGTCGCCCTGGGGACGGGGGTGATGATCGGCGCGGGCATCTTCGCCCTCGTGGGGCAGGTCGCCGAGCTGGCCGGCGGCTGGGTGCCCTGGGCGTTCCTCGCCGGAGCCGTGATCGTGACGTTCAGCTCCTACTCCTACATCCGCTACTCGGCCACCAACCCGTCCTCCGGCGGGATCGCGATGCTGCTCAAGGCCGCCTACGGTCCCGGGGTGGTCGCCGGCTCGTTCTCCCTGTTCATGTACGTGTCGATGATCCTGGCCGAGTCCCTGCTGGGCCGCACCTTCGGCACCTACCTGCTGCGCCCCTTCGGCCTGCAGGACTCCGTGGTGTGGGTCCCGGTGCTGGCGGTGGTGGCCATCGCGGCCGCCGCCCTGGTCAACCTGGTGGGCAACCGGTGGGTGGAGCGCTCCGCCACGGTCACCGCGGCGATCAAGATTCTCGGGATCGCCGTGCTGGCGATCGCGGGCATCCTCGCGGCGGGGGTGTCCTCCCTGGGCAGCCTGTTCACCGCCGCCGACCGCACCCCGCCGGACCAGGGACTGCTGGGCTTCCTGGCCGGGACCACCCTGTGCATCCTGGCGTACAAGGGCTTCACCACGATCACCAACCAGGGTGCGGACCTGCAGCAGCCGGAGCGCAACATCGGCCGCTCCATCATGATCTCCATCGCCCTGTGCACCGTGCTCTACCTGATGATCACCGTCGCGGTCACCGGCAGCCTGACCGTGCCGCAGATCGTCGAGGCCCGGGACTACGCCCTGGCCGAGGCGGCCGAGCCGATGTTCGGCGCCTGGGGTGTGACGCTGACCGTGGTGATCGCCGTCGTCGCGACGCTGTCGGGGCTGGTCGCGAGTCTGTTCTCGGTCTCGAAGCTCTACGACATGCTCCGTGACATGGGCCAGGCCCCCGGGCTGCCAGGGCAGGAGGGCCACCAGTCGCTGTACATCACCGCCGGGCTCGCGATCCTGATGGCCGCCTTCTTCGACCTGTCCCAGATCGCCTCCCTCGGCGCCATCCTGTACCTGGCCATGGACATCGCCATCCACTTCGGCATCCTCCGCCACCTCAGGGACGACGTCGGGGCCAAGGCCTGGATCCCCTGGGTCGCGATCCTGCTCGACGCCGCGGTGCTCGTGCCGTTCGTGCTGCTGAAGGCGCAGTCGGACCCGTTCACCCTGGTGGTCACCGCCGTGGTGGCTCTGGTCATCGTCGTGGCGCAGTGGTTCACCGTGCGGCACCGCTCCGCCGAGGACACGCGGCAGGGCGAGCACGAGCAGCACTGAGGACTCGTGAGCCGCCCCGGGACCCGGGGACCGGAAGAACAAGAACCAACGACGGAGGTCGATCGTGGACGTACTGCTGACAGCTCTGGGGATCGTGGTCATCGTGGTCGGTCTGACGGACATGTTCCACACTCTGCTGCACCCCAGCGGTCAGGGGCGTCTGAGCCGGCTGGTGCTCTCCGCGGTGTGGAGGGTCTCGAAGGCCACCGGTCACCGGGCCGGCTCCGCAGTGGGGCCGGCGGCGATGGTGGCCGTGGTGCTCCTCTGGGTGGTGCTGCAAGCAGCGGGGTGGGCGCTGATCTACTACCCGCACGTCCCGGGCGGGTTCATGTACTCCTCCGGCATCGACGCTGCCGCCTACCCGGACGCGGTCGAGGCCGTCTACGTCTCCGTGGTGACGCTGTCGACGCTGGGCTACGGGGACGTGGTGGCCACCGACCCGTGGATCCGGGTCGCTTCCCCGCTCGAGGCCTTGACCGGGTTCGCGCTGTTGACTGCGGCGCTGACGTGGTTCACGCAGATCTATCCTCCGCTGATGCGGCGCCGGGCGCTGGCCCTGGAACTCAAGGGCCTGGCCGACGCCGACTACGCCGAGACGGTCGCGGAGATCGAGCCGGCCATCGCCTCCCGGGTCCTGGATTCCCTGCAGGCGGATCTCACGAAGATATCCGTGGACTTCACCCAGCACACCGAGGGCTTCTACTTCCAGGAGAGCAACCCCGACCTGTCCCTGGCCCACCAGCTGCCGTATGCGCTGCGGGTGCGCGATGCGGCCATGGCCCGACCCGAGCCGGCGGTGCGGCTGAGCGCCCAGCGGCTGTCCTCGGCCCTGGACCAGCTCGGGTCCGAGATCAAGGATGACTTCGTGGGCACCGGGGAGCACCCCGGTGAGGTCTTCGCCGCCTATGCGGCCGAGCACGGCCAGAGCACCCGGGCCTGAGTTCGCCGTCTCGGCATCGCGCACGGGCGGTCCAGGGCGCGGAGGCCGCCGCACCTACATGACCACGGGGCCCTCGAGGGCAGCCCACAGCACACCGGCCAGGACGCCCAGTGCCAGGCTCGCGGTCGCGGCGGCCCCGGCGGTGACGGCCGGCCAGGCGGCCGCCCCGCCGCGGCCGGGGAACCCCTCGGCGTGCTGGTCCGGGCGGGCGAAGACGGGGGCGAACCAGCGCAGGTAGTAGAAGAGGCTGAGCACGCTGCTGAGCATCACCACCAGCACCAGCCAGCCGTGCCCGCCGTCCCAGGCGGCGGTGGCGGTGGTGAGCTTGCCGACGAACACGGCCAGCGGCGGGGTGCCCACCAGCCCCAGCAGCGCCACGAGCAGCGCCAGTCCCAGGCCGGGACGGGCCCGTGCAAGGCCACGGTAGTCCGCCAGCTCCCGGTGCTCGGGCAGCGCGGCGGTGACGGCGAAGGCGGCGACGTTGGTGAGCGCGTAGGCGGCGAGGTAGAACAGCAGCGAGGGCAGGGCCAGGTCGCTGCGCCCGGCCGCGGCCACGGGCACGAGCAGGAACCCGACCTGGGCCACCGTCGACCAGCCCAGCAGCCTGCGGGGATCCGTCTGCCAGTAGGCCGCGAGGTTGCCCAGGAACATCGAGGCGGTGGCCAGCAGCGCCGCGACGAGCAGCCAGGAGCCGTCCTCGGCGGAGACCGTGGCCACGAGCCGGTACACGGCCACCAGCGCGCCCACCTTGGGCACGGTGGTGAGGAAGGTGGCGGCGGTGGCCCCGGTGCCCTGGGCGGCGTCGGGCACCCAGAAGTGGAAGGGCACCCCGCCGGCCTTGAAGAGCAGCCCGGCGAGCACGCCCAGCACGCCCGCGCCCACGGCCGCGGCCGGGGCGGCGGGCAGCTCCTCCTGGAGCAGGGCGTAGTCGGTGCCGCCGGCCAGGGCGTAGAGCACGGTGACCCCGGCCATGAGCAGGATCCCGGACAGCGCCCCCATGAGGTAGGTCTTCATGGCGGCCTCCGCCCCGGCGCGCCCGCCCGTGAGGCCGACGATCCCGTACAGGGGGATGCTGGCCAGCAGGAACCCCACGACCAGCACGAGCAGGTCGGTGGCCCCGGCCAGGACCATCACCCCGGTGGTGGCCAGGAGCAGCAGCGCGTACGTGTCGGACTCCCGCGGGGAGCCGGCGATCTCCCCGGAGGCCACCCCCAGCACCAGCAGGGTGGTCAGGGTGGCGATCACCCGGGCGGCACCGGTGGCGGTGTCCACGGCGAAGGTGCCGCTGAAGGCGCTCTGCGCGGGCCCGGCCATGGCGAGGGCCGCCGCGGTCGCGGCGCCCAGCAGGGCCAGGGCGGCGACTGCGCGGGCGATCCATTGGCGTCGCCGGGGCAGGAACGAACCGCCCAGCAGCACCACCAGCCCACCGAGGAGGACGATGATCTCGGGCAGCAGCAGCTCCAGGCGCATCTGCATGGAGGCCTCCACCGGCTACCGTCCCACCAGGCTCACGAGGGCCGCCGAGGCCGGCTCGATCACCTCGAGCAGCACCCGGGGCAGCACGCCGATGAGCAGGGACAGGGCCAGCAGGGGACCGGCGGACCACAGCTCCGGCGCCCGGAGGTCGGCGAACCCGGGGGTGTGCCCGGCCGTGGGGCCG
>NZ_JBNAFK010000037.1:0-11315 GCF_049716185.1 Kocuria sp. CH-021 | reverse complement strand
TCCTGGCCATCCTTGGATTCTCGCTTCCCCAGCATCGTGCTGGATACCGCGTGTCCAAGATCAAGGGTCAAGCCCCGTACATCTGTTCTCAAGACCTGGCCGATCGTTGATCGCCCTCGTCCGGCTGGGTGACCATTCCTGTATGGCCACGATGAAGCCGCAGTGGATGATCGACTGTGGGAGCTGATCGCCCCGCTCATCCCGCCCCTGCCGCCGCCGCGAGGTCCCGGTAGGCGGCCGCGGATCGATGACCGGGCCGCTGTGCAGGGCATCTTGTTCGTGCTGCATACCTCGGTGTCGGTGGCGGCCCTGCCACCGACTCTGGGGCGCGGGTCCGGACACACCGCCTGGTTGCGTCTGCGCGAGTGACAGGCGGCCGGGGTCTGAGAGAAGCCCCACCGGGCCGTGCTCGAGGAGCTCTCCGAGAAGCAGATCCTCGACTGGGCAGGGGCCAGCATCGGCTCGGTGTCGGTACGGGCCCAAAAAAGGGGAGCGAGCTGACCGGCCCGAACTCCACCGACCACGCGAACCCGGGCTCCAAGTACTACCTGCTCACCGACCGCAACGGCCTGCCCCTGCACGTTCTCGCCCCGGCCGCCAACACCCACGACAGCCGGCTCTTCGACCCCCGATGGGGACCAACCCCGGTGTGCGCGGTCAGCTCCGACACCTTGTGCGGCCACGGCGCCGCCCGGTGAAGCTGCACGCGGACAAGGGTTTTCGCCTACCCAAGGTGCCGGCGGTACCTGCACCGGCGGGGGCATCAAGGTGCGTGATACCCGCCGTGGGGTCGAAGCCAAGACCCACCTAAGTCGGCACCGGCGGGTGGTCGAGCGCACCAACTCGGGGGTCTTGCGTTTCAAACGCCTCGGACTCCGCTATGACCGCACCGTAGCCACCCTGGTCTGACCCCCTTGCTCCTGCTCGCCCTCACGCTCATCAACGTCCACCGACTGCGCCAGGAGACCAAGATATGAGACCAGGTGTAACTCAGCGGGCCGGCACTGCACCGTTGACCGGCGAGGTTCCGGCAGTCTGAGTTCCCCGGGTAGGGGCCGTGATCTCTACAGGATCGCTCGGCTCACCAGTCTCGGGGGTTGGTTTGGTGGTCGCCATGCGTGCCGGGCGTATGGGCTCCCCTTCCTTGTCATTGAGGATGCCGTCCCCGTCGATGTCCGGGTCCCCTTCATTGAGCAGACCGTCCCCATCCATGTCCGGATCAACCTCATCGATGAACTTATCGCCGTCGAGGTTGTCGTCAGCCTCGTTGTCGATGCCGTCCCCGTCGAGGTCGGTGTCTTCAATGTCGAGGGTGCCGTCGCGATCGGTGTCCCGTTCGGTGTCCGGAACCCGGGGCGCCACCCCGGGCAGGAGCTCCTTCTCTTTCCCAGTGTCCGCGGACGGTGGCGGTGCGGGTTTGGGCGGTGCGGGTTTGGACGGTGCGGGTTTGGGCCCGGGCGGGGTCGCAGCAGGTGCTGGTTTGGCGGGCTCTACCGGCTTGGTCTGGGGGGCCGTGGGCTTTTGCGCTGCTGGCGGTGCAGGAGTCGGTGTGGGGCTGGGTTTTGCAGGAGAGGAAGGCTCGGCCGTGGGCTGTGGCTCCTTCGTGACCTTCTTGGTCGCAGCGGCCTTTTGCTCCGCAGCCTTCTTTTGGGAGGCCTTCTTCTGCCCTGCAGCGTCCTCACCCGAGGCGGCCTTTTTCTTGGCGGCGGTCTCGTCCTCCGGGAGAGCCGGCACGGGCACCTCCAAGGAGTACTTGCTGCGGGAGGCGGGAATGACGCGGAGACCGTCGACCCAGTCGAAGGACTGGGGGTCCACGGCCTGCCCGTCGACCCAGGTCTCGAGGTGCAGATTTGGTCCCGTGACCCGGGTTCCGGTGGCACCGACGGAACCGAGCTGCTCGGACGCGGTCAGCCGGTCACCGGTGGCCACCCTGACGTCCTGGAGGTGGTTGTAGGTGGTTCTCAGTCCGTCCGCGTGGGTGACCTCCACACGGTTGCCGCCCCAGACGTCCCAGAACACGGCCGTCACCTCGCCCTCGGCGGCCGCCACGACCGGCAGCCCTGCGGCGGCGGAAACGTCGGTGCCGTTGTGGAACTCGCGGTCGCCGCGATCGGGGGCGATCCGCCACCCGAAGGTTCCCCCGGTCAGGACGGCCCCGGGAGTGGTGGGGGCGATGAGGGTGTTGACGGGAAGCTCGCCCGAGTACAGCCTCGGTGCGTGCCGCCCCGGGCGCACCGTCGAGGCCGCGTTCCGGGCGGCGTCGCCCGGCCCGGTGCCTTGGCGCCAGGACCCGTTGCCTGCGGCGCCGTCACGGACGGGCGAGGTGGAACGGTTCTGCCGCAACGGTGCCGCCGGAGGGTGCTGCCGCTCCTGACCTGACGCGAAGAGGCTCCACCCGCTGTCCGACCGCTCCGAGGAGGCCGAGGAGCCCGCCGACACCCCGAAGGCAGCCCCTCGTTCTTCGCCGGCCCCCGGAGTGACGCCCGAGCTGACGGCCACGCTCAGCGCCACGAGGGCCGAGAACGCGGCGAGGGCGCTCACCGGCGAGGAGGCGCGGTGACGGAGGTCGGGCTTGGCAGGGCGGCGAGAGGAGTCACGGGGCATGATGGTGTTTCCCCCAGGACGTCGCGGGCAACGACGGAAAGATCGAGCAACGGACCGCAGGCATCAAACATTGGTGTGCGCGTAGGAGCACGGACAATCCTCCTGAGGATACGTCTTCGCTCCCGTTAATGCGGTGTCGTGCGGGCACGCAACGCTGTATGACGCGCAGAGCTGCCGCCCTCCGATTCGAGGTTCCTGAATCGGTGGCAAAGTGGCGCTGATGTACCTCATGTGACGCGGTAGATCTCGGTGTCAGGGCGCCGAGTCATGGGTCAGGTGTTGCCGTGGCAGCCAGGGTGGTTCGCGCCTGTGGTCAGTCGAGCAGATTGGTGAGGCCGGGGGCGAGCAGCAAGATGGTGGGCACGATGATGAGCGCAGCGGCTGCGCCGATGACTGTTGCCTTTTGTCCCGCCGGCACGGGCGTGGCCTCCAGTCGCAGGATGCGATGACGGGCGTCCTCGGCAGGGGCCGCGCCTGTCCAGGTGCCTTGGAAGCGGTGCGAGGGAGCAGCGGATCCACCGGTGCTGACAAGGGCGACGGCTCGGGCGAGGGTACGGTCGTCGACGCTCCGGCGGGCGCGGTCGTCGGCGAGCATCTCGACGAGGAGCCCGACTTCGCGGTGAGCGCGGTCGGCGATGGGGAACCAGGGCAGGGAAGCCTTCCAGGCGCGGAATAGCATCAGCACGATGTCATGGCGTTGGGTGGCATGTGCCTTCTCGTGCTCGATCACCGCGTCCAGCTCGTTTTCATCGAGCAGTGACAGCAATCCGGCAGAGAGGACGGTCATCGTGGTGAACGCCCCCGGGAGGCAGTAGGCGACAGGGGCGGGGTTGTCGAGGAGCCGGGTGCCGGGGGCATCGGGCAACGGTGTGCTCAGGAGCAGGACCAGCTGGGCATGGCGCCGGCGATCGCGTTCGGCGCGCACAATCGTGACCATCAGGTTCAGCAGCAGATGCCCGCCGAGCAGAACTGCTCCGGACAGCGCGAGGATGTGCATCGGGCCTGCGGGCACCCATGGCTGATCTCCCAAGAAGCTAGCGGCGAAGCTGATGCCGCCCGTGACCAAGTCCGGCCCAAAAGGGGCCAGGCCGAAGGTGAGCAAGGCCCCGAGCATCGACAGCCCGCCGGCCAGGGCGACGGCCTGCCAGAGCACCAGTGCGGTGGCGGGGGCGCGGGTCGGCCACTTGGCGTGCGAGAAAAGGATCGGGACGGGCCAGGCCAGGGCGAGAGCAAATGCCGCGAGGCCGATCGAGGCGCTGATCACATGGACTCAGTGGTCGTCGAGGAGGCGCCGCAGAGTTTGTGCCTCCTCGGAACTGACGCCCCCGACGAAGCGTTCGAGTACGGCGGCCCGGTCGTTGGCTGTTCCGAGGACCTCGTGCATGAGGGAGGCCATGTGCTCTTCGCGGGACGCTGCGGCGTGGTACCGGTGGGGGCGGAAGGTGCGTTCCCGTGTGACGAAGCCTTTGCGCTCCAGGCGGGACAGGACGGTGAGCACGGTGGTGGCGGCGCGGGGGCGACCGCTGTCGGTGGCTAGGGGGAGCTGGTCCTGGAGGTCGTAGGCCGACAGGGGGGTGTCCGCCTGCCAGAGGATCTCCATGATGGATCGCTCCAGGTCACCTAAGGAGGTTGCACGTTTCGATTCGTTGGTTGCCACCAGCTGATTCTAGCGGACCGACCCACGTGTTCTACAGTGGTGTAGAAGTAGTTCTACGACTCGTAGAACTACTTCTACACCACTGTAAAAAGGCTTGGGGGACAACCCATGGATCCGTTGGAGATCGCCCGGTGGCAGTTCGGGATCACCACCGTCTACCACTTCGTGATGGTCCCGCTCACGCTCGGGCTGGGTCTGCTGGTGGCGCTCATGCAGACGATGTGGGTGCGCACCGGCAACGAGCGTTGGCTGCGGATGACGAAGTTCTGGGGCAAGCTCTACCTGATCAACTTCATCATGGGCGTGGCCACCGGGTTGGTGCAGGAATTCCAGTTCGGGATGGCCTGGAGCGAGTACTCCCGCTTCGTCGGCGACGTCTTCGGCGCACCGCTGGCGATGGAGGGCCTGCTCGCCTTCTTCTTCGAGTCCACCTTCCTGGGCCTGTGGATCTTCGGCTGGGACCGCCTGCCCAAGAAGCTGCACCTGGCCACGCTGTGGACCGCGGTGCTCGGCTCCGTGGTCTCGGCCTTTTTCATCATCGTCGCCAACTCCTGGATGCAGCACCCGGTGGGCGTGGAGATGGTGGACGGCCGCCCGGTGATGAACGACGTGTGGGCGGTGCTGACCAACAACACGGCCCTGGTGGCCTACTCCCACACCCTGGCCGGAGCGGTGGCAGTGGGCGCGGCGTTCCTGATCGGGGTTTCCTGGTACCAGCTGTGGCAGCGCCGCCGGGACAACATCGACACCGTCGACGACTCCGGTGCCGTGGTCGTGGGAGAGCGGGCCGATATTCCCGGGCGGGACCGGGTCGACCACGCGGTGTGGCTGTCCAGCCTGCGCATCGGTGCGGTGGTCGCCGCCGTCGCCTTCGGCGGGGTCGCCGCCACCGGGGACCTGCAGGGCAAGCTCATGTTCGACCAGCAGCCGCTGAAGATGGCCGCCGCTGAGGCGGCCTGCCACGATGGCACCAGCTTCTCGGTGCTGGCCGTGGGCCCGCTCGGAGCCCAGGACTGTGACCAGGTGACCAACGTCATCGAGATCCCGGGCCTGCTGTCGTTTTTGGCCCACGGGGACTTCGACACCGAAGTCAAGGGCGTGAACACCCTCATCCCACAGTACGAGGCCGCCTACGGCACCCACCTGCCTGAAGACCCCATGTACGGCGAACGGGCCGGCCAAAAGATCGACTACCTGCCCCTAATGGAGGTCACCTACTGGGGGTTCCGCCTGATGATCGGCTTCGGCATGCTCGCCGCCGGCTTCGCGGCGCTGACGCTGTGGCTCACCCGGAAGGGCACCGTCCCGGCTTCCAAGCCCTTGATGTGGGTGGCGGTGGCCTCCATCCTGGCACCCTTCGGGGCCAACATTGCCGGGTGGGTGTTCACCGAGATGGGACGGCAACCGTTCGTGGTCGTCCCGAATCCCAACCCCAGTGGTGTGGACGGGGTGTACATGTACACCGCCGCTGCCGTCTCCCCGGGAGTCAGCGGGGAGGAGATCCTTTTCTCCCTCATCACCCTCGGGCTGATCTACGCGGTCCTGCTGGTGGTGGAGACGAGGTTGCTCGTGCGCTACGTGCGCGGCGGGGTCGCCTCGGCCATGCCCGAGCTCGCCCACCACGAAGATGACCCCGCCCATCCCGAGGGCATGACCGGTCGGCGCGATGACGTGCTGGCCTTCGCCTACTGAGCCCGACGACCACAGAACGGCCCCTGACATGGAACTGCTTCCCACTCTCTGGTTCATCGCCATCGCGGTGCTGTGGACCGGGTTCATCCTCCTGGACGGCTTCGACCTGGGCGTGGGGATGCTCATGCTCACCAGTACCCGCGATGAGCGCCAGCGCCGGCAGATGCTCAATACCATCGGCCCGGTGTGGGACGGCAACGAGGTGTGGCTGATCACCGCAGCCGCCGGGCTCTTCGCCGCCTTCCCCGACTGGTACGCCTCCTTGTTCTCTGCCCTGTACGTCCCCTTCGTGTTCGTCCTGGTCGGGCTGATTTTCCGGGCGGTGTCCATCGAGTACCGCGGCAAGGTCCACAGCGACCGGTGGCGGCGGTGGGTGGACCGGGCCCTGGGCGGGGGATCGTTCCTGGTCGCCTTCGGGCTCGGTGCTGCCTTGGCTTTGACCACTACGGGCCTGCCGCTGAACGCCAACGGCGACCGCGTCGGCGGGGCCTTCGCCTGGTTCACGCCCTACGCGCTGCTCGGTGGGCTGGCGCTGGTCGGTTTCTGCCTCGTGCACGCCTCGGCCTTCCTGGGACTGAAGACCGAGGGCCCGGTCCGGGTGCGTGCCCGCCAGTTCCTCCTCCGTTTCGGCCCGGCCGCGCTGGTGCCGCTCACCGTGTGGGTGTTGGCCGTTCAAGTGCTCCACGACAAGGCCTGGACCTGGCCCCTGGTCGGTGCCGCGGTCGTCGCCGCGCTCTTCGGGTGGACCAGCGCCCGCCTGGGCCGGGAAGGCCGCGCCTTCGCCGGCTCCGCCGCACTGCTGTTCTGCGGCCTTACCTCAATCTTCGCCAACGTCTACCCCGTGGTCCTGCCCTCCACGATCGACCCCGCCCACCACCTGACGGTGGCCAACGCCTCCAGCAGCGACTACACCCTGGGGGTCATGACCGTCGTGGCGGCCATCGGCTTGCCCTCGGTGATGCTCGCTCAGAGCTGGAGCTATTGGGTGTTCCGCCGGCGCCTGACCACCGGCCATCTTCCCGCCCCCCACCCCGTCCTTCCCGCCGTTGCCCCGAGCCGCGCCGCGGGTACCCGACGTGAGGGTGTGCCGGGGACGGGCACGGACGGGAACCAGCAGGCATGAAACGTCCCCCGCTGGGCCCCGGTGGTGCTGCCACAGTCTTCACCCTCGGCCTCCTCGGAGCGCTCAAGGCTCTGGCTCTGATCGGCATGGCCGAAGCCCTGGCCCGCGGCATCGTCGGGGTCATCGCTCATGACACGGCGGCCTGGCAACGGGCTCTGCTGGTCGGGGTCGGTGCCGGGCTGCTGCGTGCCGCAACCACCTGGGCCACCCAGGTCGTCGCCGTCCGCGCCGCCGGTCGGGCGAAGCGGGGGCTGCGCCGAGAACTCGCCACCCGCCTCCTGGCCGGGGGCGGCCACGACGTCGGCGCCACGACCACTGTGGGCACCATCGGCCTCGACGCCCTCGACGACTACTACGCGCGCGTGCTGCCCTCGGTCACCGCCGCCACCACCGTGCCTCTGCTGGTCGGGGCGCGGATCCTGGCCGCCGACTGGGTCAGCGCCCTCATCATCGTGCTCACCGTGCCCCTGATTCCGGTGTTCATGGCACTGATCGGGCTGCACTCCCAGGACAAGGCTGAGGAGTCCTCCGCCGCCCTTCAACGACTCTCCCACCACCTGGTCGAACTCGCCCGTGGACTGCCCGTCCTCGTGGGCCTGGGACGGATCGAGGAGCAGGCTGCGGCGCTGCGCGATGTCTCCGAGCAGCACCGGCACACAACCATGGTGACCCTGCGCACCGCGTTCCTCTCCGCGCTCGTGCTCGAGCTGATCGCCACGCTCTCGGTCGCCGTCGTGGCGGTGTTCGTCGGCGTGCGCCTCGTCTACGGTGACCTCGACCTCCTGGTGGGACTCATTGCCCTCATCCTCGCCCCCGAATGCTTCGCCCCCTTCCGCGACCTCGGCGCAGCCTTCCACGCCTCCCAGGACGGCATGGCAGCCTTGCACTGCTCCCGTGAGATCGTCGCCGAGCCCCCGGCCCCCGACATCCGCAGACCGACGCCACCGGAATCGAACCCCGCAACGATCAACCCCCAGCCGGACACCCCAGCGGACCAGGCACCCGCGGTGCGAATCAGTGGCGTGGTCGTGCGCTACCCAGGACGGCCCTCCCCAGCAGTATCCGGTCTCGACGCCGAAATCCCTTCCGGAACTATCACTAGCGTCGAAGGCCCCAGCGGCAGCGGCAAATCCACCCTGCTCGGGGTCCTCGCCGGAACCATCGAAGCCCAAAAAGGAACCATCCACGGGATCGACCCGGCTGCAGTGGCCTGGGTGCCTCAGCACATCCACACCGTCGGCGAGACCGTCCTCGACGAGATCCAGCTCTACGCCCACGACACCGCTTCCACCCACCACGCCCTCGCGCGAGTCGGACTGACCGGGCTGGCCGAGGCGGACCCGAACCAACTCAGCCCCGGGGAACTGCGCCGCCTGGGCCTGGCCCGGGGCCTGGTCCGCATCACCGCCGGGGCCCGGCTGCTGCTCCTCGACGAGCCCACCGCCCACCTCGATCCCACCAACGCGCACCGCATCAGAAACCTCATCGACAACCTGCGCGGCACCACCACCGTGATCCTGGCCTCCCACGAAACCGAGATCACCGCCCTCGCCGACCAGAAAGTGCTCCTGGGGCAGCCCGCCAGCCCCCGCGGGGAGGGGGCGCATCGCCAGCCAGGAACCACCGCCCCGGAGGAGCAGCAGGCCTCCGATCGCCAGGGCGAGGCGTTCACTTCTTCACTCGCCGAGACCTCCGGTGGTGCGTTGGGCGAGCTCAGGGCGTTCCTCGCCTCCACTCGCTGGCGCATGTTGGGGGCAGCGGCCCTGGGGACGGCCTCAGCCCTGTTCGCCGCCGCCCTCACCACGCTGTCGGGCTGGCTAATCGTGCGCGCCAGCGAGCAGCCGGGAATCATGTACCTGATGGTCGCCATCGTCGGCGTCCGCTTCTTCGGCATCGGCCGCGCCGTGCTGCGCTACGCCGAACGACTGGCCACCCACGACGCCGTCCTGTCCGCCACCACCGAGCTCAGGTCCCGGATCTGGGCCGGGCTGGCCGCCCGAGGCCTGGCCTCCCGGGTTCTAGCCACCGGTGGGGCGGCCCTGGAGCACCTGGTCGACGCCGCCGACCGGGTCCGCGACCTGGCCCCCCGGGTCCTGCTGCCACCGATGGCCGGGGCCGGCACCGCCCTGGGGGCTGTCGTCGCCGTCATGGCCCTGTGCCCCAGCGCGGTGCCCACGCTACTGGTCGCCGTCCTCGGCGGGCTGCTCGCCGGGCCCGTCGCGGCGCTGCTGGCCGACCGATCCGCGGCCCGCCACCTCACCGTCGTGCGCTCCAGCGTGATCCGCCGCTTCGCCGCGATGGTCGCCGCCTCCGACGAGCTGCGCGCCAACGATCGAGCCAAGGACATGCTCGCCCGGCTCGACGACCTCGAGCAGTCCGCGGACACCGCAACCCGGTCCACTGCCTGGGCGCGGGGCCTGGGCGAGGCCGTCGTGGTGCTGGCCTGCTCCCTCTCCTCCGTGCTCATGCTGGCAACCACCGCCGAAGCCCGGGCGGCAGGCACAATCTCCGCACCGGTCGTCGCCGCACTCGTGCTGCTGCCCCTGGGCCTGATCGATCCGCTGCTCGGCGCGGTCGATGCGGTACAGCAGTGGCCCGCGCTGGCCCAGTCGCTGCGCAAGGTCCATGCCGTCACCGCCACAACCACCCGCCATAAGCGACCTCGGCCCCCCGCCGGGCTGGTTCCGGCTCAGGTCCAAGAGCTGACGCTGGCCGACCTGGCCGTCACCTGGCCGCAGGCGCCGGCCCCGGCATTCCGCCACCTCCAGGCCACCGTGCGCCGGGGCCGGTGGCTCGTCGTTGAAGGTCCCTCCGGCTCAGGCAAATCCACCCTGCTGGCGACCCTCCTGGGCCACTTGCCCGCCGCGGAGGGCTCATGGCAGGTCAACGGCTCCGACAGCACCACCTTCGACGCCCGGCAGCTGCGGCGACGCTTCGCCTGGTGCCCCCAGGAGGCACACCTGTTCGACTCCACCATCCGCGGGAACCTCCTGCTCGCCCGGGGGAAAAACGATCGGCCCACCGATGAGGACATGCATGAGGTCCTTACCCGCGTGGGCCTGGAGTCCTTCATGGGTGGATTGCCCCAGGGCCTGGACACACCAGTCGGCCCGAGCGGAGGGAGCCTCTCGGGAGGCCAACGACAACGCATCGCCGTCGCCAGGGCGCTGCTCACCCGCGCCGACGTCCTGCTCCTCGACGAACCCACCGCTCACCTCGACGCACCCGCTGCCCACTCGCTGATCTCCGACCTGCGCTCAGCACTGTCCGACCGCATCGTCGTGCTCGTGACCCACCACGCCGAACAACGCACTGGAGCAGACGTTCGCCTCCACCTGCCAGGAGCGCACCAGCACTGCGCACCACAGCCCAGTGACCATGCACAGACCAGTGACCATGCGCAGGCTAGAAACGGCGACCGGTCACTGACGCGTGTTCCCTGACCGTCCCGCCAACGCAGAAAATTCCAGGCGTCCCAGATGGGATACAGCCCTTCCGGGGACTCTGCTCGACCCGTCCTCAGCGCCGGCGCCCGGCTGACCTGCGCTGGCACGGGTTAATCCGGAAGGCTCCGAGAAGACGCCATGGCGAGTAGGACCATCCCGTGACGAGACACCGCTCGGCTCCCTCACGCTCCCGGGGCGATGGAGGTGTCGGTGCTCGCTGTGGCGTCTTCGGCGGGCGGCACGGTGGCGCGGCGGGGTGAGCGGCCCAGATCTACCACACGGTAGATCAGACCCGCCACCAGACCCCCCAGCAACGGGGCAACCCAAAACAGCCACAGCTGAGACAGGCTTTCAACACCCCCGATAACCGCGGTGCCGGTGGAGCGGGCCGGATTCAGCGACCCGCCGTCGAAAGGCGCCAGGATGGTGAGCAGGAAGGCGAAGCTCGCCCCGATCGCCACCGGGGCCAGGACCGCGTTGGCCCGTGGGGCTGCCGAGCCCAGGACCACGAGGACGAACAGCGTCGTCGCCACGAACTCGACCAGAAGCACGGTGGACCAACCGGCTTGGGAGGTGGAGTTCTCCCCGTAGCCGTTGGCCACCGCCCCCAAGGCCTGGGCGGTGGTGGAGGCATCAATCAGTGTCATCAGCACCGCCCACAGCATGCCCACCGCGACCAGCGCCCCGAGCACCTGGGCCACCACGTAGCCGAGGGCGACGGGTCTTGACCCCGGGTCTTGGACACGGTGTCGTTTCGGTTATGCCGCTTCCGGGAGCGTAGCGGACGCAGCGG
>NZ_JBNAFK010000036.1:0-12008 GCF_049716185.1 Kocuria sp. CH-021 | reverse complement strand
AGCCTTCGAGCACCAGCTCATGAACCCCGCGGCAGAAGCCGCATAACTCGATGTCCACGAAACGGGGTCAACCCCAGGCCTGGCACTGCGGGCGGTGCTGGAGCGGGACCGGCCGGGCCGGGCGGTGGTCGTCGGGGCCGGGTACATCGGCCTGGAGCTGGCCGAGGCGCTGAGCGCCTGGGGCGTGGATATCACCGTGATCGGGCGTCCTCCGGCCCCGCTGCCGGGCCTGGATCCGGACATGGGAATGCTCATCGCCTCCGCGATGGAGGGCTTCGGGATGGAGGTGCGGATGGAGGAGACGGTCACCGGCTTCGGGACCCGTCACGGGACGGTCACCGCGGTGGTGACTGATCAGGCCACCATCCCGACCGATCTGGTGATCCTGGGCCTGGGGGTGGAACCGAACACGGCCCTGGCCGCCCAGGCGGGGATTCCGCTGGGGGAGACGGGGGCGATCGCGGTGGACCGCCGGCTGCGCACCGGGATCGAAGGGGTGTGGGCCGGAGGGGACTGCGTGGAGAAGTTCCACCGTGTTTCTCGCCGCCACGTCACGCTGCCGCTGGGCACGCACGCGAACAAGGAGGGCCGCACCGCCGGGATCAACATCGGCGGCGGCTACGCCACCTTCCCCGGGGTGCTGGGTACGGCCGTGACCAAGATCTGCGACATCGAAGTCGGACGCACCGGCCTCGGGGAGTCCGAGGCGCAGGCGGCCGGGTTCGATCCGGTCACCGCGGTGGTTGATTCCACCACCCGGGCCGGCTACTACCCCGGGGCCAAACCGATCCGTACCAAGCTCATCGCCGAACGCGGCACTGGCCGGCTGCTGGGAGCTCAGATCGTCGGGGAGGAAGGCGCGGCCAAGCGCATCGACGTGCTCGCAGTCGCCCTGTGGCACGAAACGCCGGTGGAGGAGCTGCTGAACATCGACCTGTCCTACGCCCCACCCTTTTCCCCGGTGTGGGATCCGGTGCTGATCGCCGCACGCAAGACCTGGCAAGCCGTGGAGGCCGACCGCTCCCGCACCGAACCCGGGTGACCCCCGGGGACTCCCGGGGACGGAGTCGTCACCGTCGCGCAAGGGTCAGGCAGTACCCTGCACCAGCACCTTCCTCTACCGTGGAAGGCCAAGGACCAGTTCAGGATCGGGGTGCACCGTGCGGATCGGTGAAGTGGCCGCGGCCGCCGGCATGACCACCAAAGCCCTGCGGTTCTACGAACAGCAAGGACTGCTCCCCCCGGCCCAACGCTGTCCCAACGGGTACCGCGACTATCCACCAGAGACCCTCGCCCGACTGGAGTTCATCCGCCGCAGCAAGATCGCCGGGCTCGCCCTGGCCGAGATCCGCGAGATCCTGCGGGTCCGCGACGCCGGGCAGGCTCCCTGCGCCCACGTGGCCGGCCAGCTGGCCCAGCAACTGGCCCGCCTCGATCAGCACATCGCTGAGCTCACCGCCCTGCGAGCCTCCGTGGCCGAGTACTACCAGGTCGCAGTCCGGGGGGATCCCGCCCAGTGCGATGCCGAGCAGATCTGCAGCTACCTCTGAGGCCACCATTGATGCGGTCTCCGCGGACGCCCAGACGCGCGAACACAGCGGTGAATCCGGGAACCACCGAGGCAACCTCGGCCAAAGTCAGCAGTAGCCATGGCAACGGGGGCCCTGCATCCACCGCAGCCACCGGTATTGCCGCCAGCTCCGCAGTTTGATCTCGCCTCTGCCGACCCCTCGGGGGCTCAACTCAGCGTAGCCACAGCCGCCCTATCGTGTCCGTCCGCACACATGGGGGGAGACCTACGTGCACGGTGGGGCTCGCGGGACTTTATGGAATCTTGAGGATTGCTCAACTGGAGCGCCAGGTGCAGCAGAGATCCTGAGTCTGGGATGGTCCCGGGAGTGTTGGGACCTCAGATACGGCTCGACTCTGGACCCTGGGGTGCCGGGGTGGGCCCGGGAAATTGGGGGACCCATGAGCTGGACGTCCAGAACGGAAGAACCTGCTCTGGCGGGTGCCACGGGCGGTGCCTGCAGGCCCGCGTGGTGGTTGGTCAGCATCGACGCGGCCCGCGGGCTGGCGCTGATCGGGCTGATCTCGATGCAGGTCCTGCCCGAGTATGACGATGCGACCCAGGAATCGACCTGGTCGCACCTCATGTCTTCGGGGGATGTGGTGGCACTGTTCGCCCTGCTGGCCGGGGTGGGACTGGCACTCGGTTGCGGGGGGCGGTTCCCGCACGCCGGCAGGTGGTTGGCCGCCGATCGGGTGGGGGTGGCCGTGCGGGCGGTGCTGATCGCCGTGGTGGGTCTGGGGATCGGGGCGCTGCTGCCCGCAGACGCCCCGGCGGACAACCTCTTGATCTATTACGCGGTGTTCCTCCTGCTGGCGATCCCGTTCCTGCACCTGTCCGCGACGGTGTTATTCGTTTGCGCGGCGGTCTCTTGGATCGTGGGTCCGCTGCTGATGCAGGGCCTGGCAGAAATCCTTCCCGCATACACCTTTTCCAACCCCACCTTCGCCGAGGTGGTGGACGAGCCTGCGGGGACGATCTCCCAGCTGTTGCTCACCGGCACCTACTCGGCCCTGCCGTACATGACCTATCTGCTGGTCGGACTGGGCCTGGGGCGGGTGCACCTGCGCGACACGGGGATTCAGGGTCGGCTGCTGACGGTGGGAGCGGGACTGGTGATTTTTGCCCAGACCACCTCCGTCTTCGTGTCCTATGCCTTCGGCGGGTATGACCGGTCGCTGACCACCGGTGGGGTGAGCGAGGACGAGCTAGCCGAGGTGCTGGTGTGGGGCCCGGGTTCCTTGCCCACCGACACGACTTGGTGGCTGGCGATCACTACCCCGCACACCAGCCCTCTGTGGGAGACTGCGGCCAGCCTGGGCGTGGGACTGCTGGTGCTGGGTAGCTTCCTGCTGGTCTCCCAACAGTTCAGGGCATGGTTGCTGCCGCTGTCGGCGATGGGCGCGATGGCCCTGACCCTGTACACCGTCCACCTGCTGGCGCTGTCCTTCCAGGCTCCCTACGACCAGCCCTACCTGTGGTACGTCATCCACGTGGTGGTCGCGGCACTGCTCGCGGTGGCCTGGCAACGAGCACTGGGTCAGGGACCGCTGGAGCGGGTGCTGAGCACCAGCGTGGAAACGACCCGCCGCACCGTGCTCCACCGCCCCTACTGGCTCCACCGGATGTGAGCAACAGTCGAGGCAGACTCTCACGCGCCGTGCCAGCCACAGCAGGTGGATTCCTCGGTGGCGGGCGCGGCCCGGAGCTGTTAGCTCCGGTCAGTTCGCGGGTTGGTATCGGGGCAGGCGGATCCAGAAGCCGGCTCCGCGCCCAGCTCCGGGGTCTTCAGGGTCCCGCCCTGGGCCTCGGCCAGGGCCTTACTGATGGCCAGACCCAGACCCGAGCCGCCCCGGTGGGCTTCCCGGCCGGTGTTGGCGCGGTAGAAGCGTTCGAAGATGTGGGGCAGGCTGGCTGGGGGATGCCTTCTCCGGTGTCGGGGACCGTGATCGTGAGCGCCTCGGAGGTGTGGTCGGTGCGCACGGTGATGGTCTCTCCCGATGGGGTGTGGCGCAGTGCGTTCTCCAGCAGGTTGCCCAGCACCTGGCGCATCCGCTCCCGATCGATCTGCACCGGGGCGGCGGGCAGGCCGGTGCTGGTCACCGTGATGTTTTTGCCTGCCGCGGCCTGAGCGATGGTCTCGATCGCCTCGGTGACCGGCTGCGCAGGGTCCTGGGCGGTGGGCTGGAGGTGGGTCATGCCCTCTTCGGCCCGGGTCAGGGCGCGGGTGCCGCGGGCTAGGCGTTGCAGCCGGGTGATCTGGGCGTGCAGGATCGCCGCGGTCCGCTCGTCCAGGGTCACGACCCCGTCCTCGATACCCTCCAGGTGTCCTTTAAGGCTGATCAGCGGGGTGCGCATCTCGTGGGCCAGATCGGCACAAGGTAAGCGAAGCCCCTAACAGCCGGAAAGGCGGAGCAGTGTCCCGTTCAGCAGCATCAGGAACATCCCGATGAAGGGGCGCCGCAGGCGCCCTGCCGCTGGGGCGCCTCGAGCGCGGCGGCCCGGGAGCCTGCCAGCGCGCCGGGCCCGGACCGTCGTGCTGCTGGGCATCGACGGGGCCGGGAAGACGACGACAGCCTCGGCGCTGGTGGCGGCGGAGCAGGGGGCGGGGCGGGAGGCGATCGTGCTGCGCAACCGGTCCGGTCGCCGCTGGCTGGCACGCACCTCGGCGCGCGTTGGGGTGGAGGTGCCGGTGCGGTGGGCGGACCGGTTCGAGACCGTGGTGCGCACCGCCAACGTCCTGGTCTCCCAGGTCCGTGCCGCGGGTCGGGACGGTCTGGTGGTGATGGATCGACACCTGGTGTGCCAGCTGGTGCTGCGGCGGGTCCGGGGTCTGCCGTCGGGCCGGGTCCTGCCGTGGTTGGCGGTGATGGTGCTGGACGGCGTCGTCGTGGTGGTTCTCGACGTCCCGACCGAGACCGCCCATGCACGGATTCTCGATCGCGGGCAGGACGACGAGTCGCTGGAGTATCTGCGCGCGGCCCGGACGGCCTATCTGGAGTTCGCCGGTGCTCGGGGCTGGGCCGTCGTGGACGCCATCGGTGCGCCCGAGGCGGTTCTCGCCCGGCTTACCAGACTCACCGGCCTGTGATGACCCTGCAACCCCAGACTGGTCTTTAGGGGAAGAGGGCGCCACGGTAGGGACTGCCCCGGGTTCCCCGACTCCTTTTACTTGTGAGGATCCGTTCTTACGGTCAGGACGACCCCGTGCCCAGGCCCTGTCCTGAGGAGTTCCGCCGCGATGTGGTGGCGGTGGCCCGCACGCACGAGGGCCCGTGAAGCTCGCTACCGCACCATCCGTCCTGAGGAGTTCGGGCAAGGTCTCGGAAGGGCCGTCCATGTCTGGTCCCCGCCGCACGACTCGCTCTCGTCAGCCGAACCAGCCTTCACAGGCAGATCTTAGAAAACGAATACTTCAGCTATACCCGCCCTTGCTCAAGTAAATCCTGTACCGGGCGTTGGGGCCCGGTCCGGCGGGCAGGGGGCCCGCCAGTGCAGCACAGGGGGTAGCTCGTCATGACGGATTTCCAAGGACGCCCGGCGCGCAGCGCCCCGTGGACACAGAACAGTCCACGATGGTCCACTTCCCGCACTGGGGCAGAACCTGCTGCGGCGAGCGGTGCAAGCACCGCGGACACCGGGGCACGCAAGCAGCGCCTGATCGGGATCGACGCCGCCCGCGGGCTGGCGCTGATCGGAATGATCTCCATCCACATCATGCCGTCCTGGGACCCGGTTTCCTTCGAGCCCACCGCGCAGTGGACGGTCTTCGCCGGCCGCTCCGCGGCGCTGTTCGCCCTGCTGACCGGGGTGGGTCTGGCCTTCAGCACCGGCGGGCAGAGCCCGCACACTGGGCGGGCGATGACGGCGGACCGGGTGGGGGTGGTGGTGCGCGCATTGTTGATCGCGGGTCTGGGGTTGGTGATCAACGAAGTCATCCCAGGAGACAGCCTTGCCGAGGTCCCGGCGGTAAACATCCTGGTCTACTACGGGGTCATCTTCCTGCTGGCGGTCCCGTTCCTGTCTCTGTCCGCGCGGGCGTTGTTCACTTGGGCGGGGTTCTTCGCTCTGGCCGGTCCGGTGCTCATGTACCTGTTGCGCGACGTCCTGCCGGCCGTCGAGCGGTACAACCCAGCACTGACTGACCTGGTCGGCAATCCCGGGGCCACTACCGC
Organism: Kocuria sp. CH-021; assembly: GCF_049716185.1. Classification (NCBI taxonomy): domain Bacteria; kingdom Bacillati; phylum Actinomycetota; class Actinomycetes; order Micrococcales; family Micrococcaceae; genus Kocuria; species Kocuria sp. CH-021. The sequence continues at coordinate 6,263 of NZ_JBNAFK010000036.1, read as the reverse complement.
CCAGCTGGTGTTGACCGGGACCTTCCCCGCCCTGCCGTACCTGGCCTATCTGCTGGCCGGGGTGGCGATCGGGCGGCTGGATCTGGCCGACGTCGGGATCCAGACGACGTTGCTGTCGCTGGGAGTGATCCTGGCGGTGACGGCGTGGTTCGCCTACTGGGTGCTGATTCTCCAGGCCGGGGGCTACGACCAGCTCCTGGCCCACACCCCGGCTCTGGACGAAGAGCTGATCGATGACATCATCAACTTCGGTCCCGATCCTGCTCTGCCCACGACCACCTGGTGGTGGCTGGCCATCGCCGGTCCCTACACCAACACCCCGCTGGCCCTGCTGCTGGGTCTGGGCTCGGCGATAGCGGTGCTGGGTCTGTTCCTGCTGCTGGCCCGCGGGGCGGGAAACTGGTTGCTGCCGCTGTCGGCGATGGGCTCGATGACGCTGACCGTGTACTCCGCCCATCTGCTGGGCCTGTCCGCGCAGCTGCACTACGACCAGCCCATGTGGTTCCTGATCCACATGGGGGTGGCCCTGGTCTTTGCCCTGATCTGGCACAAGGTGTTCGGGCAAGGCCCCCTCGAGCGGGTCGTCGCCGGGATCGTGCGCATCGTCCGCCGGCTCGTGCTGGGCAGACATCGACAGGCCTGAGACCGGTTCCGCACCCAGACCTTGGTCGTGTGCTCAGGTGGCTGGTGCGGAGACAGTCACCGGGTCGACCGACACTGACGGTGCGAGACCGGGGATCTCCTCGACTGGGCGGCTGCGGTCCGGGGCAAGAATCAATGAACCGTTCCCACGACAGCGATTGGGACGGGCAGGACGATATGCTCAGGTGGCGTCTCGTCAGTGGTGACGTTCAGATCCATCAGCGTGGATCCTTCCAGCAACGGCAGCACCGTCCGCGCCAGCAGCACCAGGGCCGTGCTGTAGGCGGCGGCGCAGCTCTCGGCCTCCAGCAGTATCCGCACGGACACCCCGGGGGCGCCCGTGCATCGGGCCACACCGTGACAGGAGGCGATGGAGGCCCTCACCGCCGCGATCACGGGCTCGTCCATCCGGTAGGTGGTCCTCACGGAGGCCTCGACCGCCCACCGGTAAGCTCCGCCACTGGTGGTCCGGCCCATGGTGGTCTCGCTCATTGGTCCCCCAACCCCGAACGGCCCTGTCAGGAACGGGCTGCTCCACGGGTGCAACAGGCGCCGCGTGGTCCCATCCGGGGAACCGGAAGGCGCACGGCGCAAACCCTTGCCATCCTGAGAATGCTTTCGCGGCGACTGTGACGCGCCAGAGCGATGCTGTGCGGGCCCCGGGCGTCGCCAGACGGGCCCGTGGCCGGGTGAGGGCTCGCCCGGGGTAAGAGCCCGTCGAAGTCTTCACGGAATCTTGAGGATTCCGCGAGGTCAGCGCCAAACGTGGCGGACATGCTGAAGATAGATCAGCTCCGGGTGCCCCGGGGCCGTGGACGCGGTCCTGCGGGCCGCACGCTTCGCTGGCCCTGGAAGGGCTGGCTCGATCAGGGGGAGTCATGAGCGCGATGTCGCGAGCGGAGAGAACCGATCCAGCGGGACTGGACGATGCACTGATACGGCCCACACGCCGGCTGGTGGGGATCGACGCGGCCCGGGGGTTGGCGCTGATCGGGTTGATGGCCATTCACCTGCTGCCGGCCTGGAACGAGGAGACCGGGGAAGCCAGCTGGTCCTGGCGTTTGTTCTCCGGGGACTCCGCGGCACTGTTCGCCCTGTTGGCCGGGGTCGGTCTGGCGCTGACCTCCGGTGGGCGCCACCCGCACGAGGGTGCGACGATGACCGCTGACCGGATCGGGCTGCTGGTACGGGCAGTGCTCATCGCCGCAGTCGGTCTGTGGATCGGGACGCTGATGCCCGAAGACGCCCCGGCGGACAACATCCTGATCTACTACGGGGTGTTCTTCCTGCTGGCGATCCCGTTCCTGCACGCCGGCCCGAAGGCGCTGTTCGTCTGTGCGGCGGTCTTCGGGATCGTGTCCCCGCTGCTGATGCAGGGCCTGCTCGATCAGCTGCCCGCCTGGAGCAACAACAACCCCACCCTCAGCACCGTCCTCACGGAGCCGGGGGCCACGGCCTCCCAGCTGCTGCTGACCGGGACCTACCCGGCCCTGCCGTACATGACTTATCTGCTGGTCGGAATGGGACTGGGCCGGTTGAACCTGCGCAAGCAGGAGGTCCAGATCCGGCTGCTGGTCATCGGTGTCGGAATGGCGATCTTTGCTCAGGCCACCTCCTACTTCCTGCTCTACGCCTTCGGCGGCTACCAGCGGCTGCTGGACGCCTCTGCGATGGGCGAGCACGAGCTGGAGGAAGTGCTGGTGTGGGGACCGGACTCGCTGCCGACCTCCACGGTGTGGTGGCTGGCGATCGCCACCCCGCACACCAACACCCCGCTGGCGATCGCGGCGAGCCTGGGCGTGGGCCTGACCGTGCTCGGGGCCCTGTTGCTGATCGCCCGCAAGGCCGAGGCCTGGCTGCTGCCGCTGGCAGCGATGGGCGCAATGACCCTGACCCTCTACACCGCCCACCTGGTGGGCCTGTCCTTCGAGATCCACTACGACCAGCCGTACCTGTGGTTCCTGATCCACGTGGCGCTGGCGGCCTTGTTCGCGGTCGCCTGGTACCGCGCCCTGGGCCAGGGCCCGCTGGAACGGTTCGTCAGCCTCAGCGTGAAAGGCACCCGCCGGCTCGTGCTCGGCGGGACCACCGGGACCTCGCGCAGGTAGGTGCCTCTGCACCCCTGCGGGCCGTGCCCGCCACCAGGCCTCGAAGCTTTGGTGGCGGGCACGGCCCGCAGTCGTTCTCGAACCTCAGCTCCGCGTGCGCTGGGGCTCAGTCGGTGGGCCGGTGGCGAGGCAGGTGGATGCGGAAGCTGGCCCCGCGCCCGGGGCCGGCACTGGCGGCCTCCAGGGTCCCGCCCTGGGCCTCGACCAGGGCCTTGCTGATCGCCAGCCCCAGCCCCGAGCCGCCGCGGTGGGCTTCCCGGCCGGTATTCGCACGGTAGAAGCGTTCGAAGACGTGCGGGAGGGCCTCCTCGCTGATGCCTTCCCCGGAATCGGTCACCGTGTAGGTGACCGCCTCCGGGGCGTGATCGGTGTGCAGGGTGATGGTGCCCCCCGGTGGGGTGTGCCGCAGGGCGTTCTCCAGCAGGTTGCTCAGCACCTGGCCCATCCGCTCCGGGTCCAGCGGCACTGGCGTGACCTCCATGCCGGTGCTCAGCGAGGTGATCGACACGCCCTTACCCAGGGCGTCGGGCTCGATGGCCGCGACCGCCTGGGCCGCCAGGTGCTGCGGGTCCTGGGGCGTGAGCTGCAGCCGCGTCATACCCTCTTCGGCGGTGGTGAGCTGGCGGATGTCGCGGGCCAGTCGCTCCAGGCGGGTGATCTGGGCGTGGAGGATGCCGGTGGTGTGCTCGTCGAGTTCGACCACCCCGTCCTCGATGCCCTCCAGGTGGCCTTTGAGGCTGGCCAGCGGGGTGCGCATCTCATGCGCCAGATCGGCCAGCATCTGTCGGCGGGTGGTGTCCACGGCGGCGAGCTTGGCCGCCATCTCATTGAAAGAGGAGGCCAGGGCGTCGAACTCCGGGCCCAGCTTGGTGGAGGTGACGCGCACATCGTAGTTGCCCGCGGCCACCTCACCGGCGGCGGTGCTGAAGGAGGCCAGGGACCGCCCGATCGTGCGATAGAGGTAGAAGGTGAGCATCCCGGCGATGTAGAGCGCCGGCAACCCGCCGATGGCCAGGGCCGTGAGACTCACCGAGCGGAAGGCGTCCTCCAGGTGCACCAGTCCGAGGGCCTCATCGGCGTGACCGGACTCGACGAGCTCGTGGTAGAACATGCGCGGCCCGACCAGCACTGCAGTGATCACCACGATGATCAGCCCGATGGCCAGCACCGCGGTCTGGGCCAGCATCAACCGCACCGTCAACGGGCTCCAGGACCAGCGCCGGGTGCGGTCGGAGACGGTGGGGCTCATCGCCCCGTGCCCATCCGGTAGCCGACCCCGCGGATGGTGTGGATGAACCGGGGGCTCGTGACCTCGTCGCCGAGCTTCTTGCGGATCCGCCCGATGTGCACGTCCACCAGGTGCGCGTCCCCGGTCCAGTGCGTGTCCCACACCATCTCCACCAGCTGCCGGCGCGAGAGCACCAGCTGCGGGTGGGCGGCCAGGGCGGCCAGCAGGTCGAACTCGATCCGGGTCAGCGCCACCGGTGCCCCGCCCAGGTGCACCTGGCGGGCGGCCTCGTCCACCACCAGGTCCCCGATCACCAACCCCTGCCCGGCCGGCTCCGAGGGCACCGGCACGGGGCGGGTGCGGGCCCGGCGCAGCATGGCCTGGACCCGCGCCACGAGTTCGCGCGGGCTGAACGGCTTGGTCACGTAGTCGTCGGCTCCCACCGACAGGCCCACGATCTTGTCGACCTCGTCGTCGCGGGCGGTGAGCATCAGCACGTGACAGTCCGAGAAGGTCCGCACCTGACGGCACACCTCGATCCCGTCGATCCCCGGCAGCCCGAGGTCGAGCACGAGCACGTCCGGGGCGAAGTCCCGCACCGCGACCACCGCCTCCGTGCCGTCGTGGCGCACCGCGACCTCCAGGCCGGCCTTGCGCAGATATTCCGCGACCAGCTCCGCCAGGTCGACCTCGTCGTCGACCACCAGAACACGCCCGGTGAGCGGATCCGTCATATGTCCTCCCTGTCCTGATCGCTGTGCTGTGAGTGCTGTGAACCTCGGTGTCCCGGGTGGCCGTGCCGCCCGGGCGGGACCGGCGGTGCGGGTGGGCCAGTCGTGGACGGGTTCACCGGTGAGCTGGTGGTCGGTGTGGTTGACGATCTCCCGCACCATGAACCGTCACGGCTTCTCCGCCGTCTTCACAACCCGAGGATGCAACGGGCGGTCTGTATCAGCGGATCCGGGAGCTGCCGCAACCGACGATCTGAGGCCGTCCTGGCTTACGGGTCCGTGATGCGTAGGTCGCCCCGTCGACGGGCATGTCACGGGGTGGGCCACAGCCCCGTCGCGGGGGACGCGTTTCCCATCACCTGAGGCGATCAGCCGCCAGCCCCCGCTCACATGATGACCCGGGGTCAGCGCGTGGGCTCGTTGTCGGCGACGGAGGGCGGACGGAAGGAGAGGGCGTCGCCCTCGCGTTGCTTGAGGTCCTCGTACCAGCGTGCTGCGTCGTCCTGGGAAGCGGATTCAACGGCGCGCTCGGTGCGGTCGCCACGGAAAATCGAACGCATGATCAGCCAGAAGATGACGCCGATGCAGATGGACGGCAGCACAGCCGCGAAGTACTCCATGGACGTATTCTCCCCTAGGGATCTGGACGGACGCTGGCGCCGGGTGTGTACTCAGCGCGATGCATGGGTGTCTGTCAGGGGTATTCCACGGGGGCGGGTGGCGGTGTACCACTGGGCGCAGAAAACAACGATCAAGGTGACGTCCACGGCATCCCCACCGTAATACATGATCTGCGCCCCGATCCGCGCGTCGGCGAAGTCAACGCCGGCGGGCGGGTGACCGTAAAGCCACTTGGCCAAGATCGAATGGGCTGTGAGAAACCCAATGAGCGCTGCGGTCCGCAGGGCGAAGGAGCTCCGGTGCGGGTTCGGGTCAATCCCCACCATCGCGGCGGTGAAAAGATAGCCGGCCAGGAAGACGTGGGCGTGGACGAGCGCATACAGCCACACCGAGGTGTGCATCAAGCCGTACAGGTCGGTGGTGTAAAGCGCCCACAGGCCCCCGACGTTGAGCACCACCGCGACCATCGGATGGGTCAGCCCACGCACGAGAACGGTGCGCAGGACCCGGGAGAGCGCGCGGGCATGAACCACAGGCAACGCCCGCAGAGCAAGGGTGACCGGGGCACTGAGCACCAGACACAGTGGCGCGACCATGCCCAATAGCAGGTGCCCGACCATGTGGGCGGAAAAGCTCGTGCGGGCGGCTTCAGCAATTGGACCCACCAGCCCGGCCCCGGCGCAGAAGAGTCCGGTGTACCACAGCACGGTGCGGTGGATCGGCCACCGCCCCCGGTGCCGGGATGCCCACCATCCCGCGGCGTAGACCACCGCGCCCAGGCCTAGCACCAGGGCTGCGAGATATCCGAACAAAGCCCAACCGAACATGCCGTGGTCGTGACTCATCGCGGTTATCGTGGGTCTTGACCCCGGGTCTTGGACACGGTGTCGTTTCGGTTATGCCGCTTCCGGGAGCGTAGCGGACGCAGCGGTC
>NZ_JBNAFK010000035.1:0-14289 GCF_049716185.1 Kocuria sp. CH-021 | reverse complement strand
AGCCTTCGAGCACCAGCTCATGAACCCCGCGGCAGAAGCCGCATAACTCGATGTCCACGAAACGGGGTCAACCCCAGATGATCCGCGCGGGCACCGGCGGTGTGGAGTCTTGCAACAGGGACAGTTGCTGCCGGTACGGTTCGGGCAGCAGATCCGCCCGGGTCGAGAGCACCTGCCCGAACTTGACGAACACCGGTCCCAGTTGCTCCAGGGCCAGGCGCAGGTGCTCGGGACTGGTGTACGGCTCCGCGCGTTGTTCATGTCCCAACAGACCGGTCTCCACCGGTAGCCACCGGTGCAGACCGGCCACCCCGATCCCGAAGCCCAGTCCGTGACGGGCCAGGACCTCGGTGATCTGCCGGTACCGCTGGGCGTGATGGTCGGTCACGGCCTCAGCTCCCCACTGCAGAGGCGGGGCGGCCGTCCGGGCTGGGGTGTGGGGCCGGGGTCGGAGCTGGGGGGAGGGGAACCTTCCAGAACTGTCCGGGGCGGAGGGTTCTCTCCTGGCCTTCGGCGCACACTCGGATCGGTGCGGCCGAGCAGGGATGAAGGCGCATGGCCATGGTGTGCCGGGTGAGGCTGACGGTGATCGGCTGGCCCCGGTACCGGAGCTGGAAGGAGGCCGCTGCCAGCCCCTCGGGTAGCACCGGGTGCAGCCTCAGGGCCTCGTCCCGGATCTCTACACCCGCGTAGCAGCGGATCACCATGTCGGCGGTTCCGGCCATGGCCCCGAGGTGGATCCCTTCACGGGTGGTCCCGCCCTGGGTGTCGTCGAGGTCGGCCCGCAGGGCGTGTTCGAACAAGGTCCAGGACCGGGCCCGATCGGTGCGGGCCAGCACCCAGCCGTGGGCCAGCTGGCTCAGGGTTGAGCCGTGGCTGGTGCGGGCCAGGTAGTAGTGGACCGTGCGGGGAAGGACTTCCGGGGGCAGGGCGTAGCCCAGGCGGAAAAAAAGATTCCGCAGTTCCTCGGCGGAGAACAGGTAGAAGAGCATCAGCACGTCGGCCTGTTTGGAGAGCTTGTAGCGGTTGGTGGAGTCGCCCTCGGCCTGGAGGATGAGATCCAGCCGGCCGATGTTGCCGTAGCGGGCACGGTAGGCCTCCCAGTCGAACTCCTCCAGATCCTCGTAGCCCTCGAACTGGCTGATGATGCCGTCCGCGTGCCAGGGCACGCGCAGCCGTCGGCTGATCCGATCCCAGTGCGCGGTCTCCTCGTGGGTCAGGTGCAGCCGGCGCCACAACGGGTCGCAGTCGTGGCCGGCCAGTAACTCGACGGTCTCCCCGGCGCGGGCCAGGACCCAGGCGGCCAAGACGTTGGTGTAGGTGTTGTTGCGTACCCCCTGGCCCGGGGCGTCCGGGTAGCCGTCGTGGTATTCATCCGGGCCCATCACCCCCGTGATGTCAAAGCGGTCCTCGACGGGGTCGTGGACGGCCAGGCTGCTGAACAGCCGGGCCACCTCGATGATCATCTCCGCGCCGTAGTCGGTGAGGAAACCGATGTCGGCGGTGGCCTGGTAGTACTGCCACACGCTGTAGGCCACGGCCAGTCCGACGTGGCGTTGACGGTGAGAATTGTCGGGCATCCACTGCCCGTTGCGGACATTGAACAGCGCTCTCGGCGTCTCCTCCCGCCCCTCGCTGCCGGACTGCCACGGGAACAGCGCCCCTTCCAGTCCTGCTTCCCGGGCGGCAACCCGGGCCGCCCCGAGGCGTCGATAACGGTAGAGCAGGAAGGACCGGGCCAGTTCGGGGCGGCGCAGGGTGAGCACGGGGTAGACGAAGAGCTCGTCCCAGAAGATGTGGCCGCGATATCCCTCTCCGTGCAAGCCGCGGGCGGGCAGGCCGGCATCCAGGTCCAGGCCCGCTGCCGCGACCGTTTGCAACACGTGGAAAATGTGCAGGTTCAGCGCCCGTTCTTGGGCAGCCCCCGCCTCCAGGCTGATGCCGAAACGGTCCCACAGCTCCGCCAAAGCCTTCTCCTGTTCCACCAGCAGCAGAGCGAACCCGGGCGCCTCGCCGATCTTCGAGCTCACTCCCAGGGCGGGGGTGGAGATTGCCCGGTCCCGGGAGGTGGCCACGACCGCGGTCTTCTCCAGCGTCACCGGGTGTCCGGGGCGCAACATCAGCGTGATCTCATGGCCATGGCCCGTGGTCAGGCGCCGGCCGGTCTGCGCGGATCCGGGGTCGACCCGGGTGCGGGCAGCGGTGGCCACGGTGATACCGGACTGGGTGGTGGTCGCCTGGCAGAGCACCGTTTCCGTGTCCAGCTCCCGGGACTCCACCGGAGCCCAGTGCTCGTCGGCCAACCCGCGATCGGCGATCACGTTGCGGTTGGACACCGCGTTGTTGACGGTGGACTCGACGATCAGTTCCCCGGACCAGTCCTCGGCCTCCACGGTGACCTCCAGGGCGGCCACGTCCGGACGTGCCAGGCTGTGGAGCTGCCGGGAGGTGACCCGGGTGGTGCGACCGGTGGCGTCACGGTAGCGGTTGGTGCGGGTCAGCACCCCGTGGCGCAGGTCCAGGACCTGGTGGTGGGTGATCATTTCCGGGCACCCCGGGTGCAACAGGGCCCCCTGTGTGGGGCGCACGCTCAGGTACGTCCAGTCGGGGGCGTTGACCAGGTGCTCTGTCTCGAACGGGTGCCCGGCCAGATCGGTGGTGCGGCGGTTGTAGACGCCGGCGAAGTAGGTCCCGGGGTAGTGGGTTTCGTCGGCGGTGCTGCCCGGTACCGCCCCGCGGGTGGCCCAGTACCCGTTGCCCAGCGTGCACAGGGCCTCCCGGGTACCCTCCTGGACCGGATCGAACCGGTCATAGACCAATCGCCAGCCGTCGGTCGCGGTGGTGACCGCCCCGCCGCACCACGACCCTCGATGCTCCACCTGCAGACCGTCCTCGGCCAGAGCTACCAGCGGCACCCTCCGGAGGTCCTCCACCACGAGGTGGGCACCGGCTGCCGTCAGCTCAGGGGCACTCCCGGTGCGGTCCACCCCCACCACCTGGCCGAACCCCCCGGCCGCCGCTGCGGCGACCCCGGCGGTGGAGTCTTCAATCACCACGACCTCGGCCGGGGGCACTTCCAGGCGGCGGGCCGCTTCCAGGAAGGCGGCCGGATCCGGTTTTCCCGGCATCCCCAGCCGGTGCGCGTCGGTCCCGTCGACGCGCACGGTGAACATGTGTCCCACCCCGGCCGCCGCAAGTACCGAGGCACTGTTGCTGCTGGAGGTCACCAGGGCTGTGGGCACGCCCCGGGAGACCAGCGCGCCCAACACCACCAAGGCATCGGGAAACGCCCTGACCCCCTGCCGGGTCAGCTCCGCGTCGAAGAGCTCCTGCTTGCGGGCGGCCAACCCGTGGACGGTGCGCAGCTGCGCACCGTCACCGGGCCCGCCCTCGGGCACGCTGAGCCCGCGGGAGGCCAAGAACGTGCGCACCCCGTCCCGGCGGGGGCGCCCGTCGAGGTAGGCCCGGTAGTCTGTGTCCGCGTCGAAGGGTTCCTGCACTGTGGGGGACAGGGCGGGGAGGACCTCGTCGAAGAGGGCCTTCCAGGCCCGGGCGTGCACCCCGGCGGTGTCCGTGACGACTCCGTCCATGTCGAAGATGACCGCACGATACCCCTCGCCCGTGCGCGCCGGGGCCGGCACCAGGTGCTCCAGGCGCATCAGCAGCACCCCTGTCCGCTTGGGTCGCTGGCGCTGGCACTGGCCGGGGCGGAGGGCCAGCGCCAGTCGCTGATCCTGGGGTCGTCCTCTCCGTGGGCCCGGGTGTAGGCGCGGGCCCGCAACCGTTCCTCGACCATGCGTTGCCGCAGCGGGGCGGCTGCCTCGGCCAGGCCGGACACCCGGTCGATGACGTCGATAACCAGGTGGAACCGGTCCAGGTCGTTGAGCATGACCACGTCGAAAGGGGTGGTCGTCGTGCCCTCCTCCTGGAAGCCGCGCACGTGGAAGTTGCCGTGGTTGGCCCGGCGGTAGGTCAGCCGGTGGATCAGGGACGGGTAGCCGTGGTAGGCGAAGACCACCGGACGGCTGGTGGTGAAGATCGCGTCGAACTCCGCCTCCGGCAGCCCGTGCGGATGCTGGCTGGCCGGTTGCAGGCGCATCAGATCCACCACGTTGACCACACGCACGACCAGCTCCGGCAGGTGCTGGCGCAGCAGATCCACGGCCGCGAGGGTCTCCAGGGTGGGGACGTCCCCGGCGCAGGCCATCACCACATCGGGCAGCACCGGCCCACCGCGTGCCCCGGAGTGGACCGGTGAGGCGGCATCGGGAGAGGTCGCTGGTTCATTCCCGGCCCACTCCCAGATGCCCACACCGCGCCGGCAATGCAATGCCGCCTCCTCCACGGACAGGTAGGACAGGGCCGGTTGCTTGCCGGCGACGATGAGGTTGATGTAGTCGCGGCTGCGCAGGCAATGGTCGGCCACCGACAGCAGCGTGTTGGCGTCCGGGGGCAGGTAGACGCGCACGATCTCGGCTTTCTTGTTGACCAGGTGGTCGATGAAGCCGGGATCCTGGTGGGAGAAGCCGTTGTGGTCCTGGCGCCACACGTGAGAGGTCAGCAGGTAGTTCAGCGAGGCGATCGGCCGGCGCCAGGGGATCTCCCCGGCGACCTTTAGCCACTTGGCGTGCTGGTTCACCATGGAGTCCACGATGTGGATGAACGCCTCGTAGCAGGAGAACAGCCCGTGCCGGCCGGTGAGCAGGTATCCCTCCAGCCAGCCCTGGCACAGGTGCTCGGAGAGCACCTCCATCACCCGCCCGGAGCGGCCCAGCCCCTCGTCGGTGGGCAGCATCTGCGCCTCCCAGACCCGGTCGGTGACCTCGAAGACCGCGTTGAGCCGGTTACTGGCCGTCTCGTCGGGGCCCATCAGACGGAAGGTGCGCGGGTTGTCCCGGATCACGTCCCGCAACCAGGTGCCCAGCACCCGGGTGGCCTCGTGAACCGTGGCTCCGGGGGACTCCACGGGCACGGCGTAGTCGCGGACATCGGGCAGCCGCAGGGGCTGCAGCACGGTGCCCCCATTGGTGACCGGGTTCGCGCTCATCCGGTGGGCGCCCTCCGGGGCTAGCTGGGCCAGTTCCGGGACCAGAGCACCGTCGGCGTCGAAGAGTTCCTCGGGGCGGTAGGAACGCAACCACTCCTCCAGCTGGCGCAGATGCTGGGGGTTCTCCCGCAGACCCGACAGGGGCACCTGGTGGGAGCGCCAAGTGTTCTCGGTGGGCAACCCGTCCACCTCCGCGGGCCCGGTCCACCCCTTGGGGGTGCGCAGCACGATCAAAGGCCACCGCGGGCGCTCCGTTACGGTGCCCTCCCGGGCCTGATCCTGGATGAGACGGATTCCCTCGAGCACCTCCTCGAGCACGGCCGCGAACCGTTGGTGCACCTGTACCGGGTCGCTCCCGCTGACCAGATACGGTTCGTGCCCGTATCCGCGCAGCAGGCTCATCAGTTCCTCCTCGGGGATGCGGGCCAGCACGGTCGGGTTGGCGATCTTGTAGCCGTTCAAGTGCAGGATCGGCAGGACGGCCCCGTCGTGGACGGGGTCGAGGAACTTGTTGGAGTGCCAGCTGGCCGCCAGCGGTCCGGTCTCGGCTTCCCCGTCGCCGATGACACAGGCCACCAGTAGATCCGGGTTGTCGAAGGCCGCCCCGTAGGCGTGCATCAGCGAGTAGCCCAGTTCCCCGCCTTCGTGGATGGACCCGGGGGTCTCCGGGGCCACGTGGCTGGGGATCCCGCCGGGAAAGGAGAACTGCCGGAACAAGCGCCGCAGCCCCTCGGCGTCCCGGCCGATGTCCGGGTAGACCTCGCTGTAGGTCCCGTCCAGGTACGCGCAGGCCACCAGCCCCGGGCCGCCGTGGCCTGGTCCGGTCACGTACATCGCGTTCAGGGCTTGGGCCTTGATCACCCGGTTCAGGTGCGCGTAGATCAGGTTCAGCCCCGGGGTGGTTCCCCAGTGGCCCAGCAGCCGGGGTTTGATGTGCTCCAGGGACAGTGGCTCTTTGAGCAGTGGGTTGTCCAGAAGGTAGATCTGCCCCACCGACAGGTAGTTGGCCGCCCGCCACCATGCGTCCAGCCGGTCCAGGTCCTCCTCGCTCAGCGGTGCCTGTGCCACCGGGGGAGGGAGCGTTGTCTTGGGAGTCGTCATCAGGTTCTTCCTCTTCATCTCGCACGAACAGTGCATGGTCATCGCCAGGCGCCGGAGCTGTCCTACCGGCTTCCCGCTGGGGCCAGGTCTGGTTGGACCCGGGCTGCCGACGTCGACTCCGGCGGTTCCGGCAACCGCAGCCGCTTCAACAGCAAGGCATTCATCGCAACGATGACGCTGGAGCCCGACATCGAGATCGCCGCGATCTCCGGGCTGAGCATGATGCCGTAGGCCGGGTAGAAGACCCCGGCGGCGATCGGCAGGGCGACCACGTTGTAGCCAATGGCCCAGGTGAGGTTCTGGCGCATTTTGCGCACGGTGCCAGCGCCGATCCGCAGGGCGATCGGCACGTCCAATGGATCGGAGCGCATCAGCACCACATCGGCGGTTTCAATGGCCACGTCGGTGCCGGCGCCGATGGCGATGCCCAGGTCGGCCTTGGCCAGGGCCGGAGCGTCGTTGACCCCGTCCCCGACCATGGCGACCCGTTTGCCCTCCGCCTGCAGTTGAGCCACTTTGGCGGATTTGTCCTCGGGTAGGACTTCGGCGATGACAGTGTCGATGCCCAGTTGAGCGGCGATCCGCTTCGCGGTCGCCTCGTTGTCACCGGTCAGCATGACGACTTCGACCCCTGCCTCGTGCATCGCGGCCACCGCGGGAGCGGCGGTCTCCCGGGCGGCATCAGCCAGGGCGATCACCCCAGCGGCCGCCCCGTCCACGGCCACCAGCACCGCGGTGCGCCCGGTCGAAGCCAGGGCCTCGCGCTGTCCGGCCACCGGGGCGATGTCGACGCTCTCGGCCACCATCAGCTTGCGGTTACCCACGAATACCTGCCGCCCGTTCACGGTGGCCCCGGCGCCGTGGCCCGGGACGTTGCGGAAATTGCTGGCAGTCAGGGCCGGGACACCGCGGTCCTCGGCGTAGTTCACGACCGCGGCAGCCAACGGGTGCTCAGATTCGCGTTCGACGGCCGCCACGAGGCCCAGGAGTTCGTCCTCGCCGATCCCGTAGGTGATGAAGTCCGTGACCTCAGGCTCGCCCTTGGTCAGGGTCCCGGTCTTGTCGATCACGACCGTGTCGATCCGTGCGGCCGTTTCCAAGGCCGTGGCGTTTTTGAACAGCACGCCTCGTTTGGCGCCCAAACCCGTCCCCACCATGATCGCGGTGGGGGTGGCCAGCCCTAGGGCATCGGGGCAGGTGATGACCACCACGGTGATGGCAAACAGGATCGCCTGGGCAATGCTGGCCCCGGCCAGCCACCAGACAAGGAAGGTGCCGGATCCGCCGATCAGCGCTACGAACACCAGCCAGAACGCGGCCCGATCCGCCAGACGTTGACCGGGTGCCTTGGAGTTCTGGGCTTCCTGGACCAGCGCCACGATCTGCGCCAGAGCGGTGTCCGCTCCGACCTTCGTCGCCCGCACCCGTAAGGTCCCGGTGGTGTTCACCGAGGCCCCGATGACCTCGAAGCCAGTGGACTTGGCCACCGGCAGGCTTTCGCCGGTGACCATGGACTCGTCGATCTCGGACTCGCCATCCTCCACCACACCGTCGGTGGGGACCTTCGACCCGGGACGCACCAGCATCAGATCCCCGGGCATGACCTCGGCGGTGGGGATTTCCACGGTATTCCCGTCACGGATCACCAGCGCCTTCGAGGGTGCCAGCTCCAGCAGGGTGCGGACCGCGTCGTTGGCCCCGCCACGGGCCCGCATCTCCACCCAGTGCCCCAACAGCACGAAGGTGGCCAGCACGGTGGCGGCCTCGTAGAACACTTCGCCGCCACCGGTCAACGTCACGATCAGGCTGTAGACCCAGCCGGCGCCGACCCCCACGGCCACCAAGACCATCATGTCCAGGGTGCGGGCCCTCAACGCCCGGTAGGCGCCGTCGAAAAAGATCCAGGCCGAATAGAAGATCACCGGCAGGGAGAGGATCAGTGCAAGGACGTCATCCCGTAAACCAAACGGGGCCGGGACCGTGAACCCCAATACCTCCCGCCCGATCGGGGACCACAACGTGATCGGCACCGACAGCAGGGCGGCCACCAGGAACCGATTGCGCATGTCACGGATCATGGCCTCCATCGACATGCCACCGCCGCCATGACCCATGACCTCCTGGGCGTCACGAACAACGTGCTGCCCGTGTCCGGCGGGGGCGCCCTCGCCATGGTCCGTGGGGTTCAGCCCCGACCCGGGCCGGTCACCGGTGACCCGGTGACCGGCCCGTCCAGCGACGGTTCCGTGCTCCTCAAGCGGGTCGCACACGTGCTCGGGCACCGACTGGCCCGCGCAGTGGTAACCGCACTCCCGCACCCACCCGGTCAGATCCTTGATCGAGGTCAGACCGGGATCGTAGGTGACATTGGCCGTCTGGGAGACAGGATTCGCCTCCACTCGCAGCACCCCCGGCCGGCGCGACAACGCGGCTTCAGCAACGGCCTTCGACGAGGCCCAGTGCACGCCCTGCACCTCCATGACGGCCGTGGTCTCGTGATCGCTCATGCTGTCCTCCTTCTCTCACCAAACGAATCTCTGCGGAGTGTTTGCGAATCCCCATGCCCGTGGGCGGCCTCTCAAGGCGGTCCACGTCGAAGCAGTCAAGCTGTGCTTTGGTTCGATCGCTCGGGCCAGGCGGCTCCGGGAAGGCTCTGGCCCGTCGACCCTTATCAGGAGTTCTTCTTCAGCCGCGGACCAGCCGAGCGATAGCGTCCACTGCTTCCTGGAGCTTGGCCTCCTGCGCGGGACCGCCCGCGTCGGCAGCTTGGATGAGACAGCGGCTCATGTGATCCCTCAGCAAGACCAGCGCCACCTCGTGCAGTGCCCCGGACACCGCAGCGACCTGGGTGAGGACGTCGATGCAGTGCCGGTCCTGCTCGACCATCCGGGTGATGCCGCGGACCTGTCCCTCGATGCGGTTCAGGCGCCGCACCACAGCTGCCATGTCGGTGGTGGGTTCCATGGCGACTCCTGGGGATCGTACGGATTGCGCCCGTACGCCTTTCAGGGCTACGGGCGCAGCCTCGCTCACTGGGTGCTGGTGTATCTGGCCGGGTCGTCCCGGAAGGACTGGGCGCAGCGGGTCGAGCAGAAGTGGTAAGTGCGGCCCTCGTGCTCGACGCTGGTGGCCGCGGTGGCCGGGTCGATGTTCATTCCGCAGACCGGGTCGACGACCGTTGTGGTGTTCTCGGGCATGGCTTCCTCCCTTGGGGGTGTTCCGGGTTCTGTGATGTCCTCCCGCCCGACTTCCACCACCGGGTCGGTGGGGGTGTGGGCGAGGTCGGGAACGGGGCGTGGGGTGAAGGCGCGCAGCCGGTTGGCGTTGGCCACCACCGACAGGGAGGACAAGGCCATCGCAGCCGCGGCGATCATCGGGCTCAGCGTCCAGCCCAGGGACGGGTACAGGACACCGGCGGCGATGGGGATGCCGACGCCGTTGTAGACGAACGCGAAGACGAGGTTCTGGCGGATGTTGCGCATGGTGGCCCGAGACAGGTCCACGGCGGTGACCACCCCGGACAGCGCCCCGGAGATCAAGGTGATGTCGGAAGCCTCGATGGCCACGTCGGTGCCGGTGCCGATGGCCGAGCCCACATCGGCCTGGGCCAGGGCAGGGGCGTCATTGATGCCGTCCCCGACCATCCCCACTACGCGCCCTTCGTCTTGCAGACGTTTGACCTCACTGGCCTTGTGCTCGGGCAGCACCTCGGCCACCACACGGTCGATGCCGACCTGGCGGGCGATGGCCGCGGCGGTGGCCCGGTTGTCCCCGGTCATCATCACCACCTCGATGCCGCGGTCGCGCAGCGCGGCCACGGCCCCCACGGAACCCTCCTTGAGAGTGTCGGCCACCCCGATCACCCCGGCCGGGCGCCCGTCGACGGCGGCCAGCATCGGGCTCTTCCCGTCCGCGGCCAGTTCCTGGGCGGGGGCGGTGAGCACCTCGGCGTCGATGCCCGCCCCGGTGAGCAGACGCCGGTTGCCCACCAGCACTTCCCGCCCGCCCACCAGGGCGCGGACCCCCTGGCCGGTGACGGAGTCGAAAGCGGTGGCCTCGGGCACGGACACTCCACGCTCCTGCGCCCCGGCGACGATGGCGGTGGCCAGGGGGTGCTCCGAGAAGCGTTCCACCGCCGCTACGAGAGCCAGTACCTCGGTGTCGGTGAAGCCCGGGGCGGGCAGCACATCGGTCAGGGCGGGAGTCCCCTTGGTGATCGTGCCGGTCTTATCCAGCACGATGGTGTCCAGCTTGTGAGCCGTCTCCAGGGCCTCGGCCGAGCGGATCAGGATCCCGGCGGTAGCACCCTTGCCGGTGCCCACGGTGATCGACAGCGGAGTGGCCAGCCCCAGGGCGCACGGGCAGGCGATGATCAGCACCGACACGGCCGCCACCAGGGCGAAGACCACCGCAGGCGGGGGACCGACCAGCGCCCAGACCACGAAGGACCACAGGGCGATGAGGATGACCGCGGGCACGAAGTAGCTGGAGACCTGATCGGCCAGCCGCTGGATGGGCGCCCTGGAACCCTGGGCCTGCCGGACCAGGGAGATGATCTGGGCCAGCATCGTGTCCGAGCCGACCTTGGTGGCGGTGTAGCGGAACGAGCCGGTCTGGTTGATGGTGGCGCCGATCACCGTGTCCCCGGTGGTCTTGGTCGCCGGGATGGGCTCACCGGTGACCATCGACTCGTCCACCGCCGAGGTGCCCTCCACTACCTGCCCGTCTACGGGCAGCTTCTCCCCAGGGCGCACCACGACGACGTCACCGACCACGACCTCCCCCAGGGGGATCTCCCGCTCCTGTCCCTCACGGAGGACCCGGGCGGTGTGCGGTTGGAGCCCGATCAGGGTGCGGATGGCCTCCCCGGTCCCGGCCTTGGCCTTGGTCTCCAGCAGCCGCCCGAGCAGGATCAAGGTGATGATCACCCCGACCGCCTCGTAGTAGACATGCCGGGCCTCGGCCGGCACGAGGCCCGGGGCGATGGTCACGACCAAGCTATAGCCGTAGGCGGCGATCGTGCCCAAGGTGATCAACGAGTTCATGTCCGCGGTGCGGTGGGACAGCGCCAGCCACCCGGTCTTGTGGATAGGCCAGCCGGTGTAGACCATCACCGGGGTAATCAGTGCCAACTGCAGCCACGGGTTCATCAGCACCTGCGGCACCCAGGCCATACCGAACAGCTCCATGGCCATCACCGCCACGACCACCGGCAGACTCAGCACGGCCCCGGCGATCACCCTGCGGCGCAGATCGGCGATTTCCGCCGCCCGTTCCTTCTCCTCGGTGTCCTCCGGCTCCTCCACCGGGCCGTGGCCGTGTGGATGTCCCTGCCCCGGCGCTGGGGCCGGGGGGGTCTGAGTGTCCTCCTGGACCACGACGTGGTCGTGGAAGTGCTCGCCGGCCCCGTCAGCGGAGTCTTCGACGCCAGCCGGGCCCTCGAGGGCCTCGAGGGTGCCGTGCAACATGTTCATCCCGCAGGTGACCTCGTGGCGTCCGGCCGGCAGCCCGGGGATCTCAACCACGGTGCTGCCGAAGGCCGGGACCGCGGTGTCCACCCCGGCATCGGGCACCACGAACCGCTCCGAGCAGGTGCTGTCCTCCTGGCGCAGCAGCTCCAGCCGCAAGGGCACCCCGGCTGCCACGCGCAATTGCTGCGGGTGGTAGCCCCCGCGGATGGTCAGCTGCGCGGTCTGCGCACCATGGTCTATCCGGGCGTGGGTCATTTCCGCCACGGCGGTGCGTGTTGGCCCTGTGGAGATGGCGTCGCCGTCGGTGGCAGTGCCCGGGGCGTGATCCGGTGCCGCCGAGATCGGAGGCGGCGAGGCGCTGTCTTGCTCGTCGACGACGCGGAGGCGACCGTGCAGCATGTTCATTCCGCACGCGAAGCCGTACTCGCCCGGCTCGGTGGGGGTGAACTCCACAGCCGTACGCGCATAGGCGGGCAACGGCTGGTTGATCTGGAAATCCGGGAAGACCACCCGGGACGAGCAGTCCCCAGTCTCCTGCCGGTCGAACACCAGTCGGACGGGCACGCCGGGGGCCACCTGGATCAGATCCGGGCTGTAGCCGCCCTTGACCGTCACCGTGACCGTCTGCATCCCGGACTCCAGCTCGGCCCGGCGAGTCTTCTTCGGTCCGAAGAAGAACCACAGCAGCAGGAGACTCACGACCACTGCCGCGACCACCAACACCCAGTCCTGGACAGTCATCACTCCGCCCCCTTTATACCCCTGGTGGGTATGGGGTCAGTCTAAGGCCAGCAGAGCCGATTATCGGTTGAGTATCCGTGAAGTTTTCATGAAGCTGAACAGTGAGCAGGTCTTCGTGGCAGACCATAAAGCCTGTGTTGGCCCCTGTGGTGATCGGTTACGCCTCCATCCGTGAACGGCTGGATATGCTCGGCCTCGGCCTCTCCTCGCTATCGCGGGATCCGAGAATCATCGTCATCACGTTCCGGCTGCTGGTCGGTGGGTTCGTGCTGTTCACCGGGGTGCTGGTAGCGGTTGGGGCGATCATCCCCACCGCCGAGGAGAGGGGCGCCGGCAAAGAGATCGGCATCTGGACCGTCGCGGCGGTCACCTTCGCCAACGGCGGGGACAACATCGGGGTCTACGTGGCCGTGTTCTTCACCGTGGGCCCGACCGCGATGGTGGCCTAATCGGTCACCTTCCTGGCCCTGATCGCGGTGCTGGTGGCCATCGCCCAGTACGTCGCCACCCGCTAACCCATCGCCGAGGTTGTGGCGCGGTGGGAGCACATCCTGTTCCCGATCGCGCTGATCGGTGTGGTCGTCCTCGTCGAAGGCGGAGCCTTCGGCCTCTAACCCACCCACCCGCCGGCTGAGCTCAGCCCCACAGCGGGACGCCGGCCCCCCGCGCCCGCTCCCGGGGCGGCGTGAACGGCCAGATCGTCCCACCTCCTGCCTGGACGGTTCACTGCCGTTGATCAGGGAATTAGGCTCGGCGGGAATCATGCGGGTGCGCTAAGAGGTGGAGACCATGCCAAAGATGTCCGCCCTGGAGGCCTCCTTCTGTCGCAGCGCGCCGTGGGGTCTTGTGGCCCGGCGGATGGTTCCTTGGGCGACCCAGGGGTTCCCCGTCACCGGGGACGTGCTGGAGATCGGTGGAGGCAGCGCAGCGATGGCCGAGGCCATCACCCGAGCCCATCCCCGGGTGCGGCTCACCACGACCGATGCCGATCCGGTGATGGTCGAGGCCGCGCAGGACCGCCTGGCCGGATTCCCCCTGGCCCAGGCGCGTCAGGCCGATGCCACTCGGTTGCCCTTCGAGGACGAGTCGTTCGACACGGTCGTAAGCTTTTTGATGCTCCACCACGTCATTGAGTGGGAACGCGCGGTGGCCGAGGTGGCCCGGGTCCTGCGACCGGGTGGGGCCTTCGTGGGATACGACCTGCTGGCCTCACCGATGGCATCCCTGGTGCACCGTGCCGATCGGTCACCGCACCGGCTCATCGAACCGGAAGCCTTCGGACCAGCTCTGGACCAGCACGGCCTGGATCCACTCGCCCTCCGGTTGTCCTTCGGCGGTCGGGTCCTGCGCTTTGTCGCCCACAAGCCGGGCAATGCCCAGGACGCTCCCGGCAACGACATCACTTCCAGGAGCAGCCGATGAACAACGCGCCCATCACCCCCGAGGCACTCCATGAGGAGCTGGAGCGGGTTCGCTCGGACTTCCATGCCCTGGTCACTGAAGCGACCCCTGCGGATATGCGCTGGCCCTCGTCGGGCACCCGGGGGACGCAGGTAAATAGAGCGTTCAGGGTCCACAGCAGGGCAAATACCTCAGCTGAGGGCCGGTAGATGGCCCACGAGCAACCACTGCTTTACATATGGCCCGGTTCTCGGACGCCGTTCCCGGCGACCGGGACATTCTGGTGAACAGTCCCGTTCCGGACTGCAGTTTTTCGATCCTTCTGCCTTGTCGGGCGATCTCCGGAGACGGGATGTGGTGGTCAGTCCTACGGGGCCCGTCCTGCCACGTCACTGGCGCGGAATTCGAGGAGCCGGACCCCCGCACCCGAGGCTTCGGGACGAGAAAATGTGGCTCTTCAGGATCCAGGGTGTAGTCGGGGTCTGAACCCGCCGGTCTCCAGCAGCGATCTGGCGATGTAGTTGGTGA
>NZ_JBNAFK010000034.1:0-20482 GCF_049716185.1 Kocuria sp. CH-021 | reverse complement strand
GGGGGGCGCCGCCCGCCCCCCCGCGCCGCCGCGCGCCGCGCCCCGCGCGGGGGCGGCGGCGGGGCCCCGGCCCCCCCCCCCCCCCCCCCCCCCCCCCCCCCCCCCCCCCGGGCGCCGGCCGCGCTCACTTCTCGTCGCGGCGGCGGCGCAGGTAGCGCTCGAACTCCTTGGCGATCGCGTCCCCGGTGGCCTCGGGCAGGTCCGTGGTGTCCTTGGCCTCCTCGAGCTGCTGGACGTAGGCGGCGATCTCGGGGTCGTCGGAGGCCAGCTCGTTGACCCCCCGCTCCCACGCCTCGGCGTCCTCGGCGATCTCGTCCAGCGGCAGCGTGATGCTGAGCAGCTCCTCCAGCTCCCGCAGCAGGGCCAGCTCCGCCTTCGGGGAGGGGGACTGGGCGACGTAGTGGGGCACCGCCGCCCACAGGCTGACCGTGGGGAACCCGCCCAGGGACGCCATGTGGGAGAGCAGACCCACGATCCCGGTGGGCCCCTCGTACTGGGAGGAGTCGATGCCCAGCTCCTCCTGCAGCTCCGCGGTGTCGGAGGTCTTGGTCACCGGGATGGGCCGGGTGTGCGGCACGTCGGCGAGCAGCGCACCGACCATCAGCACGAAGTCGACGTCCAGCAGGGTCGCCTGCTCCAGCAGCTCGGCCGTGAAGGAGCGCCACCGGTAGGAGGGCTCCCAGCCGTGCAGCAGCACGAGGTCGAGATTGGTGCCGGGCACGGTGGCGGTCGAGAGCCGGGTCGTGGGCCAGACGATCTTCACCTCGCCGGTCGCGGCGCGGCGCACGATCGGACGGGAGAACTGGTAGTCGTAGTAGTCGTCCGACGTGACCTCGAAGACATCCTTCGCCCCGTAGTGGGTCGCCAGGAACTGCACCGCGTCCGTGGCGGCGTCCCCGGCGTCGTTCCACCCCTCGAACGCCGCCACCAGCACGGTCACGCGCTCCTGGTCACCGTCCTCCCGGACCACGCCGAACGGGCCGGCCTGGGGACGGGGGAACGTCTCGTCGAAGTCGTTGCTCACGCCACCCACACTACGCGCAGGGACATCGACGGCAAGAGCACCCGGCAGGCGGGGGCCCGTGTTGCGGACACTACGATGGAGGCCATGCCCCGCCACCTGTCCCCGTCCCCCGACGACCTCCTGCCCACCGCCGTGCTGTTCGACATGGACGGGACGCTCGTGGACACCGAGCCGTACTGGATCGAGGCCGAGATCGAGCTGGTCCGCTCCCACGGGGGCCGCTGGACCGAGGCCGACGCCCTGGCCATGGTCGGCACCGGGCTCGAGGACGCCGCCGCCGTGTTCCAGCGCCAAGGGGTGCGCCTGGGCGTGCGCGAGATCGTCGACCGGCTCATCGCCCGGGTCGCGGCCCGCACCCGGGAACGGGTCGTGTACAAGGAGGGGGCGCAGGACCTGGTCGCCGCCCTGCGCGAGCGCGGGGTGCCCCTGGCCCTGGTCACCAGCAGCGAGACCCCCCTCGCGGAGGTCGTCCTCGACGCCTTCGGCGGCCCGGGCGTCTTCGACGTCGTCGTCACCGGCGACCTCGGCCACCCGGCCAAACCGGCCCCCGACCCGTACCGGATCGGCGCCGCCGGGCTCTGCGAGCGCGCCCGCCGCCCCACGGCGACCGCCGGCATGGTCGCCGTCGAGGACTCCCGCACCGGCATCCGCTCGGCCGTCGCCGCGGGGATCTTCACCGTGGGAGTGCCCAACATGGTCCCGCTCGACGACGCCGGCGCCGACCTCGTGCTGCCCAGCCTCGCCGGCGTGGGCCCCGAGGACCTCGGACGGCTCGTGGCCGGGACCCGCGCGTGAACCGCACCCGCGCCGAGGGAGTCCCCCTCGGCAGGATCGGCGGAGTGCCCGTGACCCTGTCCTGGTCCTGGTTCGTGATCGCCGCGGTCACCGTGCTCCTCTACACCCCCGTGCTCATGGAGGCGTACCCCCGGCTGGGGGCGCTCAACTACGCCGCCGCCCTCGGCTTCGCCCTGACCCTGGCCCTGTCCGTGCTCCTGCACGAACTCGCCCACGCCTGGACCGGCCGCGCGTTCGGCTGGCCCACCGGCCGGATCGTGCTGAGCCTGCTGGGCGGGCACACCCACTTCGGGGACGTGCGCAGCACCCCGCTGGCCTCCGCCGTGGTCTCCCTGGCCGGACCGGCCGTCAACCTCGCCCTGGGCCTGGCGGGCTGGACCGTGCTGCGCACCGGGGAGCCCGCCCCCACGCTCGGCTGGGTGCTGCTCGACCTCACCACCTGGGCCAATCTCATCGTGGGCGTCTTCAACGTGCTGCCCGGCCTGCCCCTGGACGGCGGACGCGTGGTCGAGGTCCTCGTCTGGGCGGCCACGGGCCGGGAGCAGCACGGCACGGTGGTGGCGGCCTGGACGGGCCGGCTGCTCGCCGTGGGGATCGTCGCCGCCACCGCGCTCACCGGCCTGTGGCGCCAGCCCGTCGCGCTCGTGCTCGTGGTGCTCGTCGCCGGCTTCATGTGGCAGGGCGCCGGCGCCTCCCTGCGTGCCGCGGCCGTCCTGTCCCGCATGCACGGCGTCAGCGCCGCGGCGCTCGCCGAACCCGCCGTGGCGGTCCCCGCGGAGGCCACGCTCACCCACACCGACCGGGTGGTCACCGAGCACCTCGCGCACGCCGCGGTCCCGGGCGGACCCGTCCCGCACGTGCTGGCGGTCTCCCCGGACCGGCAGGTGGTGGGTCTGCTCGTGCCCGCCGCCGCGGACGCGGTGCCCGCGGACCGGCGTGCCGGGACGCCGCTGACGTCCGTCCTGCAGCACCTGCCGGCCGACGCGGTGCTCGACGCCGGGCTGCGCGAGGAGTCGCTGCTGCGGGCGGTCGCCGCCCGGGAGTACCCGCACTACGTGGTCACGGGACCCGGCGGCGCGCTCGTGGGGGTGCTGCGCAGCGCGGCCCTCGAACGCCTGCTGGCCGGCTGAGCCCCGGCGCCCGGCCCCGGCACCCCGCGCCGCGGTGACACAATGGGGGAGGACCCCGGGCCGGCGGCGCACCCGCCGGCTCCCGCACGACCGACCAGACCCCGCCCCGAGAGTGAGCCGATGACCGGAACCGCTGACCAGACCGCCGCCCCTTCGCCCGCGTCCCCGCGGGGCGCCGCCAACCGGCGCGGACCCTTCCGGGCCGGGGAGCGCGTGCAGCTGACCGACGAGCGCGGGCGGATGAACACAGTCACGCTCGCGGAGGACGGCGCGTTCCACTCCCACCGCGGGGTGCTCGGCCACGGCGAGCTCATCGGCCGCCCGGAGGGCACCGTGGTCGAGAACTCCGCCGGGTTCCGCTACCAGGCCCTGCGCCCGCTCCTCAAGGACTTCGTGCTGTCCATGCCCCGCGGCGCCGCGGTGGTCTACCCCAAGGACGCCGGCCAGATCGTCACGATGGCCGACATCTTCCCGGGCGCCCGCGTGGTCGAGGCCGGCGTCGGCTCCGGCGCCCTGTCCATCTCCCTGCTGCGCGCGGTGGGCGACGAGGGCAGCCTGCACTCCTTCGAGCGGCGGGCGGAGTTCGCCGACATCGCCCGCGGCAACGTGGAGACCATGTTCGGCGGCCCCCACCCCGCGTGGCGGATCAGCATCGGGGACCTCGCCGAGGAGCTCGGCGAGCACGAGGAGCCCGGCTCCGTGGACCGCGTGGTCCTCGACATGCTCGCCCCCTGGGAGTGCCTCGACGCCGTGGCCACCGCCCTCGCCCCGGGCGGCGTGGTCATGTGCTACGTCGCGACCGTCACCCAGCTCTCCCGCACGGCCGAGGCGATGCGGGCCGACGGCCGCTACACCGAGCCGGACGCCTCCGAGACCATGGTCCGCGGCTGGCACGTCGAGGGCCTCGCCGTGCGCCCCGACCACCGCATGGTCGCCCACACCGGGTTCCTGCTCTCCGCCCGCCGGCTCGCCGACGGCTCCGAGCGGCTGGCCCCCAAGCGGCGGGCCTCCAAGTCCGAGTACAGCGAGGACGACCTGCAGGCCTGGACCCCCGTGGCCCTCGGCGAGCGGGACGTCACCGACAAGAAGCTGCGCCGCGCCGGCCGCGAGGCCCTCGGTCTCGCCGAGCGCGCCGCCCGCGGGAGCGCACCCGCCGGCGCCACCGCCCCGGCCACGACACCGGCGGCCGCGCCGGACGCCGCGCCCGAGCCCGCCCAGGCACCGGCGGCCGGGCCGGCTCCCGGCACCGAGCAGCCCCACGAGGAGCGCCCGTGAACGAGTCGTCCCCGCAGCAGACCACCGGAGCGGCCGGCACCGGCCCGGCCGACGCCGAGCAGACCCGCCGGGCCCTCGTCAACGCCCAGCGGCAGGTCAACATCCTCCGCGACCAGAAGCGCGCCCTCGACAAGCAGCTCGCCGCCGCCGGGACCCAGAACCAGAAGCTCGTCCGGCTCCTCGACGCGACCCGCACGGAGATCGCCCAGCTCAAGCGCGCCCTCGAGAACGACCTCGTCCCGCCCCTGAGCCAGGGCACCGTCCTGCAGGTCAACCCCGGGCGCGCGCCCGTGGGCGAGCCGACGGGCACCGGGCCCGCGGTCACCGACCGCACCCTCGACGTCCTCGTCGCCGGCCGCCGCATGCGCGTGGCGCTCAGCCCGCTCGTGAGCTTCGCCGCCTGCGAGCCCGGACGCCAGGTCCTCCTCGACCAGAACTACACCGTCGGCGCGGTCCTCGACTACGAGCAGACCGGCGAGATCGCGACCGTCAAGGAGATCGTCGACCACGACCGCGTCCTCACCGTCGGGCGCTCCGACGAGGAGCGCGTCCTGCTGCTCTCCGGGCTGCTGCGCCGCAGCCGCCCGGAGATCGGCGACGCCGTGTCCATCGACCACCGCACCGGCTTCGCGCTCGAGCCCATCGAGCGCACCGACGTCGAACAGCTGGTCCTCGAGGAGGTCCCCGCCGTCTCCTACGACGACATCGGGGGCCTCGGGCCCCAGATCGAGCAGATCCGCGACGCCGTCGAGCTGCCCTTCGTCCACCCCGAGCTCTACCGCGAGCACGGGCTGACCCCGCCCAAGGGCATCCTCCTCTACGGGCCCCCCGGCAACGGCAAGACCCTCATCGCCAAGGCCGTCGCCCGCTCCCTCGCCGAGCGCGCCGCCGACCGCGCCGGGCGCGGCAAGGCCCTGGGCTACTTCCTGAACATCAAGGGCCCCGAGCTGCTGGACAAGTACGTGGGGGAGACCGAGCGGCAGATCCGCTCCATCTTCCTGCGCGCCCGCGAGCAGGCGGCCCGCGGCATCCCCGTGGTCGTGTTCTTCGACGAGATGGACTCCCTGTTCCGCACCCGCGGCTCCGGGCTGTCCTCGGACGTGGAGACCACCATCGTCCCGCAGCTGCTCACCGAGATCGACGGCGTGGAGCGCCTCGACAACGTCATCGTCATCGGCGCCACCAACCGCGAGGACATGATTGACCCCGCCGTGCTGCGCCCGGGCCGGCTCGACGTCAAGATCCGCATCGACCGCCCGGACGCGACGGGTGCCGCCGAGATCCTCCGGCTCTACGTCACCGAGGACCTGCCCCTGCGCCAGGACGAGGTCGACGCCGCCGGCTCCCGCACCGGGGCCGTCGCCGCGCTCGTCGACGCCGCCGTCGCCCGGATGTACGAGAAGAGCCCGGGCACGCAGTTCCTGCACCTGAGCTACCGGGACGGCACCGAGGAGACCCTCTACTTCAGCGACTTCACCTCCGGGGCGGTCATCCGCAACGTGGTGGACCGGGCCAAGAAGCAGGCCATCAAGGACCTGCTCACCACCGGGGTCCGCGGCCTGGGCCGCGAGCACCTGGTGCGCGCCGTGGACGAGGAGTTCCACGAGCAGCAGGACCTGCCCAACACCTCCAACCCGGAGGACTGGGCCCGGATCTCCGGGCGCCGCGGCGACACCATCACCGACCTGCGCGTGGTCCTGCACCGCGACCCGCACCCCGCCGGACCCGCCGACCGGCACACTGCCGCCCCCGTCGGTCCCGTCCCGGGGGAGGGACCCGCATGAGCGTCCGCCGCGTCATGGGCGCCGAGACCGAGTTCGGCGTGCTCGCCACCGGCAACCCGCAGGCCAACGCCACCGTGCTCTCCACCCAGGTGGTCACCACCTACGCGGCCCTGGTGCGGCGCCGCCTCGGCGCCTCCCGCACCACCGCCGGCTGGGACTACCACGGCGAGACCCCCCTCGAGGACGCCCGCGGCTTCACCGTCCCCCGCGAGCAGGCCGACCCCTCCCAGCTCACCGACGCCGCCCCGGTGCTCACCGCCGAGGAGGTCGCCGCCGAGTCCCTCCGCGAGAGCGGGCCCCACGCCGAGACCCTGGACTGGCGCCAGGTCGTGATGAACACCGTCCTGCCCAACGGCGCCCGCCTCTACGTGGACCACTCCCACCCCGAGTACTCCTCCCCGGAGGTCACCACCCCCCGCGACGCCGTCCTGTGGGACGCCGCCGGGGACCGCGTCGCCCTCGACGCGGTCCGGGCGATCGCCGCCAGCGCCCCGGGCACCGGCCTCGACGTCGTGAACCTCTACAAGAACAACACCGACAACAAGTCCGTCTCCTACGGCGCCCACGAGAACTACCTCGTGCCCCGCTCCGTGCCCTTCGACGCCCTCGCCGCGGGCCTGCTGCCCTTCTTCGCCTCCCGCCAGGTGGTGTGCGGCGCCGGACGGGTGGGCCTCGGCGACCGCGGCCGGCGCCCCGGCTTCCAGATCAGCCAGCGCGCCGACTTCTTCGAGCGGGAGGTCGGCCTCGAGACCACCGTCCACCGGCCCATCGTCAACACCCGCGACGAGCCGCACGCCGAGCGCGCCCGCCACCGGCGCCTGCACGTCATCATCGGCGACGCCAACCTCTCGCACACCTCGAACCTGCTCAAGTTCGGGACCACCTCCCTGGTCCTCGGCCTGATCGAGGCCGGCGCCGCCCCGGACGCCGCGCTCGTCGACCCCGTGGCCGCCCTGCAGGCGATCAGCCACGACCCGGGGCTGACCACCGCCGTCCCGCTCCGGGACGGCCGGGAGCTCACGGGCGTCCAGCTGCAGCGGCTCTACCTCGAGGCCGCCCGGGCGCACGAACGGGCCACCGGGGGCCCGGACCCGGACACCCGCGAGGTCCTCGAGCTGTGGGAGGAGGTCCTCGACGCCCTCGAGACCGACCCCCTGTCCCTGGCGGACCGCCTGGACTGGGTCGCCAAGCACGCCCTGCTGCTGGGCTACCGCGAGCGCGACGGCCTCGCCTGGGACGATCCCCGCCTGACGCTGATCGACCTGCAGTACGCGGACGTGCGCCCGGAGAAGGGGCTCCACCACCGGCTGGTCGCGGCCGGACGGATGCGCACCCTCTTCGGCGAGGAGGAGCTCCGGCGCGCGGTGGAGCTGCCGCCCGCCGACACCCGGGCGTGGCTGCGCGGCCGGCTGGTCACCCGGTTCCCCGACGACGTCCTCACGGCCAACTGGGACTCGGTCTCGCTGACCCTGCCCGGCGTCCGCCGGGGCGCGCGGATCACGATGCCCGAGCCGCTCGAGCTGACCCGCGAGGACGTCGGCCCCCTGCTGTCCGCGGCGCCGGACGCCGAGCACCTCGTCCGCGCCCTCGCCGCCGCCCGTCCCGCCCTCGTGCACACCGGCTCCCTCGGCTGAGCACCCTCACCACCGACCCCAGGAGGAACCCCGTCATGGCCCAGGAACGCATCTTCGGCACCGGCGCCCAGCGCCGCGAGGAGACCGAGCTCCCCGAGCCCGGCGCCCCCGCCCCCAGCACCCCCGCCGCCCAGGCGCAGACCGGCACCGCCGGCACCGACGACCTGCTCGCCGAGATCGACGGCGTGCTCGAGTCCAACGCCGAGGAGTTCGTGAAGGGCTTCGTCCAGAAGGGCGGCCAGTAGCCCCCATGGACCGCAGGATCTACGGGGTCGAGACCGAGTTCGGCATCACCCACAGCGCCCCGGGCGCCCGTCCGCTCAGCCCGGAGGAGGCCGCGCGCACGCTCTTCCGGCCCGTGGTGGCCTGGGGCCGGTCCTCGAACGTGTTCCTGCCCAACGGCGGACGCCTCTACCTGGACGTCGGCTCGCACCCCGAGTACGCCACGGCGGAGTGCGCCACGCTCGAGGACCTCGTGGCCCAGGACAAGGCCGGCGAGCTGATCGTCGACGACCTCCGGCGGCAGGCCCAGGACGAGCTGGCGGAGCAGGGGACGGCCGGGCAGCTGTACCTGTTCAAGAACAACGTCGACTCGCGCGGCAACTCGTACGGCTCGCACGAGAACTACCTGATCGCCCGGCGCACCGAGTTCGCCCGGCTCGTGCAGATCCTCATCCCGTTCCTCGTCACCCGGCAGCTGCTCGTCGGCGCCGGCAAGGTGCACCCCGCGGGGCCCGAGGACTTCGGCGCCGTGCAGGTCGGGGACGCGGCCGGGGCGCCCAGCTACTCCTTCTCGCAGCGCGCCGACCACATCTGGGAGGGCTCGTCCTCGGCCACCACGCGCTCCCGGCCCCTCATCAACACCCGTGATGAGCCGCACGCCGACGCCGAGCACTACCGCCGGCTGCACGTCATCGTGGGGGACTCGACGATGTCCCAGACCACCACCGCGCTGCGGATCGGGACGACCGACCTCGTGCTGCGGATGATCGAGGCCGGGCAGATCCTGCCCGACCGCACCATGGAGGACCCGGTGCGGTCCCTGCGGGAGGTCTCCCACGACCTCACCGGCACCCGCCCGGTGCCGCTGGCCGACGGCACCCGCCGCTCCGCCCTGGACCTGCAGCGCGAGCACCTGGAGGCCGTGCACCGGTTCGTGGACCGCGAGGGCGCCCACCACGACCGGGTGCCGTGGGTGCTGGACCTGTGGGAGCGGACCCTGGACGCCGTGGACCGCCAGGACGCCTCCGCCGTGGACACCGAGATCGACTGGGCGATCAAGAAGAAGCTCCTCGACGGCTACGCCGCCCGCGACGGCCTGGACCTCTCGGCGCCCCGGATGGCGCAGCTGGACCTGGCCTACCACGACACCGCCCCGGAGCGGGGACTGTTCAACCTCCTGCAGCGGCGGGGACGCGCGGCGACCTTCGTCCCCGAGGAGCGGGTCCGGGAGGCGGCCCGGACCCCGCCCGCCACCCGGGCCGCCGTGCGCGGCCGGTTCATCGACGCGGTCGTCGCGTCCGGGCACAACTACACCGTCGACTGGGTGCACCTGAAGGTCAACGACCGCACCCAGCGCACGGTGCTGTGCAAGGACCCGTTCGCCGTGGACAACGCCGAGGCCGACGCCCTGGTGGCCGGCCTCGCCGCGCCCGGCACCTCGGGGGACGCCCACGGGGACGCCCCCGTGGTCTGAACCGCGGCGGAGCCCCCGAGGCCTCCGTCCAGTCAACGTCCAGCGCCCTGCACTAGGCTGGTCGCCGTCCCGCCCCGTGCCGTCCGTTCCGCGTGCCACCCACCCGGCCCGACCCCTTGAGGAAGCAACCCGTGCGAAAGACCCTGACCACCTCCGGTGCCGCCCTGACCCTGGCGCTCGTCCTCGCGGGCTGCTCCGGGCCCGGCGTCGACTCCGTGGAGCTCAGCAACGAACCGGACCCGGGCACGGCCCCGTCGGTCACCTTCGAGACCCCCCTCAACGCCGAGGAGGCCGGCGCGAAGGAGCTGCGCGAGGGCGAGGGGGAGGAGATCGCCGAGGGCGACACCATCCTGCTGCAGGCGGCGCTGTTCAAGGGCTCCGACGGCACCTCGATCGGCGAGACCTACTCCCGCGGCGCCGGCCAGGTGCTCCAGCTCGAGCAGGAGCTCAAGGACCAGATCCCGGAGATGTACGACGCGCTGGTGGGCGCCAAGGAGGGCGCGATCATCGCGTACTCCTCCCCGGAGACCGCCGGGGCCGCCGGCGACGAGTCGACCTCCGTGGAGGTCTACGAGGTCGTCCGGAAGATCCCCACCGAGATCGAGGGCGAGATGCAGGACAGCCCCCGCGGCCTGCCGGAGATCACCGAGAACGACGAGGGCGTGCCGTCCGTGGCGAAGCCCGAGGGCAAGGCCCCGAAGAAGCTCGTCTCCGAGTACCTCATCGAGGGCGACGGCGAGGAGGTCGCCGAGGGCGACACCGTCATCGCGCACTACGTGGGCGTGAAGTGGTCCGACGGCGAGACCTTCGACTCCTCCTACGAGAACGGCGCCCCCGCGTCCTTCCCGCTCGCCAACGTCATCGAGGGCTGGCAGGAGGGCCTGAAGGGCAAGAAGGAGGGCTCCCGCGTGGTCCTGTCCGTGCCCGTCGGCCAGGCCTACGGCACGGAGAAGGACCTGGGCGAGGACTCGGACTACCCGGCCGGCAGCCTGCTCTTCGTCGTCGACATCCTCGCGGCCGTGGACACCCCCGAGGCACCGGCCGAGGAGGAGCCCTCCGCCTCGCCGTCGCCCTCCGCGACCGGGGAGTAGCCCCCGGTCGGATAGGGTGGCCCGGTGGGGCGCGAGCCCCCAGGGGCCTCGTGCCCCGCCGTTCCCGACGACCGACCGTCGACGACCCGACGAACAGGAGCACCCATGTCCTTCGGAGAGCGCAAGCTCGACCGCAGCAAGCCCGAGATCGACTTCCCCGAGGGGGAGGCGCCGACCGAGCTCGTCATCACGGACCTCGTGGAGGGCACCGGCGCGGAGGCCACCCCCGGCAAGCAGATCTCCTGCCACTACGTGGGCGTGACGTTCTCCGCCGGCGAGGAGTTCGACGCCTCGTGGAACCGCGGCCAGCCCCTCGACTTCACCGTGGGCATCGGCCAGGTCATCGAGGGCTGGGACAAGGGCCTGCTCGGGATGAAGGTCGGCGGCCGCCGCCGCCTGGAGATCCCCTCGGACCAGGCCTACGGCTCCCGGGGAGCCGGCGGGGTCATCGGACCCAACGAGGCGCTGATCTTCGTGGTGGACCTCCTGGACGTGCGCTGAGGACCCAGCCGATGGCAGCCCGATCGACGGAGCGGCTTCTCAACCTGCTCATCGCCCTGGTCTCCCGCGACCGCGGGTACACCCGCGCCGAGCTCCGGGAGGCCGTTCCGTCGTACGCTGAGTCCGCGTCCGACGAGGCGTTCGAGCGCATGTTCGAGCGCGACAAGGCGGAGCTGCGCGATCTGGGCTACCCCATCGAGGAGGTCTCCGAGGACCCCCTGTTCCCCGACGACACGCACGGCCACCGCTACCGGATCCCGCGCGGGTCCTTCACCCTCCCGCCCCTGCAGTTCACGGCCGAGGAGTCCGCGGTGCTGGCCCTGGCGGCCAACGCCTGGACGGACGCCTCCCTCGGCGAGCTCGCCCACCGCGCCCTGCGCAAGCTCGAGCCCGCCATCGGGGGACTGCCGGAGGACGACGCCCCGCCGCTGCTGCAGCCCACCCTCACCGCCCACGAGCCGTCCTTCGAGCCGCTGCTCTCGGCCGTGGTGCGCCACCGCGAGGTGCGCTTCGACTACCTGGCCCGCAGCACCGACCAGCTCACCACCCGGCGGCTGAGGCCGTGGGGGATCGGCTCCCGCTACGGCAACTGGTACGTGGTCGGCTGGGACCTGGACCGCAAGGACTCGCGCACGTTCCGGCTCTCGCGGATCATGTCCGACGTCACGGTCACCCGCAAGGAGTTCGACCCGCCCGAGCACTTCTCCATGAACGAGGCGCTCTCCCACATGGTCTCCCACGCCCCCGCGCGCACCGTGGAGGTGCTCGCCCGGCCCGGGCACGCGCACATGCTGCGCCGCATGGCCTCCCGGCAGGAGGCGGGCGTCGGCGCCGGGGACGGCGTCGAGCACTGGGACCGGCTGCACATCCCCTTCGCCGAGACCGAGATCCTCGCCGAGGAGATCGCCGCGGCCGGCCCCGGCGTCGTGGTGCCCCGGGACGGGGACGGCACCGCGCCCACGATGCAGGCGGAGGTGCGCGCCGCCGTGGTGCGCCGGCTGCGCAGCGCGGAGACGGCCGTGGCCCGGTTCCGCGGGGTGCCGGTCGACTGGAGCCTCAAGTCCCGCAAGGGCACGCGCAACAAGCTCTCCACCGCGGACCACCTCTCGCGGCTGCTCGAGATCGTCCGCTGGGTCTACGCCCACCAGGGCGCGGAGCTCGAGGAGACCGCCCGCCGGTTCGGGATCACCGACCAGGAGCTCATCGCCGACCTCAACACCCTGTTCGTGTGCGGCAAGCCCGGGCACATGCCGGACCAGCTGATCGACGCGTCGTGGGACGACGGCCACGTCTACCTCTCCAACGCGGACGAGCTCTCCGACCCCGTGCGCCTCACCCAGCCCGAGGCCTCCGCGC
Organism: Kocuria sp. CH-021; assembly: GCF_049716185.1. NCBI lineage: Bacteria > Bacillati > Actinomycetota > Actinomycetes > Micrococcales > Micrococcaceae > Kocuria > Kocuria sp. CH-021. The sequence goes on along the minus strand of NZ_JBNAFK010000034.1, from coordinate 8,196 downwards.
TGCTCGTGGGCCTGCAGACGCTGCGCACCGTGCCCGGCGGGGACTCCGAGGCGGTGGCCTCCACGATCGCGAAGGTCGCCGGGGCGGCGGGGGACGCCGGGGTGCTCGCCAACGCGGTGGGCGCCCGGCCCATCACGGACACCCCCGCGCCCGCCCTCGACGACGTCATGGCAGCGGTCCGCCGCGCCGTGGAGCAGCGCCGCCGGATCCGGATCCGCTACGTGGTCCCGTCCCGCGACGAGCTCACGGAGCGGGTCGTCGACCCGGTCCAGGTGTTCTCCTCCAACACCCACTGGTACGTGCGCGCCTGGTGCCTGGACGCCGAGGGGATGCGCAACTTCCGGCTGGACCGGATCTCCGCCGTCGAGGACGCCGGGCCGGCGGGGGAGCGCCCGGCCGCCCAGGAGGCCGCCGCCGCGGCCCCGCCCGCCCCCGGCACCCCGGACACCGTGGAGGTCGTGCTCGTCACCGACCGGCGCAGCCGGTGGATCGCCGACCAGTACCACGCCTCCCGCACGGCCGTGGTCCGCCTCCCCGGCGGGGCCCGCACCGGACCGGCCGCCGACCACGAGGCCGCGCTCATCGGGTTCCAGACGGTCGAGGCCGTGTGCGCGCTCGTCACCCGCTACGGCGGCCAGCTCTCCGTGGCCGGGCCCGACGACGTCGTGGCGCAGGTGGAACTCTGGGTGAACTCTGCGCTCCGGGCCTACGGGACGTCCGAGCCGGCCTGAGCCGCCCGCCTATACTGGAGGACATGCTCTGGTGGTCCTGGGTCCTGCTGTGGACGGTCCTCGTCCTGCTCGGCGCGGCATTCCTCGGACTGATGCTGTGGCGGCTGGTCCGGACCTTCCTCGTCCTGCTCCGGGACACCGAGACGGTGGCCGGGGAGTTCGCCCAGCGCTGGGACGACGCCGCCGCCGGCGTGCAGCGTCCCGTGCGGGCCGCACCGGACCCGGCCCTGTTCACACCGGTGGGGCAAGCCGTGGCCGACTACCGGGTCGGCCGTGACCAACGAGAAACCGCCCGTCTGAGACGCCGCATCGAGCGCAAGGACCGCATGGGCCAGCCGCAGCGGATCAGCGACATCCGCCGGGCTGAACGGAAAGGAATGTTCAATGGGTAGGCTCTTCGACAGCCCCTTCATGATCCTGATCATCCTGCTGGTGATCCTGCTGCTGTTCGGCGCGCCCAAGCTCCCGGGCATGGCCCGCAGCCTCGGCCAGTCGCTGCGCATCTTCAAGTCCGAGGTCAAGGAGATGAAGAAGGACGACCAGCCGGGCGGCCCCGACGTGGTCATCGACGGCAAGCCCGTGGAGTCCGGCCAGGACGTGACCCCCGACCGTGCTCCCGGCACCCCCGGGACGGACGCCCCGCGGGACCCGGAGCAGCGCCCCGGCCGCCCCCCGGCCTGACCCGCCCCTCCGTCCCTCCTCCGGCTCCCCGCTCCGTGCCGGTGCGCGCCGCCCCCGCGGTCCGTCCCCGGCCGGGAACGGACCGCCCGACCGGCCCCGGCGCACCGTGCGCCCCGACGTCCCGAAGGTCCCCATGTCCTCGCAGTCCCCCCGCGGACCCCAGAAGCGCCGGTCGGCGCGCAAGGCCAATCCGCAGGCGCAGATGGCCCTGGCCGAGCACCTGCGGGAGCTGCGCAACCGGCTGATCAAGTCCGCGGTGGCCACCGTCCTGGGCATGGTCGGCGGGTTCTTCCTGTACATCCCGTTCATGGGCTACATCACCGAGCCCCTGCAGCGGCTGGCCTCCGCGGAGGGCAGCGAAGCCTCCATCAACTACTCGGCCGTGGGCTCCTCCTTCAACATCATGGTGGAGGTCTCCCTGGTGCTCGGCCTGGTCCTGGCCAGCCCCGTGTGGCTCTACCAGCTGTGGGCGTTCGTCACACCGGCCCTGCACCGGACCGAGCGCCGCTACGCGGTCGGCTTCCTGGCCGCGGCCGTCCCGCTCTTCCTGGGCGGGGTCGCGGTCGCCGTGCTCACCCTGCCGACGGCCGTCTACGCCCTGACCGCGTTCACCCCGGCGGGCGGGACCAACTTCATCTCCGCGGACGTGTACCTGCGGTTCTTCCTGCAGTTGATCCTCACCTTCGGCGTGGCCTTCGTGCTGCCGGTGTTCCTCGTGGGTCTGAACATGCTGGGGGTGCTCTCCGGGCGCACGGTGCTCAAGAGCTGGCGGATCGTCGTGGTCCTCGTGATGGTCGTCTCCGCGATGGCCGCCCCGGGACCGGACCCGATGACGATGTTCTACCTCGCGGTGCCGCTGCTCACGCTCTTCTTCGTGGCGGTCGGGCTGTGCCTGCTCCTGGACCGCCGGCGGGCCCGGAAGGAGGCCCGGCTGGCGGCGGGCACGGGTGCCGCGGCCGACGTCGCGACCCCCGCCGACGAGCTCGGACGCCTCGGCCGCGACGCCGGGGACGGGTCCCGCGCCTGATCCGCTCGGCCCGTCGCGAACGGGCCGCCGGCGGGCCCGCCCGGGCCGGGACCGCGCAGTAGGGTGGACGCATGTCCTCCTACGCCGACCGATACCTGGCCGCCAAGCAGCGGGCCGCCCACGCGAGGACCGAGCTCGCCGCGTTCCAGCACCGGCTCGAGTTCGAGATGGACGACTTCCAGGCGACCGCCTGCGGGGCCCTCGAGGAGGGCCGGGGGGTGCTCGTCGCCGCCCCGACCGGCGCCGGCAAGACCGTGGTGGGGGAGTTCGCCGTCCACCTGGCCCTGTCCCGCGGGCAGAAGGCCTTCTACACGACCCCCATCAAGGCGCTCAGCAACCAGAAGTTCCACGAGTTCTCCCGCGCCTTCGGCGCCGAGCGGGTCGGGCTGCTCACCGGGGACACCTCCGTGAACTCCGAGGCGGACGTCGTGGTGATGACCACCGAGGTCCTGCGGAACATGCTCTACGCGGACTCGCCGACCCTGCTGAACCTGGGCTTCGTGATCATGGACGAGGTGCACTACCTCGCCGACCGCTTCCGGGGCGCCGTCTGGGAGGAGGTCATCATCCACCTGCCGGACAGCGTCCAGCTGGTCTCCCTGTCCGCGACCGTCTCCAACGCCGAGGAGTTCGGGGCGTGGCTGGACACCGTGCGCGGGGACACGGACGTGGTCGTCTCCGAGCACCGTCCCGTCCCGCTGTGGCAGCACGTCCAGGTGGGCGGACGGCTGCTCGACCTGTTCGTGGACGACACCACGGTCGAGGAGGCTGCCGAGCGGCTCGGGGGCCCGGGCCGCGACGAGCCCGAGGTCAACCCCGAGCTGCTCCAGCTCGCCCGCGCCGAGCACCCGCGCGGCGGCCGCCGGGGCGGTCGCGGCCCCGGCGGCCGGTCCCGCGACCGGTTCTCCCGCCGCAACGGCGGCGAGGGGTTCCGGCCGAACCCCGAGACGCGCCGGGTGTCCCGCCCGCAGCTCGTCCGCCGGCTCGACGCCGAGGGGCTGCTGCCCGTCATCACCTTCATCTTCTCCCGCGCCGGCTGCGACGCCGCCGTGCAGCAGTGCGTCACCGCGGACATCCGGCTGACCACCGAGAAGGAGCAGCAGACCATCCGCGCCCGGGTGGCCGAGACAGCGGCCTCGCTCGAGGCCGCGGACCTCAACGTCCTCGGCTTCTACGAGTGGCGCGACGGCCTGCTGCGCGGGGTGGCCGCCCACCACGCGGGGATGCTGCCCGCGTTCAAGGAGCTCGTGGAGCAGCTCTTCGCCGACGGGCTCGTCAAGGCGGTCTTCGCCACGGAGACCCTGGCGCTGGGGATCAACATGCCCGCCCGCTCCGTGGTGCTCGAGAAGCTCGACAAGTTCAACGGCGAGGCCCGGGTGGACATCACACCGGGGGAGTACACCCAGCTCACCGGCCGCGCCGGGCGCCGGGGGATCGACGTCGAGGGCCACGCGGTGGTGCTGTGGCAGCCCGGGATGGACCCGCACGCCGTCGCCGGTCTCGCCTCCAAGCGCACCTACCCGCTGAACTCGAGCTTCCGGCCCACCTACAACATGTCCGTGAACCTGGTGGCCCAGTTCGGCGCCTTCCGCTCCCGCAAGATCCTCGAGTCCTCCTTCGCGCAGTTCCAGGCCGACCGCTCCGTGGTGGGCCTGGCCCGCCGGGTCCGCTCCCAGGAGGAGTCCCTCAGGGGCTACGAGGAGGCCATGACCTGCCACCTCGGGGACTTCTCCGAGTACGCCGCCCTGCGCCGGGAGCTCAAGGACCTCGAACGGGCCGAGGAGAAGGCCGGCTCCCGGCGGCGCCGCTCGGACGCCGTCGCCTCGCTGCACGATCTGCTGCCCGGGGACGTCGTGGAGATCCCCCGCGGGCGCAACGCCGGCTACGCCGTGATCCTGTCCACCGACCCCAACCGGGACGACCCCCGCCCCTCGATCCTCACCCTGGACCACCAGCTGCGCCGGGTGGGGGCGCAGGACCTGGACGGCCCCCTCGAGCCGGTGTCCCGGATCCGGATCCCCAAGCACTTCAGCGGCAGGACCCCCAAGGAGCGGCGCGACCTCGCCTCGTCCGTGCGCAACGCCCTGCACGAGCACCGGCCCCCGCGGGGCGGCGGCCGGGGGCACACCATCCAGTTCGACCGCGGCACCAGCGCGGCCGAGCGGCGCATCACGGAGGTCCGCAAGGCGCTGCGCGGCCACCCCTGCCACGGCTGCTCGGACCGCGAGAGCCACGCCCGCTGGGCCGAGCGCTGGTGGACCCTGCGCCGGGACACCGACGGGCTGCTGCGGCAGATCGAGAGCCGCACCAACACGATCGCCAAGACCTTCGACCGCGTCTCCCAGGTGCTGGACTCCTTCGGCTACCTCGAGACCCTCCCGGACGGGGAGGTCCGCCCCACGCACGCCGGTGAGCAGCTGCGGCGGATCTACGGCGACCGGGACCTGCTGCTGGCCCTGAGCCTGCGCGAAGGATTCCTCGAGGACCTCGACCCCGCCGCCACCGCGGGCCTCGTGACCCTGCTCGTCTACCAGGCCAAGCGCGAGGAGCAGGGGATCCAGCCCGTCCTGCCGTCCGCCGCCATGGACCGCGCCGCGCAGACCGTGGTGCGCAACTGGTCCCGGCTCACCGACCGCGAGCAGGAGCACCACCTGCCGGCCACCGCGGAGCCCGAGTTCGGGCTCGTGGAACCGATGTACCTCTGGGCCCGCGGCGCGACCCTGAGCACGGCGCTGTCCGGCACGGAGCTCGCCGCGGGCGACTTCGTGCGCTGGGCCAAGCAGGTGATCGACATGCTCGACCAGCTCGCGGGCATCGACCTCCTCGACGCCGGCACGCGAGCCCAGTGCCAGCGCGCGATCGCGCTGGTGCGCCGCGGCGTCGTGGCGCACTCCGCGTTCGAGGACTGAGCGGCACCGCCCCGCCCCCCCCTTCCGCCCGTACCGCCGCCCCGAACAGGAGACCCGTGAGCACCACCGCCCCCGCCCGTCCCGTCCTCTACCGCAACGGCTCCGTCTACAGCCCGGCCGACCCGTTCGCCACGGCCCTGCTGGTCGACGGCGCCCGCGTCGCCTGGGTGGGCTCCGAGGAGGCCGCGCGGTCCCTGCAGGACTCCTCCATGGACGTGGTCGACCTCGACGGACGGCTGCTGGCCCCGGGCTTCGTGGACTCCCACGTGCACGTGACGGAGACCGCGCTGGCGCTGTCCACCCTCGACCTCACGGCCGCCGGTTCCCTGCACGAGGTGCTTGAGGCCGTGGCCGGTGCCGCGCGCACGGGCGCCGGCCCGGTCCTGGGCTCCGGGTGGGACGAGTCCGTGTGGCCGGAGCGGCGGGCGCCGACGGCCGAGGAGCTCGACCGGGCCGCCGGGGGGCGCGAGGTCTACCTGACGCGGATCGACGTCCACTCGGGGGTGGTGTCCTCGTCCCTGGCCCGGCGGCTGGGCCTCGCCGGCGTCGAGGGATGGCTCGGCGACGGCCGGGTCGAGAACCGGGCCCACGACCGCGTGCGCGCCGCGGCCCTGGGCTTCGACGCCGGGCGCCGCGCCGAGCTGCACCGGCTGGCGCTGCGGCACGCCGCGTCCCAGGGCTACGTGGCCCTGGTGGAGGCCAACGCCGAGCAGGTCGCCCCGTTCGAGGACCTCGTCCGGCTGACGGCCCTCGCCAACCACGGGGTCGGCGCCGAGGGCCCGACACCCCGGGTGGTGCCCTACCGGGGCGAGCTCGCGGCCACGGCCGAGGAGGCCAGGGCGGTGGCGGAGCGCTTCGACGTCGCCCTGGCGGACCTGCTGGGACGGGCCGTGCAGCCGCGGGAGTCGCTCGTGGGCCTCGCCGGGGACCTGTGCGTCGACGGCGCCCTGGGCTCCCGCACGGCGGCCCTGCGCGCTCCCTACGCCGACGCCCCGGACGACCGGGGGGACCGCTACCTCGACGCCGAGACCGTGGCCGCCCACCTCGCCGCGACCACGGAGGCCGGCCTGCAGGGCGGGTTCCACGTCATCGGGGACGCCGGGATGGACATCGTCCTCGACGGGCTCGACCGCGCCGAGGAGCTCGTGGGGGAGCGCGCGCTGCGCAGCGCGGGCCACCGCCTCGAGCACGCCGAGATGATCGACCCCGAGGGCATCGAGCGGCTCGCCCGCCACGCGGTGACCGTCTCCGTGCAGCCCGGCTTCGACGCCGCGTGGGGCGGGCCGGGCGGGCTCTACGAGCAGCGCCTCGGCGCCGAACGGGCGGCCGCGATGAACCCGATGGCCTCGTTCTACCGCGCCGGGGTGCCCGTGGCCCTCGGCAGCGACGCCCCCGTGGTGCCGCTGTCCCCGTGGGAGACCGTCCGGGCCTGCCTCCAGCACCACGACCCGGAGCAGCGGATCTCCGCGCGGGCCGCGTTCCTCGCCTCCACCCGGGGCGCCTGGCGGGCCGCCCGGCACCCCGACCCCATGCAGGGCCAGCTCGCGCCGGGCACCCCGGCCACGTTCGCCGTCTGGGACGTCGAGGCCCTCATGGTGCAGCAGGCCGAGGGGACCGGCTCCTCCTGGAGCACCGATCCGCGCGCCCGCACCCCGCTGCTGCCCGCGCTGGACGGCACGTCCCTGCCCGTGTGCCGCCAGACCGTGCTCGACGGCGTGGAGCTCTACCGCTCCGCCGGCTTCTGAGCCCCTCGGCGCCCGCCGGGACGCGGCCGGGGCGTGTTGGTCGCGGGCACGGGGCAGGATAGGCTGGGCAACTGCTGCCGGGTGGGCTCGCTCGTCCTTAGAAAACAGGCCGGCATCCCCTCAGGGCCGGACTGGTCCGAAGGCGAGGGAGCCTGCCCTGTGGTGTCGCAGGTGAGCCCTCGAAAGGAACGACCCGGTGCGCGTACTGACCGTCATCCCCACCTACAACGAACACGAGTCGCTGCCGACCGTGATGGACCGGCTCCGCCAGGCCGTCCCGGACGGGCACGTGCTGGTGGTGGACGACAACAGCCCGGACGGGACCGGCCGCCTGGCCGACGAGATGGCGGCCGCGGACGAGAACATCCACGTCCTGCACCGCACCAGCAAGGAAGGCCTCGGGGCCGCGTACATCGCCGGCTTCCGCTGGGGCCTCGCCCGGGACTACGACGTCCTGGTCGAGATGGACGCCGACTGCTCCCACCAGCCCGAGCAGCTCCCGCTGCTGCTGGACGCCGTGGAGCGCGGTGCGGACCTCGCCATCGGCTCCCGCTACGTGCCCGGCGGGCGCACCGTGAACTGGCCCCTGCAGCGACAGCTGCTCTCCCGCGGCGGCAACCTCTACGCCCGCACCCTCCTGGGCTCCCGGATCCACGACATCACCGCCGGCTACCGGGCCTTCCGCCGCGGGACCCTCGAGCGGATCGGCCTCGAGACCGTGGACTCCAAGGGCTACTGCTTCCAGATCGACCTCGGCTGGCGCACCGAGCGGGCCGGGCTGAACGTCGTCGAGGTGCCCATCACGTTCGTGGAGCGCGCCGAGGGGGAGTCCAAGATGAGCCCGGACGTGACCCGGGAGGCCGTCGTGCGCGTCGCCCAGTGGGGTCTGACCGCCCGCGCGAAGACCCTCGCGGGCAAGCTCACCCGGCGCTGATCTCCCGGCCGGTGCACCGCCGGGAACGTGGGGGGGGGCCCCCCCCCCCCCGGGGGGCCCCCCCCCCGCCCCCCCCCCCCGCCGCGACGGGCGGGGGGGGCCCCGCCCCGAGATGAGTGGGGACGGCCAACGCGAAAGCAGGGGCGGCAGTTGCGCCCGGCCCCCGACC
>NZ_JBNAFK010000033.1:0-22192 GCF_049716185.1 Kocuria sp. CH-021 | reverse complement strand
TGGTCCATCTCGCCGTGGTCCATCTCGCCGTGGTCCATCTCGCCGTGGTCCATCTCGCCGTGGTCCATGCCCCCGTGGCCCCCATGATCCACGTCGTCGGGGATCTCGGGCTCCTGCGGCCGTTCCCGGGCGTCCGCCCGGTGGTGCGGGGTGTCGAGCAGCAGCGCTGCGGCGTCGTCGAGGGCGGGTCCCACCCCTCCGGGCGAGGTGATGTCGGCACGGACCCGAGGGCCGGGCATCTGCTCCCAGAGCCGGTCCACGAGCTCCGAGAGCTCGGGGCCGGGGACACCGCACACGGCGAGCAGGTCCGCGTCGGCCGGTGCCCAGGCCGGCCGCCACCCGCGGCGGAGCATCTGCTGCTCCAGCTCCATGCGAGCGTCCCAGTGCCCCGGGACCTCGACGACGAGGACCTGCGCGGCCCGGACCGCGAAGCGGGCGAGGAGTTCGTTCAGGCCCATCGGAAAGCTCCTTCCCGCCAGGCCCAGGCCACGGCGACGAGCAGGGCTCCGAGGAACAGGAACATCTCCACCACCGCGGAGATCCCCTTCTCGATCACCACCACCGCCCACGGGTACATGAAGAGCATCTCGACGTCGAAGGCCAGGAACACGATCGAGGCGAGGTACCAGCGGGCGTGGAACCGGGACAGCGCGTGCTCCTGAGGCATCCACCCGGACTGGGCGGGCAACGCCGTCAGCGGGGCGGCCGCGACGGCGGCAGCGCGGTGCAGCGCGTAGAGAAGGACGACGAGGGACAGTGCCACCAGGGCCATCGCCACGATCCCGGAATACATGAGGGTCTCCTCCGTCCGCCGTCACCTCGCAGTCTGTCACCGGGCGGCGGGGAGATCACCCTGTCGGGCGGCGACCTCCCACCGGTCGAGGCGTGTCGGCCCGGTGGTCACCGCGACGGCCGGAGCGGCAGCCGCTCCGGCCGTCGGTCAGATGCTCGACCGTGCTCAGCCCAGTGCGGCGAGAAGGTCGGCACAGGCCTGCTCGCAACGGCGGCAGGCCTCGGCGCAGACCTTGCAGTGCTCGTGCATGCTCGCGTGCTGCTCGCACTCGTCGCCGCAGGCCTTGCACGCGGCGCGGCACGCCTCCAGCGCCGCCCGGCTGACCTCCACGTTGTTGCCGGTCTGCCGGGAGAGCACCCGGCCGGTGCTCTCACAGACGTCGGCGCAGTCGAGGTTCTTGCGGATGCACGTGGTCAGCTCGGCGACCTTGTCCTCGGCCAGGCAGGCGTCGGCGCAGGCGGTGCAGGTCTGGGCGCACTCGAAACAGGCGGCGATGCACTCGGCCAGCTTCTGCCGGTCGATGTTCCCCAGCTCCTTCGGGTAGGTCTCCAGCATCGAGGTCACATGCGTCATGGTCTCGCTCCTTCGTCCGTTCTGCCGTGGCGCGGACCGGCCGGAACCGGCCCGCCGTGCAATCGACAGTAGACTGCTGATTCAGTGGATTGAAGCCCCCGCCGTTGAAGATTCTGTGAAGATCCCGCGTCACGAGCCGGATCGGGGCGACACGGCCGGTGTCTCTGCCTCCATCGGCGACAGGCCGTTCACCCTGCTGAGTGCGGCCCCGCCTCGCACCCGGAATTGACCACCGTTCTCATTGGATTGAGAATGGGTCTCATGAAAATTTCCTCCGCCCCGCCGGCCGCCGCCCCAGCGGACCGCGCGGCGATCCGCACGGAGGACCTCACGGTGGTCCTCGGCGCCGCTCCCGTGCTGCGCGGGGTGGACCTGACCGTGGCCGACGGCGAGGCCGTGGCCCTGATGGGCGGCAACGGCTCCGGGAAGTCGACCCTGATCAAGGCTCTGCTCGGCATCGTGCCCGTCGCCTCCGGCGAGGCCCGGCTCTTCGGCGCCGACGTCACCGGTGCCCGCCGGCACGTGCCGTGGTCGCGCGTCGGGTACGTCCCCCAGCGCGTCGGCGTCGGCGCCGGGGTGCCGGCCACCGCGCTCGAGGTCGTCGCCTCGGGACTGACGGGACACCGCCGGCTGCGCCCGGGCGCCGGCGCCCGGCGCGTGTGCCTCGACGCCATCGAGCAGGTCGGGCTGGCCGACCGGGCCCGCGAGAGCGTGGCCATCTTCTCCGGCGGCCAGCAGCAGCGAGTGCTGATCGCCCGGGCCCTGGTGCGGCAGCCCCGGCTGCTGCTGCTGGACGAGCCCCTGTCCGGGGTGGACCAGGTCTCCAAGGAGGCCATCGCCCGCATCCTCGCGAAGCTACAGGCCGGTGGCACCACGCTGCTGGTCGTGCTGCACGAGCTGGGCGAACTGGCCCCCCTGCTGGACCGCGCCGTGGTGCTGCGCCACGGGCGCATCGTGCACGACGGCAGCCCCCCGCTGCCGGCTCCGGGCCACGACGCCCCCGACCACGAGCACCTGCACCCCCACGGGGACGCGCCCGCTGCCGTCCCGGCAGCTCCCGACCTCCACGGAAAGCCGCAGTGACCATGATCGACACCCTCACCGCCATGCTGGCCAGTCCACTGATGCAGCGCGGTCTGCTGATCGCCGCCCTGGTGGGGATCTCCGCGCCGGTGATCGGCACCTACCTCGTGCAGCGGCGCCTGGCCCTGCTCGGTGACGGCATCGGCCACGTGGCCCTGACCGGCGTGGCCATGGGCTGGCTGGCCGGCTCCGCGGCCGGGCTGACCTCGCGCGACGCGCTGGCCGTTCCCGGGGCGGTCGTCGCGGCCGTCGTCGGCGCGGTGCTCATCGAGGTGATGCGCACCAAGGGGCGCACCAGCGGGGACGTGGCCCTGGCCCTGCTGTTCTACGGCGGCATCGCCGGCGGCGTGCTGCTGATCGGGATCGCCGGCGGCACCTCCGCCAATCTCACCGGTTACCTCTTCGGGTCCATCGCCACCGTCACGCCCCTGGACGTGTGGCTCACCGCCGGGCTGGCGGCGGTGGTCCTCGGCGTGGGGCTCGGCCTGCGCCCGGCCCTGTTCTCCCTGTGCCACGACGAGGAGTTCGCCCTCGCCACCGGGCTGCCGGTGCGGTTCCTGAACATCCTGGTGGCCGTCATGGCGGCCCTGACCGTCTCCGTGTCGATGCGCGTGGTCGGCGTCCTCCTGGTCTCGGCCGTGATGATCGTCCCGGTGGCCGTCGCCCAGCTGGTCACCCGGTCCTTCGCCGGCACCATGGGGGTGGCCATGGCCGTGGGGGCCGGGGTCTGTGTGACCGGCCTGTCCGTCACCTACTTCTATCCGCTGTCCCCCGGGGCGACGATCGTGGTGCTGGCCATCGCCTGCTACGTGCTGACCCTGATCGTCCGCCCCCTCGTGGGCGGCACCCGGCGCCACGGTGCCCACGGCGCGGACCGTTTGCACGACGCCGAGGACGACCTGCAACTTCGAGGAGCATGACCATGTCCCGGACCACCCGGCAGCGCTCCGCGCTGGCCGAGCTGCTCGCGCGGACCCCGGAGTTCCGCTCCGCCCAGCAGATCCACGCGATGCTGGGGGAGGAGGGGGAGCCCGTCTCCCTCGCCACCGTCTACCGCAACCTCAACGCCCTCGCCGAGAACGGGGAGGTGGACGTGCTCGCCACCGAGGGCGGCGAGAGCAGGTACCGCCGGTGCGTGCGCACCGAGCACCACCACCACCTGGTGTGCCGCCGCTGCGGGCACACCGTGGAGGTCGCCGAGACGTCGGTCGAGCGGTGGGCCGCCCGGACCGCCCGACGGCACGGGTTCTCGGAGGTCTCCCACGAGATCGAGCTCCACGGCATCTGCGACACCTGCCGCCGTGGTTCCTGAGCCGGCCGGCCCGGAGCGTTTTGACAACGATTCTCGATTTGTCTGAGAATTGTTCTCATGAACCTCTCGCGCGGCCTCGCCGTCCCGTTGTCCCTGATCGCCGCTCTCGCGCTGTCCTCCTGCGCCACCGGCTCGGCTGATCCCGCTGCCACGGCCGGGGGTTCGGACGGGGCGCTGGACGTGCAGGCCTCCTTCTACCCGCTGCAGTACGTCACCGAGCGCGTCGGCGGGGACCACGTGCAGGTGGAGTCGCTGACCCCCGCGGGGGCCGAGCCGCACGACCTCGAGCTCTCCCCGGCCACCGTCGACGGACTGCGCACCGCGGACGCGGTGGTGTACCTCTCCGGGTTCCAGCCGGCGGTCGACGACGCCGTGGCCCAGGCCGCCCCCGAGCACGTCCTCGACGCGGTGCATGCCGGCGTGGAGGGCGAGGAGGCGCACCCGGCCGAGGAGCACGAGGAGGCCGGGTCGTCCCACGGCGGAGAGGCCCACGGCGACGACGCCCCTGCCGAGGAGGCCGCCGGCGACGACGGGCACGGCCACGCGGGAGAGGACCCGCACTTCTGGCTGGACCCCGAGCGGCTGGCCGCGGTGGCCACGGAGGTCGCCCACGAGCTGGCCGCGGTCGACCCGGACAACGCGGCGGCCTACGAGTCCAACGCCGAGCAGCTGACCACGGAGCTGGCCGCCCTGGACCAGGAGTTCACCGAGGGTCTGGCCACCTGCGAGCGGGACACCATCGTGGTCTCCCACGACGCCTACGGCTACCTGGCCGACAAGTACGACCTCGAGCAGGTGTCCGTGGCCGGGTTCGAGCCCGACACCGAGCCCTCCCCGGCCCGCCTGGCCGAGATCGGCGAGGTCGTCGAGGCCGAGGGCGTCACCACGGTGTTCTCGGAGTCCACGGTCAACCCGAAGGTCGCCGAGACCCTCGCGGCCGAGCACGGGATCGAGACGGCGGTGCTGGACCCGGTGGAGGGCCAGGTCGACGGAGACGCCGACTACCAGCAGGTCATGCGCACCAATCTCGAGGCCCTGCGCACCGCGCTGGACTGCGCCTAGACCCCCGGCCCCGTCGGGGTGACGACGGCGGCACCGGCGGCGTGCCGGCCACGGATGCCGAGGCGGTCGCCTCCGGACTGCTGCACCGCCGTCGTCGTCTGCAGGGCCGGGGCCTCCCGGGCGTTCCGCACTGCTAGAGTACAGGTGCACAGTGGCGCACATGTGCACCTGAGGAGGCGGCATGCTGGGCGTTCTGGGACACCAGGTCTACCGGCGGCTGTTCACCGCCCAGGTGGTGGCCCTGCTCGGCACCGGGCTGCTGACCGTGGCGCTGGGCCTGCTGGCCTTCGACCTGGCCGGAGCCCGCGCCGGGGCGGTGCTGGGCACGGCACTGGCGATCAAGATGATCGCCTACGTGGCGGTGGCCCCCGTGGTCAACGCCGTGGTGGCCCGTCTGCCCGTGAAACCGGTGCTGGTCGGCGCCGACGTCGTGCGGGCGGCGATGGCCCTGTGCCTGCCGCTGATCACCGAGGTGTGGCAGATCTACCTGGTGGTGTTCGTGCTGCAGGCGGCCTCGGCCACCTTCACCCCGGCGTTCCAGTCGGTGATCCCGGCGGTCCTGCCGCGAGAGCGCGACTACACGAGCGCGCTGTCCCTCTCGCGGCTCGCCCACGACCTGGAGGCCCTGGTCAGCCCGGCGCTGGCCGCCGTGGCACTGAGCGTGCTCGGCTACCACGACCTGTTCCTGGGCACCGCGGCCGGGTTCGTCGCCTCCGCCGCGCTGGTGCTCTCCGCGGCGCTGCCGGCACGAGCCGCGGGCCCCGGGGACCCGGGCTCCCTGTGGTGCCGGACCACCCTGGGAACCCGGATCTTCTGGGGCACGCCGCGGCTGCGCTCCCTGCTGGCCCTGGACCTCGCGGTGGCGGCCCCGACCGCCCTGGTGCTGGTGAACACGGTGGTCTACGTCCGCGAGGCGCTGGGCCGTCCCGGAACGGACCTGGCGCTGGCCCTGGCGGCCTTCGGCGTCGGTTCCATGGTGGTGGCGCTCTGCGCTCCCGCGGCGCTCGATCGCTTCGGCAACCGAGCGGTGATGCTCACCGGTGCCGGCGCCGTTCCTCCGGTGATGCTGGTGACCACGTTGCCGTCCTTCCGGGCCGGCGAGGACACCGGGTGGTGGGTCCTGCTGGGCCTGTGGGTGCTGCTGGGCGCGGCCACCTCGGCGGTGCTCACCCCCTCGGGGCGGCTGCTGCGGGACGCCTCGGACGAGGCCACCCGCCCCTACGTGTTCACCGCCCAGTTCTCGCTCTCCCACGCCTGCTTCATCCTCACCTACCCGGTGGCCGGGTGGGTCGGCGCGTCCGCGGGACTCGGCTGGTCGGCGGCCGTGCTGACCCTGATCGCCGCGCTCGGGGCCGGGGCGGCGATCGCCTCCTGGCCGCGGTGCCCACCGCGCACCAGCGTGGTGGGGGAGGATGGGGCCCGTGAACACCACGTCTGAGAGCACCACGGGTGCCGCCTCCCTGCGGCACGAGGTGGCCCCGGCCCCGGAGCACCTGGCGGCGGCCACCGCGACGCTGCGGATGCTGGCCGAGCCGACCCGTCTGCACCTGCTGTGGCTGCTCACCCACGGCGCTCGCAGCGTCACCGAACTGACCCGGGCCACGGGGGCGCCCCGCACCGCGGTGAGTCAGCACCTGGCCAAGCTGCGGCTGTCCGGGATGGTCGAGACGCACCGCTCCGGCCGGCACGTGATCTACTCCGTGCCCGACGGCCACCTGGTCCGTCTGATCCGCGAGATCGTCAACCACACCGACCACCGGATCACCGGCGAACCGGTCCACGACTGACGCTGTGCCCGACCGCCCGGCCCGGAGCGGCATCCCGACGAAGGAGTCACCATGTCCGCACTTCCGACCGGTCGCGTGCTGGTGGTCGACGACGAGGTCGACCTGGCGCAGCTGATCGCGGGCTACCTCCGCAAGGCGGGACTGGAGGCTGCGGTGCGCCACGACGGATCCGAGGCCGTGACCGCGGTGCGGGAGTTCCACCCCGACGTGCTGGTCCTGGACCTCGGGCTGCCCGGGGTCGACGGGATCGAGGTGTGCCGCCAGGTGCGGACCTTCTCGGACTGCCACGTGTTGATGCTCACCGCCCGGGACGACGAGGTCGACAAGATCGTGGGGCTGTCCGTGGGCGCCGACGACTACGTGACCAAGCCCTTCAGCCCGCGCGAGCTCGTGGCCCGGGTGCAGGCCATGCTGCGCCGGGCCCGCACGCAGCCTGCGCCCGGGCCACCCCCCACGCCGGGGCAGGAGCTGGTGAGCGGTGACCTGGTGGTGGACGAGGACTCCCGCGAGGTCCGCCTGGCCGGGGAGCCGGTGGCGCTGACCAGGATCGAGTTCGATCTGCTGGCGGCGCTGGCCGCCCGCCCGCAGCTGGTGCTCTCCCGCCGCCAGCTGGTGGAGCTGGTCTGGGACACCGCCTGGACCGGGGACCCCCACCTGGTGGACGTGCACATCGGGCGGATCCGCAAGAAGCTCGGCGATACGGCCGCCAGCCCGAGGTTCATCCACACCGTGCGCGGCATCGGCTACCGGATGGGCGCCGGGCGATGAGCACCACCACCACCGGCCGCGCCCGGGCCTGGGGGCCGCTGACCGTGCGGCTGATGCTGGCCCAGACCGCGGTGCTGCTGGTGGGGCTGGTGATCGTGGTGGTCGCCGCGGTGCTGATCGGGCCGACCATGTTCTACCACGAGCTCATCGAGGCCGGTCACGCCGACGAGGCCACCGGGCTGGTGCACCTGGACGACGCCTTCCGCTCGGTGAGCCTCACCGCGCTGGCCATCGGCGGTCTGCCCGCGCTCTACATCGCCGGGCTGCTCACCTACTACCTCTACCGCACCATCAGACGCTCCCTGGACTCCTTCAGCACCGCCGCCCAGGAAGTGGCCTCGGGCAACTACGAGGTGCGCGTGGCCTCGGCGAAACTGGGGCCGGAGTTCGACTCCCTGGCCTCCTCCTTCAACGAGATGGCCGCCAGGCTCGCCTCCGTGGACACCACCCGCCGCCAGATGCTGGCCGACCTCGCGCACGAGATGCGCACTCCGCTGGCCAGCCTCAAGGGACACCTGGAGGGCGTCGAGGACGGGGTGGTGGAACTCGACGAGCACACCACCGGGATCCTGCACGCCCAGATCACCCGGCTGGAGCGACTGGCCCGCGACATCCGCCAGCTCACGGCCGCCGAGGAGGGCACGACCCGGCTGCAGCTCACGCCCCAGGACCCGCAGCACCTGGCGGACCAGGCGGTCGCGGCGATCGAGCCCGATGCCCTCGGCAAGGGCGTGTCGATCACCTCGGTGAGCACCGGCCCGGAGGTGACCCCGGTGCCGCTGGACCCGGAGCGGATGGGCCAGGTGCTGAGCAACCTGCTGGAGAACGCCCTGCGGCACACCCCGCCGGGGGGCACCATCGTGCTGCGCACCGACCACTCCCCGGAGGCGGTCACCTACACCGTCACCGACTCCGGGGAGGGCATCAGCGCCGCGAACCTCCCGCACGTCTTCGAGCGCTTCTACCGCGCGAACACCGGCCGGGAGGCCCACCGCAGCGGCTCGGGGCTGGGACTGGCGATCAGCAAGGCACTGGTCGAGGCCCAGGGCGGGACCCTGGAGGCCACCAGCGACGGTCCCGGGCACGGGGCCAGCTTCCGGATCCGGCTGCCCCGGAACCGGCCCACCGGCTGAGCCTCCTCCCGGGGCGCCGAGGCCCCGGGACCCGAGCACGACGACGCCTGGGCACGACGACGGGCCGTGCCCCACCACTCGTCGACCAGCGGCGGCGGGCACGGCCCGTGCGGTGCAGCGGCTCCTACCGGCGCGAGGTCCCGGAGGTCCCGCCGAGCACGAGCCGGCGGGTGCCTTTCACGGACAGGCCGATCACCCGCTCCAGGGGGCCCTGGCCGAGAGCCCGGTGCCAGGCCACCGCGAACAGCGCCGCGACCGCCAGGTGGATGACGTACCAGAGGTAGGGCTGGTCGTAGTGGGCCTCGAAGGACAGGGCCACCAGGTGGGCGGTGTAGAGGGTCAGGGTCATGACCCCCATCGCCGCCAGCGGCAGCAGCCGGGCCTCGGTCTTGCGGGCGATCAGCAGGAAGGCGCCCAGCACGGCCAGGCTCACGCCCAGGCTGGCCGCGATCGCCAGCGGGGTGTTGGTGTGCGGGGTGGCGATCGCCAGCCACCACACCGTGGAGGTGGGCAGGGAGTCCGGGCCCCAGATCAGGACCTCGGCCAGTTCCTCCTCGCCCATCGCCGAGGCGTCCAGCAGCCGCTGGTAGCCGCCGAAGGCGTAGAGCAGGAAGTAGGAGGTGGCCTGGGCGAAGATTGCCACCCCGATGCCGGTGACCAGCAGCCGGATCTGGACCTCCTGCTTGCGCAGGTTCAGCCGCCCGAGCCCCATGCCGACCAGCAGATAGGTCAGGTACGGCAGGGCCGGGTAGGACCCGGTGAGCAGCAGCTGGGAGGCCGTGGCGCCCGGCTCGGTGACGAGGGTGGTCAGGGTGGGGTTGTAGGAGCTCCAGGCGGGCAGCTGGTCGAGCAGGCCCTGCATCAGCAGCGGGGACACGAGCCCGAAGACCGCCGCGGAGCCGAAGAGCGCCTTCGGGCCCGCGTGCAGGAACGGGATCGCCAGCAGGAAGAACACCCCGTAGTAGATCAGGATGTTGTAGGCGGGCGGGTCCTCGGGCATCAGGGTGCCGATCCACAGTCCCACGGCCGCGATCAGCACGGCACGCACGGCCAGGCCGATCCGGTCGGCGGTCATC
This sequence comes from Kocuria sp. CH-021, assembly GCF_049716185.1. NCBI lineage: Bacteria > Bacillati > Actinomycetota > Actinomycetes > Micrococcales > Micrococcaceae > Kocuria > Kocuria sp. CH-021. Next base: position 12,605 of record NZ_JBNAFK010000033.1, on the reverse strand, counting down.
GCCTTCCCCGTGTGCGGGTGGCGTCCCCCGGAGGTCAGGGCCAGCCCGACCCCGGCCAGCAGGGCGAACAGGGCCGCGGAGTCCCCGGAGAACACCCGCCAGGTGAAGCTGGCCTCCCCGGTCTCCTCGTTCCAGGACGGCAGGATGTGGATGGCCATCAGCCCGACCAGCGCCAGGCCCCGGGCCGCGTCGATGCCCACCAGCCGGCGGGTGGGCCGGATCAGGGCCTCTCCCGGTCCCGCTGGATCGGTCTTCTCCGCTCGTGGCATCGCGCTCATGACTCCCCCCTGATCGAGCCGGCCCTCTTCGGGGCCGATCTGTCTTCAGGGTGTCGTCCGCGTTTGGCGGTGACCTCGCGGAATCCTCAAGATTCCATGAAGCTTCTCCGGGCGGCGAGGGTCGGCGCACCCCGGCCGTCGTCCGGTCGCGACCGAGCGGTGGCCGGGTCAGGGCAGCTGCGGGTCCACGCCGTAGTGCTCGGCCAGCTGCGTGATCACGGCGTGGGCGCCCTGGATGCTCACGGAGGCCACGAAGGTCTCGTCGTCGACCGGCAGGACCTCGCCCTCGAGCCGCTCCCAGAGCGGGTTGGTCGTGAAGCGCTCCTCCTGCTCCCGGGAGGCCTCGCCCTCGGCGCCGTCCGGCGCCCAGGTGCTCACCATGACCAGGTCCGCGTCCGCCTCGAGGATCTGCTCCTGGGACAGGGGCACGAAGATGCTCTCGGTCGTGTCGGGCGCCCCGTCCGGGCGGGGGATGCCCATGTCGGCCATGATCTCGCCGATGAAGGAGTCCGAGGAGTACAGGCGTGCGGTGTCCTCGCCCGCGAAGCGCAGCAGCGAGTACGTGGCGTCGGGGTCCTGCGCCAGGATCGCCTCGCCCACCGCGGCGGCGCGCGCCTCGTAGTCGGCGACCTCCTGCTCGGCCTGCTCCTGCTTGCCCAGGGCCTCTCCGAGGAGGACCACGTTCTCCTTCCACGTCGGCCCGGTGGACTCGGAGAAGACCGTGGGGGCGATCTTCTCCAGCTGCGGGTACAGGGCCTCCTGGCGGACCTTGGCCGAGACGATGAGGTCCGGGCCGAGCCCCGCGATCTGCTCCAGGTCCGGCTCGGCGATCGTGCCGACGTTCACGGCGCCGGCCGTCTCCGCCGAGACGTCCCCCAGGTAGTCGGCGAACGGGTCCTCCGGGTCCTGCCGGTACTCGGCGTAGCCGACCAGCTCCGCGTCGAGCAGCAGCGCCGCGTCGACGTAGCTGGGATCCAGCGCGACCACGCGCCGGGGCTCCTCCTCGATGACGGTCTCGCCCATCGCGTGGGTCATCGTCAGGGGATATCCGGCGGCCGTGTCGCCGGTCCCGGCCGAGGCCGGCGCCGGGGACCCGGTCGCAGGGCCGGCGGCAGGCTCGGTGCCGCCGCACGCCGTGAGGGCGAGCAGGGACAGGCCGAGAACGGCGGCGGGGAGGGTCTTTCCAGGGGTCATGGGGAGGGCCTTCGGTCGGGCGGATCGGGCGGCAGGTGAGGTGAGCCTCACCTCACTGTGGCAGACTGTAGCAGTCCGCTCGGCATTAGCTCACACATCCCTGACGTAATCGAGGTGGCATGGCCCTGTCCCCGGCAAGCCGGCCCCCACGTGCCCCGGTGCTGCGCCGGGGGCAGTGGCTGGCCGTGCTGCTCGCGGTGGCTCTGGGCGCCGTGGTGCTGAGCGTGTGCGTGGGCGGGCGGCCCTCCACCCCGGCCGAGGCCTGGCACGCCGTGCTCACCCCCACGGGCACCGTCATGGACGTGACCATCCGCGAACTGCGCTGGCCGCGCACCGTCACCGCCGTGGTGGTGGGGACCTGTCTCGGCCTGGCGGGGGTGCTGGTGCAGGGCCACACGCGCAATCCGATCGCCGACCCCGGCCTGCTGGGCATCAACCAGGGCGCCGCCCTGGCGATCGTCGGCGTGACCGCCGCGGCTGGCGCCGTGGCCCCGCTGACCCAGGCGCTGCTGGCCTTCGGCGGGGCCCTGGCGGCCGTGGTGGTGGTCTTCCTCATCGGCTCCGCCGCCCGGCACGGGGCCACGCCCATCACCCTGGTGCTGGCCGGGGCGGCCGTCTCCGCCCTGTGCACCGGGCTGGTCTCGGCCATCGTCCTGCTGGACGACCAGGCCCTGGACACCCTGCGCTTCTGGCAGGTGGGCTCCGTCGCGGTCCGCAACGGCTCCCTCGAGGTGCTCTGGCCCTTCCTGGCCCTGGGGCTCGCCCTGACCGCGGCCAACGTCGGCGCGCTGAACAGCCTCTCCCTGGGCGAGGACGTCGCCCGCGGCCTCGGGGTCTCCGTGCTGCGGGCCCGGATCACCGGGATCGCGGCGATCACGCTGCTCGCCGGTGCAGCCGTGACCCTGGCCGGGCCGATCGCCTTCGCCGGGCTCGTGGTCCCGCACGTGGCCCGTGCCGTGATGGGCACGGACTACCGGTGGCTCGTCCCCGCCGGTGCGCTGGCCGGGGCGGCCGTGCTGCTGCTGGCCGACACCGCCGGCCGGGTCGTCGCCCGGCCGGGGGAGCTGTCGGTCGGGGTGGTGCTGGCCGCCGTCGGCGCACCGTTCTTCGTCCATCTCGCCCGCCGCCGGAAGCCGGCCACCGCATGACCTCGTCCCCCGCCGCCCCGACCCGGGCCCGCACGCCGCCCGCCGCTCCGGGGGCCCCGCCGCCGGGACCGTTCCGCTCCGTCCGGGCGCTGCGCGCCGGGCCCGTCTCCGTGCGGGTGCACCCCCGGGCGCTGGCGGTCTCGGCCGTGCTGGTGGTCCTGGTGGCCGCGGCCGCGGCCCTCCACGTGGCCGTGGGCGGCACCCCCATCCCGTACCCGCAGGTCCTCGCCGCGCTCGCCGGCCGGGCGCCGGACGCCGCCGTCCAGCTGGCGGTGGTCGAGTTCCGCGCCCCGCGCACGGTGGCCGCCGTGCTCGTGGGCGCGTGCCTGGCCGCGGCGGGTGCCATCACCCAGACGGTCGCCCGCAATCCGCTGGCCAGCCCCGACATCCTCGGTGTGACCTCCGGGGCCTCGGCGGGCGCGGTCGCCGTGCTGATCCTCGGGCAGGGCGGGGCGGCCGGACTCAGCGGCGCGGCCGCGACCGTGGGCATGCCCGCCGCGGCCTTCGCCGCCGGCACGGTCAGCGGCGTGGCCGTCTACCTGCTGGCCTACCGGCACGGGGTCGACAGCTACCGGCTGATCCTGGTGGGCCTGGGGGTCTCCGGGTTCACCACCGCGCTGACCACCTGGATGCTCACCCTGGGCGACGTCACCAGCGCCGCCCAGGCCCTGACCTGGATGACGGGCTCGCTCAACGGCAAGGACTGGACCCTGGTGCGCCCCATGGCGGGCGTCGCGGCCGCCCTGGTCGGCGCGGCGGTGCTGTCCGGCCGGTGGCTGCTCCTCTCGTCCCTGCACGAGGACACCGCGGTGGGCCTGGGGCTGCGGCTGGGGCGGGTGCGGGTGGTGGCCCTGAGTCTGGCCGTGCTGCTGGCCTCGGTCGCCACCGTGGTCGGCGGTCCGCTGGTGTTCGTGGCGCTGGCCTCACCGCAGATCGCCCGTCTGCTCACGCGGGCCCCGGTGCCGCCCGTGGCCGTCTCGGTCCTGGTCGGGGCGCTGTTCGTGCTGGTCGCCGACACCGCCGCCGCCCACCTGCTGGCGGTGCCCCTGCCGGTCGGCGTCGCCACGGCCGTGCTGGGCGCCCCGTACCTCATCCACCTCGTCCTGCGATCCCAACGGAGGACTGCATGAGCCCCCTGCCCGCCACCGCCCGGCTGGAGGCCCGGGACCTGACGCTGGGCTACGACGGGAGGCCCGTCGTCGAGCGCCTGTCCCTGGCCGTCCCGGAGGGCCGCGTCACCACGGTCCTCGGCCCCAACGGGTGCGGCAAGTCCACCCTGCTGCGGGGGATGGCGCGCCTGCTGCGCCCGCTCGGCGGCACCGTGACCCTCGACGGCGAACCGCTCGACCGGCTCTCCACCCGGCGGATCGCCCAGCGGCTGGCCGTCCTGCCCCAGGGACCCACGGCCCCGGAGGGCCTCACCGTGGCCGACCTCGTCTCCCGCGGACGCCACCCGCGGCAGCGCTGGTACCAGCAGTTCTCGCACGCCGACGAGGACGCCGTGCACCGGGCGCTGGAGGCCACCGGCATCGCCGAGCTCGCCGGGACCCCGGTCGACGAGCTCTCCGGCGGACAGCGCCAGCGCGCCTGGATCTCGATGACGCTCGTGCAGGACACCGAGATCGTGCTCCTGGACGAGCCCACCACGTACCTGGACCTGGCCCACCAGGTGGAGATCCTCGAGCTCGTCCACCGGCTCAACCGGGACCTGGGCCGGACCGTGGTCATGGTGCTGCACGACATCTCCCTGGCCGCCCGCTTCTCCGACCACATCGTGGCCATGGCCGGCGGGCGCGTCGTCGCCCGGGGCACGCCCGAGGAGGTCGTGACGGCGGAGCTGCTCGCCGAGGTCTTCGGCCTGCGGGCGCAGGTCGTTCCCGAGCCGGTCAGCGGCCGCCCGCACGTCATCCCGCTGGCCCGGATCGCCGCGGACTGACCACCGGCGCGTCCACGGCAATTGCGGCACGGAAAAATTCGCTATCCATTGCCCCAGGTGAGGCGCATCCTGGAAGGGTCCGACCTGGTCGGGGCAACAGGCACCGGCCCGGAGATCCTCCTGGAGGAGAAGTCATGGCCACCACCGAGTTCGCTCCCGTCTCCGACTGCACCGTGGGCCAGTGCTCGTTCAACCACGACCACGAGTGCACGGCCCACGCGATCACCGTGACCGGCAGCGCCGGCCACGCGCACTGCGGCACGTTCATCTCGCTGGGCCCCGACGGCGGTCTGCCCACCGTGCACGCGGAAGTGGGCGCGTGCCAGCGCGGGGAGTGCGTGCACAACGAGCACCTGATGTGCACCGCCCACGACGTGAAGATCGGTGCGGGCGCCGACGAGGCCGACTGCCTCACCTACCAGGCCGCCTGACGCGGCCCGGCGTGCCCGGCCTGGCGTGCCCGGTCAGCGGCCGGGCGGCGGCGGCGTAGCGTAGAGCGTCCGGGAGCGGTCACCAGGCCGTTCCCGGACCGACCCGCCGCACCGCTAGGAGACAACGCCCGTGGAACCCCTGCCGCTGGAGCCCCTCACCCGCTTCCTGACCGTGGAGCACGCCGCGGACCTCAGCGGGCTGGCCGCGCGCATCCCGGGATCGGGCTTCCTCTGCTTCTACCCCAACGACGAGGAGTACGCGGGTTTCGCCGACGGGACGGGCCGGCTCTGGCTCCGGGGCGACGACGCCACCCCCGCCCGGGAGCTGCTGGAGGTGCTCGAGCCGCCGTTCCGCATCGCCTACCCCGTGGCTCCCTCGGTCACCGGCGACGAGGAGGCGGTCGTCTCCGCCGGGGTGCTGCAGACCCCCGAGGAGCTCGAGGCCTACCGCGCCCGCTTCACCGACGTCGAGGGGGAGGCGGACCTCGACCACCAGGCCCACGCCGTGGACGCCGTCGGCCAGCACTGGACCCTGATGGCCGGTGCCGACGCGGGGGAGGTGCTGGCCCTGTGCTTCGGGCGGGACGAGGCGGGCGTGCCGTTCTCCGAGCAGACCACGTTCACCGCGGAGTCCCTGCCCCTGCCCGTCACCGTGGTGGAGCTCGACTGAGCTCAGGCCCCGGTCGGACGGGCTGTGCGGCGTCGCGGGCGTGAGCGGTCAGGCGGCGTCCGGCACACCGGCGCACAGGCCGTCCCGCTCCCGGGCGCCGGCGGCCGCAAGAGCCGCGCGCACGGTGCCGAAGTTCGCGGCGGTCTCGGCCACGGCGCCGTCCACGGTGGAGGTCGCGTCCAGCTCCGCGGCGGCGTGCAGCCGGGCCAGCGTGCCGTGCAGGTGGACGCTGCGCAGCACCGGCACCCACTGGCCGTGCCCCGCGGCGTCGGTCCAGCCCACGAGCCCCGCGAAGGCGCCGCGGGGGCGCGGCTCGAGCTCACGGATCAGGGACATGGCCTCCCGGCCCGGGGTGCCGGCGGCAGCACGGTGCAGCGCCACCGCGGCGTGCAGCGCACTGGTGCCCCGGTGCAGCCGGCCGGTGAGGCGGGTCGCGAGATGCCAGGCGGCGTCGGTGCCCAGCACGCTGGGCTGCGCAGGCACGTGCAGCGACGCGGCGTACGGTGCCAGGCCGCGGGCCAGGTGCTCGACGACGTGCTGGTGCCGCCGGCGCGCGGCGGGGGAGCGCAGCAGGGACTGCTGAGCGGCCGCGTCGCCCGAGACCGTGGGGTGGCGCGCGGCGCAGCCGGTGTGGGGGTGGGCGGCGAAACCGGCCGGGCCCACCTCGGCCGTGAGCTCCGGGCCCGCTCCGAGGACTGCGCCGCCGTCCCGGGGCCGCACCAGGAAGGCGTGGCCGCCCGCGGCGCGGGCCACGAGCTCCTCCCACAGCCGGTCCAGGTCCACGGGGGCGGGCAGCTCCAGGTCCAGGGCGCGGGCCAGCACCAGGTGCTGCGCGGCGCCGCGGCCGATCCGGTCGAGGGCCTCGGCGAGCGCCTCGCGGTGGTCCGCGTCCGGCGCCGGGACGGAGGGTGCGAGCTGCCGGGCCAGGGGCACCGAGGACTCCGGCGCCGGCCGGGGTGACCAGACGGGCCGCTCGGCGAGGAACAGGTCGGCCGGCTCGTCCGGGTCGAAGGGGACGGTTCCGCACAGCACCGGCCCCGTGGCGCGGCGGGCGCCGGAGTCGAACGCCTCGCAGGTGGCCTCGCCCAGGCGGGCCAGCGCCGCCTCGATGCCGCTGCCGGTGATCGGGGCGGCGGGCAGCGTCCGGTCCCGCCGCGCGAAGAGGACCCCACGGCGGCCCGCGAGCACGAGGTCGCTGTCGAGGCCCGCAGCCGGTGCGGTCTCCGGGGGGAGGGGGGCGAGCGCCACGGCGGGAGGCGTCGTGCCACGGGTCATGCGCGGGGCCTTCGGTCGGGCGGATGGGGGCAGGTGAGGTGAGCCTTACCTGGTGGTGGAGGGAACTGTAGCAGGTCGATCCGGATTAGCTGACACATCCCTGCCCTAATTCCCGCGAAGGTGTGCGTCGGCCGGCGTGCTCGGCGCCGCGGCCGTCCCGCGCACGGGTCCTGCCGACAGGTCCTGCGGCTCCGCGCGCCCCGTCGAGGAGCCCGAGGACGGGGCGCACCCCTACCGGGAACGGTCCTGGGACTCCCGGACGGCCAGGAGGCCGCCGGCCAGGAACGCCACCGTGGCACCGAGGACGACCAGCAGGGGGACGGTCCAGCCCCCGGTGCCGGAGTTCAGTGCGCCGATCAGGGGTGGACCGACGGTCGCGGCCAGGTACCCGCTGCCCTGGATGCGGGCGGAGGTCCCCGCGGCCTCGGCGTCGGAGCGCACGATGCGCGCGACGATGGAGAAGATCGTGGTGAAGCCCCCGCCCTGGGCGATGCCGCCGACGGCGGACCACAGGAGATAGCCGTCGGGGGCGAGCAGCAGCCCGACGGGCAGCGCGATCCACAGCCCTCCGACGAGGACCACCGGCGTCCACGCCGGGGCCCGGTCGGCCAGCAGGGGCACCCCCAGGGCGCCGGCGATGGCGGCGACCTGGAACAGGGAAGCGCTGGCTCCGGAGGCGGCCAGGCTCAGCCCCCGGGTGTCGGCCAGCAGGGTGGGCAGCCAGGCGGTGATGGAGTAGTAGGAGAAGGCCTGCCCGCAGAAGGCGAACGTCAGCCACCAGCCGACGCGCCGGATCTGGGCGGCGCCCCGGGCCTGCCTCAGCGCTCCGGTGGCCGTGCTGGGTTCGGTGGGGGTGGGGGCCGCGGGGGGTGCGCCGGTCCGGCGGCGCGCCACGACCAGCCAGAAGACCAGGGCCACCACGGTCAGGGTGCCCCAGGCGACCAGGGCCCAGCGCCAGCCGACCGCCGCAGCCAGCGGTGCGGTGCCCAGGGCGGTGATCATGGACCCGACGTTGAGGGCGGCGGTGTAGGCGGCGGTCACCGTGGGGATCCGGCGCCAAGGGACGTCGCGGCGGATGATCACCGGGACCACGATGTTGCCCACGGCGATCGCGGCGCCGATGACCACGGTGCCGGCCAGGACCACCGCGGTGGGGCCCGCCGAGCGGATCACGGTCCCGGCCAGCACGCCGCTCAGGCACGCCAGGACGGCAGCCTCGGGCCCGAAGCGTCCGATCAGCTTGGAGGCCAGCGGGGTGACCAGGGCGAAGAGCAGCACCGGCAGGCCCGTGAGCAGGCCCGCGGTCGCCGCCGAGAGACCCAGCTCGGACTGGATCTGCGTGATCACCGGCGTCGGGGCGATGATCGGCCCGCGCAGGCTCAGCGCGACGAGCACGATGCCGACGACGACCCACGGCAGGGCGCGCGGCGTCAAAGTGCGCGAGGTCATCTCAGCGGCCCCGGACGGAGTGGGGCTGCGGGGACCGGCGGGCGGTGCGGTGCGCGGCGGTCTCCGGGCACGACTGGGACGGGATGCTCATGGCGGCTCCTGGGACAGGACGAGGCGTGGCGTGGGCGCGGAGGCGCTTCCGGTGGCCTCCTGCCGGTGGAGCAGGTGCCACTGCCAGCCTGCCAGATCCCGATCGGGGCACATGCCTCGGGCGAGCGCGAACGACGTATATCGTCCATGGAAGATCTACAAAGATAGCTACTGTGTAGTATGTCAAGTACGCTACGATATGTTTCATGTCTGAGATCAGCCGCTTGTTGGACCTCGAATCCATCTGTCTGGACGAAGCGGCCGGGGACTGGCGCACCGCCATCGCCCTGGCCGGTCAGGTGCTCGAGCGGCAGGGCGCCATCACCGCCGAGTACACCCAGGCCATGATCACGAGCGTCGAGGAGAAGGGGCCCTACATCGTGGTGGCGCCGGGCTTCGCCTTCGCCCACGCCCGGCCCTCGGAGGCCGTGCACCGCACGGCCATGTCCTGGGTCCGGCTCGCCCAGCCCGTGGAGTTCGGGCACGCGGCGAACGACCCCGTGACCCTCGTCGTCGCCCTCTCCGCGAAGGACAAGAAGGATCACCTGCAGGCCATGCGCACGCTGGCCACGCTGCTGGGCTCGCCGGAGACCCGGACCGCCCTGGACACCGCCGCGACGCCCGAGGAGGTGCTCGCCGTGCTGACCCAGGAGGCCCCGGCGGCGCCCGCCCGGGACTCGACGGCGGAGGCGCCCACCCACGACTCGACGGCGGAGGCGCCCGCCGTCGAACCGGCGGGGGAGCGGAACGGGGGCGGCCCGGACAGCCGCAACAAGATCCTGACCGTGTGCGGCAACGGCCTCGGCACCAGCCTGTTCCTGAAGAACACCCTGGAGCAGGTGCTCGACCGCTGGGGCTGGAGCAAGTACCTCACGGTCGAGGCCACTGACACCATCTCCGCGCGCGGCAAGGCCAAGGAGACCGACCTGATCCTCACCTCCGGGGAAATCGCCCGCACCCTCGGGGACGTCGGCGTCCCCGTGAAGGTGATCGAGAACTTCACCAGCACCTCCGAGCTCGACGCCGCCCTGCGCGAGCTCTACGACGTCTGAAGGCAGGCACCCCGTGAACTGGCTCGTCAGCATTCCCGAGTTCCTGGTCAGCGAGATCCTCGCCGTCCCGGCGTTCCTGATCGGCATCATCACCGCCGTGGGCCTGGCCGCCCTGCGCAAGAGCACCGGCCAGATCATCGGCGGCGCCATCAAAGCGACGCTGGGCTTCCTCCTGATCGGCGCCGGGGCCACCCTCGTGGTGGCCTCCCTGGAGCCCTTGGGCGCCATGATCCTGGGCGCCACCGGCGCCCAGGGCGTGATCCCCACCAACGAGGCCATCGCCGGGATCGCCCAGGCCGAGTACGGCGCCCAGGTCGCCTGGCTGATGATCCTCGGCTTCGCCGTCAGCCTGGTGCTCGCCCGCTTCACCCCGCTGCGCTACGTCTTCCTCACCGGCCACCACGTCCTGTTCATGGCTACGATGCTGACCATCATCCTGGCCACCGCCGGCTACGACGCCTGGGTGACCGTGTCGCTGGGCGCCCTGCTCCTGGGCATCCTGATGGTCTCGCTCCCGGCGCTCGCCCACCCGTGGACCCGCCGGATCACCGGCGACGACAGCGTGGCCATCGGCCACTTCGGGACCGCCGGGTACATCGCCGCCGGCGCCGTCGGGCAGGTGGTGGGCAAGAAGAGCCGGTCCACCGAGGACACGAAGCTGCCGGAGGGCCTGCGCTTCCTGCGCGACTCCATGGTGGCCACCGCGCTGTCCATGGCGCTGATGTACGTGGTCCTCGCCGTGCTCTTCCTGGTCCGAGCCGGCACCGAGGAGGCCTTCACCGCGTTCGACGGCGGCGCCACCGGCGTGGGCAATTACATCATGATGTCCATCACCCAGGGCCTGCAGTTCGGCGTGGCCGTGGCCGTCATCCTCTTCGGCGTGCGCACCATCCTCGGCGAGCTCGTCCCGGCCTTCCAGGGCATCGCCGCGAAGGTCGTCCCCGGCGCCATCCCGGCCCTCGACGCGCCCATCGTCTTCCCGTACGCGCAGAACGCCGTGCTCCTGGGCTTCATCTCCAGTTTCGTGGGCGGGCTGATCGGGCTCCTCGTGCTGTCCGTGTGGCTCAACCCCGCCCTCGGCATCGCGCTGATCCTGCCCGGCCTGGTGCCGCACTTCTTCACCGGCGGCGCGGCCGGTGTCTACGGCAACGCCACCGGCGGGCGCCGTGGCGCCCTCGCCGGCGGGTTCGTCAACGGCCTGATCATCACGTTCCTGCCCGCGTTCCTGCTCTCGGTCCTGGGGACCTTCGGCTCCGAGAACACCACCTTCGGGGACGCCGACTTCGGGTGGTTCGGCATCGCCGTGGGCTCCGCCGCCAAGATCGGGTCCGTCGGCGGCATCGTGCTCATCGCGCTCATCGGCTTCGGCCTGCTCGCACTGGCCGTGCTCGTGCAGCGCAAGGTGGTCGACGCACACTGGGACCCGTCCCCCGGCCGCGCCTGGCCTGGGAATGCGGCCGGCGAGGAGACCGCGGCGGCCCAGGCGGCGAGCCCTTCCCGGGTGTTCCCCAAGATCGCCCCGCCGAAGGGTGCGCCCGCTCCGCCGCCGCCGCCCAGCTGACAGGGCTGCCCGCCGCCTGACACGGCTCACCGGTCCGGCGCGTCGGGGATGGCACGCCGGCGGCGGCGGGGTCAGGAGTTCTTGCCCCGCGCGGCCACGGTCCAGCGCTCCAGCAGCGTCCCGCCGCGCACCACGGCCACGTCGTCGACGAGGTTCATGGTGAGGCACACGTGGTTGGGGATCACCCGCAGGCGCTCGCCGAGGGCGGGCAGCGGGGCGTCCTCGGGCCAGACGACGGTGGCGTGGTGCTCGGACAGGGCCGTGATCCGGGCGTCCGGGTGGTCCATCAGCCGCCCGTACCCGGTGGCCCAGGCCGGGCGGTCGCTGCCGAGGACCTTGCTGCCGGCGTCGAGGACGACGCGCCGCGGCACCTCGTCCTGGCCGCCGCCCCCGGCGCTGCTCGCCGTGCCGCCCTCGTGCCGGCTGACCACGGTCGCGGCCACGGTCAGGGCGATGTCCTCCGGGGCGCACCGGCCGAGCTCCAGCTGCTGGGCGTCGCCGAAGACGTAGACCCCCGGCCGCACCTCCGTGGCGGCGGTGCTGTCGGTCAGCAGCGCGCTGGGCGTGGATCCGCCGCTGCGGCGCAGCACCTCGAACCCCGCGGCCTCCAGCTGCCCGGCGGCCCGGTCCAGGGCCCGCTGCTCCTGCGCGGCGGCCTCGACCGGCATGCCCGGGGCGTAGCTGTGGCCGGGAAAGGTGAAGACGCCCTCGACGCGCAGCCCGGCCCGGGCCGCGGCGCGGGCGACGTCCGCGGCGGCGTCCGGGTGGACCCCGCTGCGGTGGTGGCCGCTGTCGACCTCCACGAGCACGGCGACGTCCCCCGCGGCGTCCCCCAGCTGCTCGCCCATGACGGCGGCCGCCTCGGCCGAGTCCGTCCCCACGCTGATCCGGGCGGTGGCGCTCAGCCGGCGCAGGCGATCCGCCTGGCGCGGGCCGACCCACAGCGGATACGCCACGAACAGGTCGTCGGCCCCGTGCGCGGCGAAGACCTCGGCCTCCCCGAGCGTGGCCACGGTCAGCCCGGCCGCGCCCGCGGCGAGCTGCAGGGCCGCGATCTGCGGGACCTTGTGCGTCTTGGCGTGCGGGCGCAGGTGCAGCCCCCGCTCGCGCACGGCCGCGGCCATCCGCTCGATGTTGTGCTGGAGCACGTCCCGGTCGATCAGGACGTCCGGGGTGTCGACTGCGTCGGGAATGCGGTGCACGGGGCTCCTCGCCGGTGGAACGATCTGGTGGGCTGCACCCAGCCCAGGGCCCCTCTTCCCACGGGCGTCCCGGACGGCGGCCGTCGGCCCCTCCGCCGCCGGTCCTGGCCGGTGCCGTGCTCCAGCACGGGGCGAACGGCCGTCGCGTCATGTTGACGTGGGTTTATGGGCCCTTCACAGATGAGCATGGGTAGCCGGGTGCGCGGGGGCGTTTTGAAGCGCGTGTTGTGAGTCGTGGGTAGAGGTCGAGGCCTCCAGGATGGGTAGCGACCAAGCAACCTGATCCATGAAGGCCTCGACGTGTCTCATGCTATCTGCG
>NZ_JBNAFK010000032.1:0-22417 GCF_049716185.1 Kocuria sp. CH-021 | reverse complement strand
GGGGGGCGGGCCCGGCCCGGGCCGCGGGGGGGGGCACCCGCGCGGCGCGCCCGCGCGGGCCCCCCCGCCCCGCCGCCGCGCCCCTGGTGGGGGGGGGCCCCCCCCGCGGCCCGGGGCGCCCCGCCGGCCCGGGTCCTGTCCCGGGCCGGCGGGACAGGATCAGGCCAGCGAGGCGTCCAGCGTGATGTCGACGGCCAGGGCCTGCGAGACCGGGCAGCCGGCCTTGGCCTCCTCGGCGATCCGGGCGAAGTCCTCCTGCGAGAGGTTCTCCACCTGTGCCTCGACGATCAGCTTGACCCCCTTGATGCCCTCGCCCGCCACGAAGGTGACCTCGGCCGAGGAGTCCAGGCGGGTGGGCGGGGTGTCGTTCTGGGCGAGCATGTTGGAGAACGCCATGGCGAAGCAGGTGGCGTGCGCGGAGGCCAGGAGCTCCTCGGGGCTCGTCCGGGGCCCGGCGCCGCTCTCCGCGCGCGTGTCCCAGTCCACGTCGAAGGGGCCCAGGCCCGAGCCGCTCAGCTGGGTGGTGCCCGAGCCGTTGAAGAGATCGCCGGTCCAGACGGTGCTGGCCTTGCTGACGACGGGTTTCGGCATAGTTCCTCCTGAGGTCCACGGCGGGCGGACGCTCCGACCGCCGGCGCCTGGCGGCGCTGCTGTCACGCTAGCGGATCCCGCACGGTCCGTGCCCGGCCGGGGCCGTGTTCCGGGGGCCGGCACGGGCGCGGCCGGCCGCGGTGCGCGCTACCCGAGGGGTTTCCGGGGGAGGTCCGGGCCGCGGGAGGTCCCGCGGTCGGCGACGGCACGGGTGGTCGCGTGCGCGGCCGCGGACACGACCCGCTCCAGCGGGCCCCTCCCGAACGCGTGCCGCCAGGCGAGCGCCACGAGGGCGGAGACGACGAGGCAGGCCACGAACCAGAGCAGGGGGCTGCTGTAGTGGACCTCGGTGGAGAGCAGGACCAGCTGGCCCGTGTACAGGGTCAGGGTCATCGTCCCCATGGCCGTGAGCGGCAGCAGCCACTTGCCGAACTCGCGCCCGGCGAGCAGGAGGGCGCCGAGCACGGCCGTGCTGACCCCCAGGCTCCAGGCCACCGAGAGGGGCGTGTTGGCGTGCGGGGCGGAGAGCACCTGCCACCACAGGGAGGAGGTCGGCAGCGGTCCGTCGCCGCCGAACACGATGATGTGGTCCAGGTCCGCCCGGGTCAGGGAGACGATGCTGTAGAGCAGGACGTTGTAGCCGTCCATGCCGTAGAGGAGCACCCAGGAGACGAGCTTGGCGAGGGCCGCGAGGCCGAGCCCCACGGCCAGCAGGCGGGCCTGGACGCGCAGGCCCTTGAGGTTGAGCCGGCCGAAGGCCAGCCCGGCCAGCAGGTACGACAGATAGGTCACCGCCGGGTAGGTGCCCGTCAGCGTCAGCTGCCAGAACAGCGCGGCCGGTTCGGTGACCAGGTGCGCGAAGGTCGGGTTCGCGGAGCTGTGCTCGGGCACCAGGTCGCCCAGCCAGTGGATCAGGAAGGGGCCCGCGAGCAGGAAGCCGCCCGCGCACAGCAGCAGGGTCCGCGGCCGCAGGCCGAGGAAGGGCAGCGCGAGCAGGAAGAAGAGCCCGTAGTGGACGAGGATGTTGACGGCCGGCGGGTCCGCCGGCATCAGGTAGTCCACCGTCAGGCCGACCACCATGATCAGCAGCGCGCGCACCGCGATCCCGGCACGGGCGGCGGTGAGGTCCCGGCCCCTGCGGGGCCGGCGCCCGCCGGTGGAGAAGGCGAGGCTGACGCCGGCGAGGAGGGCGAACAGCGCCGCGGAGTCCCCGGCGAACAGCAGCCAGGACAGCGTCGGGCGGTCGTTGTCCGGATAGGACTGGGGCAGGAAGTGAACGGCCGTCAGCCCGACGAGAGCCAGACCCCGTGCGGCGTCCACGGCGACCAGGCGCCCGGCCGATCGGCGGGGGTCGAGCCCGCCGGTGGCCTCCGCGGCCCGGTCTCTCGTGGGGTGGTCGTTCATGGGTCCCGCCGTCCTGCTCCTCATCCCCGGTCCCACGGTGGGCCGCTCTCAAGGATGTCGTGTGCACTGCCGCCAATCTTCGCATCCGCGCCGGTGGTCGCGGCAACGTTGCGCCGGGAGGCTCAGGAGGCGGCGGCGGCCGGGCCGGTCGGCGGCACGGGGAGCCCGGCGCAGCGGCGGTGCAGCACCTTGGCCCGCATCCGGCGCCGGGCGTCCAGGGCGGCCGTGGCCGGTTCGGGGGGCTCCACCTCGGGCACGAGGATCTCGACCGCCTCGCCGAGCTCGGCGTCGTGCTCGACGGTCCCCCGGAGCAGGTCCACCGTGGCGGGCTCGAGCTCGTGCACGCAGGTGAGGTCCACGCCGACCCGCGCCGCGGGCAGGGCGGTGCGCGCCCGCCGGAGGACGGGGTGGAGCGCCTGCTGGTTCGCCCGGGTCAGGGCGCCGGCCACATTGACCCGGACGTACCGGCCGTCGAGGTCCACCTCGACGAGGACGGAGATCTTGCGCTGCACGGAGTGGGCTCCTTCACGGCGCGGCGGTCCGCCGAACCGTCCGGTGGACAGTAAGCACGCTGTGCTCTTGGGTGCCGACAAACCGTAAGCCATCTGTCGTTCCGGTGGCAAGCGCGGCGGTCGGCAGCGCCGGGCGCGCGGTCCCGTCCGGTCCGCCGGCGGAGGCGCCCGCGGCCGTCGGAGCGGTGCGACCCCTCGCGGCCGCGGCAGCACCGGGCCGCCCGCCCGGTCCCCGGTGCTACGCTCCGAAGTGAGCCGGACCTTCCCGGCGACGACGGCGGGCCTCCCACCGTGCCCGTCCGCACCGCTCCAGCCCGTCCCGGATGGTGGTGATCACCGTTTCCCCGCACCCGTCCCCCGCAGGGCCCACCGGACCCACCCGCACCTTCGGCGTCGAGGAGGAGCTGCTCCTCGTGGACGCCCGGACCCTCGAGCCCGCGGCGGTGAGCCCCGGGGTGGTCCGCGACCACGGCGGGTCCCCGGCCCCGTCCGGGCACCGGATCTGCACCGAGCTCCAGCAGGAGCAGATCGAGGTCGCGTGCCCGCCGGTGACCGGTCTCGCGGACCAGCTCGCGGCCGTCCGCCGGGGCAGGGCGCTGCTGGACGCCGCCGCGCGCCGCGCCGGCGCCCGGGTCGTGGCCCTGGCCTCGCCGGTGTTCCCGGCTCGGCCGCACCTCGTGCCCCAACCCCGCTACGCCTGGCTGCGCGAGCGCTTCGGCCTGGTCGCGGCCGAGCAGCTGACCTGCGGACTGCACGTCCACGTGGGGGTCGCCGGCCCGGACGAGGGCGTGGCCGTGCTGGACCGGATCCGTGGCTGGCTCCCGGTGCTCCTGGCGCTCAGCGCGAACTCGCCCTTCTGGTACGGCCAGGACACCGGCTTCGCCAGCTACCGGTACCAGACGTGGACCCGCTGGCCCACGGCCGGGCCGGACGAGCTGCTGGGCACCGCCCAGGAGTACGACCGCCGGTGCGAGGCCCTGCTGCGCTCCGGAGTGGCCCTGGACCGCGGCATGCTCTACTTCGACGCCCGGCTCTCCGCCCGCTATCCCACCGTGGAGATCCGGGTCGCGGACGTGTGCCTCGAGGCCGAGCACGCCGCGGTGCTGGCGGCCCTGGTCCGCGCCCTGGTCGAGACGGCGGCCCGGCAGTGGCAGGCCGGTGCCGCGGCCCCTCGCATCGGCGTGGGGCAGCTGCGCGCGTGGTCCTGGCAGGCCGGCGCCGCCGGGGTCGAGGGTGCGCTGATCAGCCCGGGCTCCGGCGCGCCCGCGCCCGCCGCGGAGGTCGTGGCGCAGCTGCTCGACCTCGTGCGCCCCGTGCTCGCGCAGTGGGGCGAGGCCGGGCAGGTGGAGGCGGTGGTGGCCGGCATCCTGCGCGACGGCTCCGGGGCGCGGCGGCAGCGCGCGGCCTTCGCCGCCCGGCAGGACCCGCGCGACGTCGTGCGGGCGGCGCTCGAGGCGACCCACCGGTGAGGGCCCGGCGGCACCCCGCCCTCGAGCGGCGGCGTCTCGACGTCGGCGCCTGCACCGTGGTCGTGCGGGGGACCTTCCACCGGGGACTGCCCCCGGTGGTCCTCGTGCACGGCATCGGGATGTCGGGGGCGTACTTCCTGCGCCTGGCGGACGTGCTCGCGGCCACGCACGACGTCTACGCCTTCGACCTGCCGGGCTACGGGGCGGCGCCGCGCCCGGACCGGCCCCTCACGGTGCCCGAGCTCGGCCGCGTGGTCGCGGGAGCGGTCGGGGAGCTCGGGCTGCAGGCCCCCGTCGTCGTCGGCCACTCCATGGGGTGCCAGATCGTCGTGGACACCGTCAAGGACCATCCCGGTCTGTGCGCCGGCTACGTGCTGGTGGGTCCGACCGTGGACGACTCCGCCCGGACCCTGCTCCGGCAGGCGTGGCGGCTGCTGCGGGACAGCCTGCGCGAACCGCCGCGGACCAACGCCGTGGTCCTCCGCGAGTACCTGCGGATGGGCCCGCTGCGCTACCTGCGCACCGCCCGGCACATGCTCCGCGACCGGATCGAGCAGGACATCCGGGCCTGCACGCCGCCCGGCCTGGTCGTGCGCGGGGCCCGCGACCCCATCGCCCGGCGGGACTGGGCCCGCCGGCTGGCCCGGGCCGCTCCCGACGCCCGTCTCGTGGAGATCCCCGGTGCCCCGCACAACGTCCAGCACACCGGCCCGCGCGAGCTCGCCGCCGCCTGCGCCCCCTTCCTCGCCGCCTGCCGGCCCGGAGCCCGTCCCGGGAGCCCGTCGTGAGCCCGCGCCGGCCGGGCGGCGCGGGCGCCGATCTCGCGGCCTGGGCCCTGGACTACGTCTACGCGCTCCGCCGGCAGGCCGCCGGTCTCCTCGGCCGCTGGGACCCCGCCCACTACCGGGGTCCGGGAGCGCCCGGCAGGCCGCCCGTCGTGCTCATCCCCGGCATCTACGAGTCGTGGACCTTCATGCTCCCGGTCGCCGGGGTCCTGCGGGAGCACGGGCACGACGTCCACGTGGTCGAGGACCTGCGGTTCAACACCGGGACCATCGAGGAGATGGCGGCGCTGGTCGACGAGCACATCCGGCGGGAGGGACTCGAACGGTGCGTGCTGGTGGCGCACAGCAAGGGCGGGCTGATCGGCAAGCACCTGCTCGCCCACCACAACGCCCGCACCGTCATCCAGGGCCTCGTGGCCGTCAACACCCCCTTCTCCGGCTCGAAGCTCGCCCGTCTGCTGCCCCTCCCGGCCATCCGGGTGTTCCTGCCGCACTCACCGGAGCTCACGGCGCTGACCACCCGCCGGGAAATCAACCATCGGATCGTCTCCGTCTACGGCCTGTTCGACCCCCACATCCCGGGGGGCAGCCGGCTCGAGGGCGCGCGCAACGTCCAGCTGGGAACGCGCGGGCACTTCCTGCCGCTGAGCGACCCGCGCGTGCACCGGGCGATCGTGGAGGGGGTCAGCGGGCTCGCGCGCTGACCCGCCGGGGGAGCGGGCGCCGGGCGGGCCGGAACGGGTCCGGCCCGGCGTCGGAGCCGACTGCTACGCTTCCGCCACCGGGCGGCCCCGAGCAGGACACCGGGGCAGGCACGACGGACGACGTCGGAGGGACGGGTGGGGACCGTGGTCGGACTGGGACTGACGCCCTTCCAGGGCTGGGAGGTGATGTCCTGGGCCCTGCTGCTCGCCGCCGCGGCCTGGACCGCGGCGCGGGGCGTCCGGTGGATCGTGCGCCGCTACGGGCAGAACACCCGCTGGGGCCGCAGGGCGCGCACCCGGCTCGGCCTGCGCCGGGCCCGCGACGGCCTGCTGGAGCGCCATGCGGCCGGCGAGCTCACCGAGGACGAGTACCGGGAGCGGCTGCGGCTGCTCGAGCAGGAGGGCCGTTCCGGTCCGTGACCGCCCGGCGGCGGTCCCGGCGCACGGGCCCCGCAGGGGGCTGACGAACGGCAAGCAGGCTGACAGACTGGAGGCGTTCGGGTCCCGCTGCGTACGGCGGGACGAGACCAGGCGACGACAAGGAGCTCCCATGTCCGAGAAGCCCAACCCCATCGAGCTGCAGAAGCACCTCAGCGGCCTGGACTACCCGGTCGGCAAGGACGAGATCGTGCGGAGGGCCCAGGACTCCGGCGCGGACGACTCCGTCCTCGAGGCCCTGCGCGGCCTCCCGGACCGGCAGTACGAGAAGCCCACGCACGTGACCGAGGCCGTCTTCGGCGAGTAGGCCGCGCGGCCCGCGGCGTCGGGGGAGAGCGGCGCACCGGCACGCGCCTCCCCGCCGCGCCGGTCCGCGCCACGTCCCCGGTGGTCCCGCCGGGCGTGGCGGCGCGGGCCGTCACTGCCCGGATCGAGCGCCCCGGTCAGTCCGCGCGGTCGCCGTGCTCCAGGTCCTCGATCCCCCGGATGTCCTCGAGCGCGGATCCGTCCCCGTACTTGCTCGACGTGATCACGCTGAACGTGCCGTTGGTCTCGAGCACGACCGCCTCCACCTGGGAGAGGTCCCCGGTGCCCTGCATGCGGACGGCCTGGCGCAGCTCGGACTCGGTCAGCCGGTTGCGGTGGAGCGCCTCGTGCCGGATCCTTCCCCCGGCCAGCAGCAGCGCCGGCTCGGCGGTGAAGACGCCGCGCATGCGCGGCCAGCGCGCGGAGATCCAGGCCACCAGCAGCTGCAGGGCGGCGAGCAGCGCGAGGGCGGTGATCCCCTCGCTCCAGGAGACGTCCGTGCTGAGGAAGATCGTGGCGAGGGTCGAGCCGAGGGCGACCGTGACCACGAAGTCGAAGACGTTGAGCTGCCCGAGGGTGCGCTTGCCGGACAGCCGCAGGATCACCACGAGCGTCGTGTAGGAGGCGGCGCCCACGAGGAGGATGCGCAGGACGGCGGCCCAGGAGTCAAACCACATCACGACCACCTCCTGGGCCGGGGACGGTGCGGGACGGGGTCATGCGGAGGCCTCCTCCTTCTTCTCCTTGAGCTCCGGTTCGCGGCGCTGCAGCCAGGCGCTCAGCGGCGCCGAGGTGAGCCCGTGGACGACCACGGAGGCGGTGATGGCCAGGGTGGTGTAGACGAAGATCTCGTGGTGGCCGGTGTGGCGCTCGGCCAGGGTGGCGTAGAACAGCGCCGAGACGCCCACGGGGGCGAACCAGCTCAGGAACGCGGTCTCGGAGCGGTCGTGGACGTCCTTCAGCAGCGGCCGCAGCGCCCACAGGGTCACCAGGCGGCGCACCAGCACGGCGGCGGCCACGACCACGGGGGCGATCCAGCCGAGGGCGGCCCACTCGCCGAAGGGCAGGGCGATGCCCAGCAGCAGGAACACGGGCAGCAGGAACAGCCGTGCCACGGCGTCGTGCACCTTGTCCTCCTGGGCCTCCTCCCGCTGCGGGATGACCTGGCCGAACACGGCCACCCCGATGAAGACCACCAGGATCGCGTCGGTGCCCAGCAGCTTGCCGGTCCCCAGCAGCAGCAGGGCCAGCGGGACGATGAACGCCAGGTAGGAGCTCTCCTCCATCAGCCCGTGCTTTCGCACGAGGACGAAGAGCCTCCCCAGCAGGTACCCGGCCACCGCGCCGATGACGGCGCCGGCGAGGACCTCCCACAGCAGCACCTTCGTGAGCAGCTCGTGCCAGGCCCGGTCCGGTGCCGTCAGCAGCAGCACGGGCAGCATGACGAAGAGGTAGCCCAGCCCGTCGTTGATCCCGCTCTCGGCCGAGAGGTTGTGCCGGACCCGCTCGGTGACCTTCTCCTCGGCCATCGACCCGGTGACGATCGGAGTGGTGACCACCGGGTCGGTCGGGGTGATGATCGCCCCGATCAGCAGCGCGATCAGGAACGGGACGCCCAGCCCCCACCACAGCACGCCGGTGGCGACCACGAGCATCAGGGCCATGCCCGCCCCGATGATCACCACGATCCACCGGGCGTTCTCCCGCCAGTAGCCGTGCGGCAGGCGCAGGGCGACCCCGGCCAGCCCCACGGCCAGGGTGATCCGCGCGGCCTGCTCGAGCAGCGTGCCCTCGGGGACCCCGAAGTCCTCCATCCGCAGCAGGCCCAGGGCGTGCGGGCCGATCAGGGCCCCGAAGGCCAGGCACAGCAGGGGACCGGGCAGGCTGGCCCGCTGCAGCACGGTCGAGAACGACGCGAACACGAGGAGGGCACCGGCGAACAGCGCCAGCAGCAGATTGATGTCCACGTGGCTCCTTCCGCTGTCGCCCCGGACCGGGGACGGTGTCCGACTCCTACGGTAACCCTGCTGATGGTGTCCGGAGCAAGAGCGGTTCCGGGCACGGGCCACCGGGTAGGGTCGCCGGACAGGGGAACGAGCCAACGGGAACGGAGCGAGGACGTGGACGTGCTGCTGACGGTGACGGGGATCGCGATCGTCATGGTCGGGCTGTGGGACATCTACCACAGCCTGCTGCACCCGAGCGGCACGGGAGCCATCGGCGGGAGGGTGCAGGCGGGCGTCTGGTGGATCTCCCGCCGCACCGGGCACCGCTTCGGCTCCGCCGTGGGCCCGGGGTCGATGATCACGGTGGTGCTCGTGTGGGTGCTCCTGCAGGGGATCGGCTGGGCCCTGGTCTACCTGCCGCACGTGCCCGGCGGCTTCACGTACTCGCCCGGCGTGGACGCGGCCGACTACCCCGACTTCCTGGAGGCGCTCTACATCTCCCTGGTGACGCTGGCGACGCTGGGCTTCGGGGACGTCGTGGCCACCGACCCGTGGATCCGGCTGGCCTCCCCGCTGGAGGCGCTGGCCGGCTTCGCCCTGCTCACCGCGGCCCTGACGTGGTTCACCCAGATCTACCCGCCCCTGTCCCGCCGGCGGTCCCTGGCGCTCGAGCTGAAGTCCCTCGCCGAGGTGGGCTACGCGGACGTCCTCGCGGAGGAGGACCCGGTGACGGCGACCCGGGTGCTCGACGGACTGGCCGCGGAGGTGGCCAAGGCCCGGATCGACTTCACCCAGCACGGGGAGACGTACTACTTCCAGGAGGAGGACCCGGACCTCTCCCTGGCCCGGCACCTGTCCTACGCGCTCGAGCTGCGCGACCGCGCCGCCGCGTGCTCCGCACCGCGGGTGCGCACGAGCGCACGCCGCCTGGGCCTGGCCCTGGAGCAGCTCGGGCAGAAGCTGCGGGAGGACTTCCTCGGCACGGGGGAGTCTCCCGAGGAGGTCTTCGCCGCCTACGCCGAGGACCACGGGCGGGACTCCCGCCGCTGAGCCGGCGCGGGGAACAATCCTCCGCCGCTCCTGGTTGCGCCGGACATGAAGGCATTGACGTACGCCCGATACGGCGGCTCCGAAGTCCTCGAGCTCACCGACCTCCCCGAGCCCAAGGTGCCTCCGGGCTGGGTGCTCGTGAAGGTGCGCAGCGCCGCGATCAACCCCGTGGACTGGAAGATCATGTCCGGTGGTCTCGATCCGCTCATGGAGGTCCAGTTCCCTGTGGTGCCCGGATGGGACGTGTCCGGGGTCGTGGAGCGGGTCGGCATCGACGTGCCGGAGTGGGCCCCCGGTGACGAGGTGGTCTCCTACGCCCGCACGGACTGGGTGCACGGCGGGACGATGGCCGAGTACGTCGCCCTGCCCTCCCGCCTGCTGGCGCCGAAGCCCGCCTCCGTGGACTGGGACCGGGCGGCGTCCCTTCCGCTGGCCGGGCTCACGGCCTACCAGGTCCTCGGCCGCCTCGACGTCGCCGAGGCGGAGACCGTGCTCGTCCACAACGCTTCCGGCGGCGTGGGGGGCTGCGCCGTGCAGCTCGCCGTGGCCCGGGGCGCCCGGGTGATCGGCACGGCGTCGGAGGCCAACCACGACTACCTGCGCGGTCTCGGCGCGGAGCCCGTGGCCTACGGGGACGGGCTGCCCGAGCGGGTCCGGGAGCTGGCGCCCGAGGGCGTGGACGTGGTGGTCGACCTCGTGGGCGGGGTCGTCGAGCAGACGCTCGCCGTGCTCAAGGACGGCGGGCGGCACGCCTCCGTGGCCGACGACGCCGTCGAGGCCCACGGCGGGACGTGGATGTGGGTGCGCCCCTCCGCCGAGGACCTCACCGAGCTGGGCCGGCTGGTGGACCGGGGCGTGCTCCGGATCGAGCTCGCCCGCAGCGTGCCCCTGGCCGAGGCCGTGGAGGCCTACCGGCTCAGCCAGGAGGGCCACGTCCGGGGCAAGATCGCCGTCCGCATGCCGTGAGCGGCGGCGCCCGGCGCCCCGTAGGTGCACAGCAGGCTGACTGGCACAATGGCCCTGTGACCGACCAGACCGAGATCCTGAGCGCCCTCGAGGAGGCCCGGGCGCTGCTCGCGGCGTCCGACCTCCCGCTGTCCACGACGGACGTGCTGCACCGGCGCGAGGACATCGACCGCGCCGTCGCCCAGCTCGACGACTACGTCCTGCCCCGGGTGCGCTCCCTCGACGCGCCGCTGCTCGCGGTGGTCGGCGGCTCCACGGGCGCCGGCAAGTCGACCCTGGTCAACGCGCTCGTGGGCCACCCCGTGACCCGCTCCGGGGCCATCCGTCCCACCACCCGGCAGCCCATCCTGATCCACCACCCGCGCGACGCCGAGGCGTTCTCGACCCAGCGGGTGCTCCCGCACCTGAGCCGGATCCACGCGCAGAAGGTCACCCCCGCGGGCTCGACCGCCGCGGACACCGCCTCCCCGTCCGCGCTGCCCGGCACCGCGGACGGACAGGCGCTCGTGCTGCTGGCCGAGCCGCGCATCCCCGAGGGGGTCGCCCTGCTCGACGCCCCCGACGTCGACTCGATCTCCGACGAGAACCGCCGGCTCGCGGGGCAGCTGCTCGCGGCCGCCGACCTGTGGCTGTTCGTGACCACCGCGAACCGCTACGCCGACGCGGTGCCGTGGCGGCTGCTCGTCGAGGCCGCCCAGCGGGACATCACGGTGGCCGTGGTCCTCGATCGGGTCCCGCACGGCCTCGAGGCCGAGATCGAGGAGGACCTCCGCAGGATGCTGGCGGAGCAGGGCCTCGGGAACGCCCCCGTCTTCA
Organism: Kocuria sp. CH-021; assembly: GCF_049716185.1. Lineage (NCBI taxonomy): Bacteria > Bacillati > Actinomycetota > Actinomycetes > Micrococcales > Micrococcaceae > Kocuria > Kocuria sp. CH-021. The sequence goes on along the minus strand of NZ_JBNAFK010000032.1, from coordinate 11,430 downwards.
CGGTCCCGGAGTCGCCCCTCAACGAGACCGGCATGCTCCCGCCGCACGTCGTCGCCCCCGTCGCGGACTTCCTCGCCGAGCTGGGGCGCAGCGCGGCCTCCCGCTCGGAGATCGCCCGCCGGACCCTCGGCGGCGCGGTGCGCTCCATCGCGGAGCGCACCGGTGCGGCCGGGACCGCGGTGCTCTCCCAGCAGCGCGTGGCGGCGCAGCTGCGCAACGACGTGGACCGCGCCTTCGACGAGGCGCTGGCCGCCGTCGTGGAGTCGACCCGCGACGGGACCCTGCTGCGGGGGGAGGTGCTCGCCCGGTGGCAGGACTTCGTGGGCACCGGGGAGTTCTTCCGTGGCCTCGAGGCCGGGATCGGGCGGATGCGGGACCGGATCACGGCCTTCTTCAGCGGGAGGCCGGCGCCCGAGGTCGAGGTCGAGGAGGCCATCGAGACCGGGCTGCAGACCGTGATCGTGGAGGAGGCCGCGCGCGCCTCGGAGACCGCGGAGCGCCGCTGGCAGGACGAGCCCGCCGGCCGGGTGCTCCTCGGCGGGTCCGACCTCGGCTCGCTGCCGCCGGACTTCCGCGAGCGGACCGCCGAGCAGGTGCGCGCGTGGCAGGGCGACCTCATGGCGCTGATCCAGCGCGAGGGTGCGGACAAGCGGACCAAGGCGCGGGCGATGTCCCTGGGCGTCAACGCCCTGACCGTGATCCTGATGATCGGCGTGTTCTCCATGACCGGCGGGCTCACCGGGCTGGAGGTCGGGATCGCCGGCGGCTCCGGCGTGGTCGGCACCAAGCTGCTCGAGGCGGTCTTCGGGGAGGACGCCGTGCGGCGGATGGCCGAGGACGCCCGCAAGAACCTCGAGTCCCGGATCTCCACGCTGATGGACGAGCAGGCGTCCGTGTTCCTGCGGCGCCTCGACGTCCTGGACGGGCACCCGGAGGCCGACGAGCTGGCCGCCGCGGCCGAGCGCATCCGCAGCGCGGGACGGTCGCTGGGGGAGGGCCGGTGAGCCCCGCCCGGCAGGCGGCCCCCACCCTCTCCGAGCGGCTCACGGCGCTCGCGCGCGCCACGGACCTGGCCTCCGGACGGCTCGACGAGGAGGCCGTGGCGGCGTCCCGCACCGTCCTGGACCGTGCCGCCGAGCGGCGCTCCCTGTCCGCCGACCACACCGTGGTGGGCTTCTTCGGGGCGACCGGGTCCGGGAAGTCCACCCTGTTCAACGCCGTCGTGGGACGGGACATCGCCCGGGCCGCGGCCCGCCGCCCCACCACCGCGGAGCCGCTGGCCGCCGTCTGGGGGGAGCAGGGCAGCGAGGCCCTGCTGGACTGGCTCGACGTCTCCCAGCGCCACCACGTCGACACGCCCCTGCCCGCGGCGCACGGGGACACCGGCCGGTGGACCCGGGTCAAGGAGCGGTTCACGGGCGGGTCCGCCGCGGAGGGGCCCGGCGGGCTGATCCTCCTCGACCTGCCGGACTTCGACTCCGTGAGCCTGCACCACCGCACCATCGTGCAGCGCCTGGTCGGGATGGTGGACGTCGTGGTGTGGGTCGTGGACCCGCAGAAGTACGCCGACGCGGTCATCCACCAGGACTTCATCGCGCCGCTGGCCCGCCACGGGGCCGTGACCATGGTGGTGATGAACCAGGTGGACCGGCTGCCGGCGGCGGAGGTCCCGGCCGTGATGGCCTCCCTCGAGGAGCTCGTGGCCCAGGACGGGCTGCCCACCACGGGCCTGTCCAAGCCGGTGGCCGTCTCCGCGGTGACGGGAGAGGGCGTCGGGGCCCTGCGCGCCCGGATCCGTGCGGTGGCCGACTCCAAGGCCGCCGCCGGCGCCCGGCTCGACGCCGACGTCGACGACGCCGCCGCGCGGCTCGCCGAGGCCTCCGGGGAGGGGGAGCCGGCCGGGATCACCGAGCCGGCGCAGGAGCGGCTCACGGACGGCCTGGCGCAGGCCGCCAACGTGCCCGGCATCGCCCGGGCCGCCGGGAGGTCCTACGCCCTGCACGCCGCCGGGCACACCGGGTGGATCGCCACCCGGTGGCTGCTGAGGTTCCGCAAGGACCCGATGCGGCGGCTGAACCTCGACCGGGGCGGGACCGTGAACCCGGAGGTCAACCGCACGTCCCTGCCCCCCATGGGCGCCGCCCAGCGGGCGGCGGCCGACTCCGCCGTGCGCACCTTCGCCCACGACGCCGCGGACGGGGCCGCGGAGCCGTGGACCCGGTCGGTCCGCCAGGCCGCCCGCACCCACGAGCAGAAGCTCCCGGACGCGATCGACCAGGCCGTCGCCCGCACCGACTTCCGGGCCGGGCGGAACTCCTGGTGGTGGATCGTCTTCGACGTTATCCAGTGGCTCGCGATGCTCGCGGTGGTGGCGGGCCTGGTCTGGCTGCTGGGGCTGTTCCTGCTGGAGTGGTTCCAGATCCCGGTCCCGCCGCCCCCCTCCGTCGAGGGCTTTCCGCTGCCCGTCCCCACGCTGCTCGTCCTCGCCGGGGTGGTGCTCGGGATCTTCACGGCCCTGACCGGCCGGATCCTCGCGGGCTTCGGCGCCCGGATGCGGGAGCGCTCGGTGCGGCGCCGGCTGCGCGCGTCGGTGGCCGAGGCCGGCCGCCGCACCGTCGTGGATCCCGTGCGGGCGGAGCTCGACGCCTTCGCCGCCTTCCGGCAGGCCCTCGCCGTCCTGCGCCGCTGAGCTCCTGCGCTGTGCAGGTCCTGTGCCGGGGGATCCAGCGCCGCTGAGCACGGCAGGGGACCGCCCCGCCGCGCGGGCGGCGGGGCCGGCTACGGGGCGGTGGCCCGGACGGCCTCCGTGAGCCGGCGCGCGGCCTGCACCACGACCTCGGCGTGCAGCCGCCCCGGCTGGCGGGTGAGCCGTTCGATCGGCCCCGAGATCGAGACCGCGGCGATCACCCGGCCCGAGGGCCCGCGCACCGGCGCCGAGACGGAGGCGATGCCCGGCTCCCGCTCGCCCAGCGACTGGGCCCAGCCCCGGCGGCGCACCCCGGCCAGCACGGTCGCGGAGAACCGCGCGTGCCGCAGGCCCTCGAGCAGCCGGTCGTGGTCCTCCCACGCGACGAGCACCTGCGCGGCGGAACCGGCCTTCATGGACAGCTGCGTGCCCACGGGGATCGTGTCCCGCAGCCCGATGGGCCGTTCGGCCGAGGCCACGCACACGCGCCAGTCGCCCTGCCGGCGGAAGATCTGGGCGGACTCCCCGGTGGCGTCCCGCAGGTTCACCAGGACGGGGCCGGCGGCGGCGATCAGGCGGTCCTCGCCGGCCGCGGAGGCCAGCTCCACGAGCCGGGAGCCGAGCACGAACCGGCCCTGGACGTCCCGGCCCACGAACCGGTGGTGGGCCAGCGCCACGGCCAGCCGGTGCACGGTGGGGCGGGCGAGCCCCGTGGCGCTCACCAGCTGCGCGAGGGTCGCCGGCCCCGCCTCGAGCGCGTCGAGGATCATCGCGGCCTTGTCGACCACCCCCACCCCGCTGGGCGCGGTGGTCGCGGCCAGCGCCAGCGCCTCGCCGGTGCCGTGCCCGCCGAGCGGCGTGCCGAGCGGGGCGCCGGACGGGTCCATGTGTCCAGATGTGTCCATGCACTGATACTGCCGTCTCAGAATGTGAGAAGCAAGCCGCAGGGCTGGCCCACCGCCGCGCGGGCGCCGACCATGGAGGAAACACGTTGCACAGGCAGCACGGAAGGATCCGCCATGCCGGACTACCAGTCCTCGACCCCCACCACGGTCTCCGCCACGCCCTCCGGGGCCCCGGGCGGTCGCACCCTCGCCGAGAAGGTCTGGGCGGACCACCTCGTGCGCAAGGGCGAGGACGGCCGGCCGGACCTGCTCTACATCGACCTCCACCTGCTGCACGAGGTCACCTCGCCGCAGGCCTTCGAGGGGCTGCGGCTGGCGGGACGCCCGCTGCGCCGCCCCGATCTGACGATCGCCACGGAGGACCACAACACGCCCACGCAGGACATCTTCTCCCGCATCGCCGACGACACCTCCCGCAAGCAGATCGAGACGCTGCGCGCCAACTGCGCCGAGTTCGGGGTGCGCCTGCACCCGCTCGGGGACGCCGAGCAGGGCATCGTGCACGTGGTGGGCCCCCAGCTGGGCCTCACGCAGCCCGGCATGACCGTGGTCTGCGGCGACTCCCACACCTCCACCCACGGCGCGTTCGGCGCGCTCGCCTTCGGCATCGGCACCTCCGAGGTCGAGCACGTCATGGCCACCCAGACGCTGCCCCTGGCCCCGTTCCGGACCATGGCCGTCAACGTCGAGGGCACGCTGCGCCCGGGCGTCTCCGCCAAGGACATCATCCTGGCCGTGATCGCGAAGATCGGCACCGGCGGCGGACAGGGCTACGTCCTGGAGTACCGGGGCTCGGCCATCCGGGCGCTGTCCATGGAGGCCCGGATGACCATCTGCAACATGTCGATCGAGGCGGGGGCCCGGGCCGGCATGATCGCCCCGGACGAGACGACCTTCGACTACGTCAAGGGCCGCCCCCACGCCCCGGAGGGCGCCGAGTGGGACGCGGCGGTCGAGTACTGGCGGACCCTGCGCACCGACGAGGACGCCGTCTACGACGCCGAGGTGTTCCTGGACGCGGACGAGCTGGAGCCGTTCGTCACCTGGGGCACCAACCCCGGCCAGGGCGTCCCCCTGTCCCAGTCGGTGCCCGATCCCGAGGACATCGGGGACGAGAACGACAAGGCCAACGCCCGCCGGGCCCTGGAGTACATGGGCCTGGCCGCCGGCACCCCGATGAAGGAGATTCCGGTGGACACCGTCTTCCTGGGCTCCTGCACCAACTCCCGGATCGAGGACCTGCGGGCCGCGGCGGAGATCGTCAAGGGCCGCACCAAGGCCGAGAACGTCCGGATGATGGTGGTGCCCGGCTCCGCCAAGGTGCGGCTGCAGGCGGAGGCCGAGGGCCTGGACCGGGTGTTCATGGAGTTCGGCGCCGACTGGCGCTTCGCGGGCTGCTCGATGTGCCTGGGCATGAACCCGGACCAGCTCGCCCCCGGCGAGCGGTGCGCCTCGACGTCGAACCGCAACTTCGAGGGCCGGCAGGGCAAGGGCGGGCGCACCCACCTCGTCTCGCCCGTGGTGGCCGCGGCCACCGCGGTGCGCGGCACGCTGTCCTCCCCGTCCGACCTCGACGCCCCCGGCGACGTCGCCGCCGCGGCCTGACCGCCGCCCGAACCCAGGAAGGCCCTGCCATGGAGAAGTTCACCACCCACCGGGGAGTCGGCGTCCCGCTGCGCCAGTCCAACGTGGACACCGACCAGATCATCCCGGCCGTCTACCTCAAGCGGATCACCAAGACCGGGTTCGAGGACGCCCTGTTCGCCGCCTGGCGGAAGAACGAGGACTTCGTGCTCAACCGGGAGCCCTACCGCCACGGCTCCGTGCTGGTGGCCGGGCCCGACTTCGGCACCGGCTCCTCGCGCGAGCACGCGGTGTGGGCCCTGCGCGACTACGGCTTCCAGGCCGTGATCTCCTCCCGGTTCGCGGACATCTTCCGCGGCAACTCGGGCAAGCAGGGCCTGCTGGCCGCGCAGGTGGACCAGGCCGACGTCGAGCTGCTGTGGAAGCTGATCGAGGAGCACCCCGGCACCGAGATCGAGGTCGACCTCGAGTCCCGGACCGTGACCTGCGACACGGTCACCGTCCCGTTCTCCATCGACGACTACACGCGCTGGCGCCTCATGGAGGGCCTGGACGACATCGGCCTGACCCTCCAGCGCGAGGACGACATCGTCGCGTTCGAGGCCGGGCGCCCCGCGTTCAAGCCGACCACGCTGCCCGCCCGCACCTGAGCGCGCCACGCCCGGCACGGCCCGGCGGAGCCCACCGGGCCCCGCCGGGCCGTCGTGCTGTCCCGGACACGCACGACGGCGGCCCTGGTGCGAGGGCCCGCGCCGGGGAACCTACACTGTACGGGTGCCGCTCCCGCTCGGGGGTGGCCCGGCAACAGCAGATCGGAAGGTCATGAGCAGCGCACTGCACATCACGGGCGGCGTCCCCCTGTCCGGGCAGGTCACCGTGCGAGGTGCCAAGAACCTCGTCCCCAAGGCCATGGTGGCCGCCCTCCTGGGCTCCACGCCGTCCGTCCTGGCGAACGTGCCCGAGATCAAGGACGTCCAGGTCGTCACCAACCTGCTGGCGCTGCACGGGGTCGACGTGGCGCGCGAGGACGGCCGGCTGTCCCTGGACCCGTGCAACGTCACCACGGCGCGGCACGCGGACATCGACGCCCACGCCGGGGACTCCCGGATCCCGATCCTGCTGTGCGGGCCCCTGCTGCACGCCATCGGTGAGGCGTTCATCCCCGACCTCGGCGGGTGCAAGATCGGCGACCGGCCCATCAACTACCACCTCGACGTGCTGCGCCACTTCGGCGCCCGGGTCGAGAAGCTGGAGTCCGGGATCCGGATGAGCGCGCCGCACGGGCTGCACGGCGCCAAGGTCGAGCTGCCCTATCCCTCGGTCGGCGCGACCGAGCAGGTCCTGCTCACCGCCACCCGGGCCGACGGCCACACCGAGCTCCGCGGCGCGGCCACCGAGCCCGAGATCATGGACCTCATCGCGATCCTGCAGAAGATGGGCGCGATCATCACGGTCCAGACCGACCGGGTGATCCGCATCGAGGGCGTCCCCGAGCTCACCGGCTACCGGCACCGGGCCATGCCCGACCGGATCGAGGCGGCGTCCTGGGGCTCCGCGGCGCTCGCCACCGGCGGCGACATCTTCGTGGCCGGCGCCCGGCAGTCCGACATGATGACCTTCCTCAACACCTTCCGCAAGATCGGCGGCGGCCTCGACATCACGGAGGACGGCATCCGCTTCTACCACCCCGGCGGGGACCTCAACCCGCTCATCGTGGAGACCGACGTGCACCCCGGGTTCATGACCGACTGGCAGCAGCCGCTGGTGGTCGCCCTGACCCAGGCCTCGGGCGTGTCCATCGTGCACGAGACCGTGTACGAGAACCGCTTCGGCTTCACCGCCGCCCTCAACCGGATGGGGGCCACGATCCAGCTGCACCGCGAGTGCCTGGGCTCCGTGCCCTGCCGCTTCGGGCAGCGCAACTTCGTGCACTCGGCCGTGATCTCCGGGGCCACCCCGCTGCAGGCCTCGGAGATCAACATCCCCGACCTGCGCGGCGGCTTCTCGCACCTCATCGCCGCGATGGCCGCCGAGGGCACCTCCCACGTCACGGGCGTGGAGCTCATCGAGCGCGGCTACGAGCACTTCACGCACAAGCTGGCGGGGCTCGGGGCGTCCTTCGAGCTCGACGGCGAGTGAGCCGGGCCCGCCGATGAGCCGCACCTCGAAGCGCAGCCTGTTCCGCGTGCTCGCGGGCGTCGTGAAACCGGCCTACGGGCTGGTGGCCCGGCTGAGCTGGACGGGGGAGGAGCACCTGCCCGCCGAGGGCGGGTTTATCGTGGTGCCCAACCACCTCACCGAGCTCGACCCCCTGACGGTCGCCATCACGCTCTACGACAACGGGATCATGCCCCGCTTCCTGGCGAAGGAGTCGCTGTTCCGCGCCCCCGTGGTCGGGGCGGTGCTCCGGGCCACGGGCCAGGTCCCCGTGCTGCGGGGCACGGCCGACGCCGCCGCGGCGCTCACGGCCGCCCGCGCCGAGCTGGCCTCCGGCGGCGCCGTGGTGATCTACCCCGAGGGGACCCTCACCCGCGACCCCGGCCGCTGGCCGATGACCGGGCACACGGGCGCAGCACGGCTCGCCCTCGCCACCGGGGCCCCCGTGGTCCCGGTGGCGCACTGGGGGGACCAGGAGGTCCTCGACCTCGACCGCTCCACCGGCCGGCGCAGGATCAGCATCTTCCCCCGGAAGGACGTGCGCGTGCGGATCGGGCCGCCCGTGGACCTCACGCCGTGGCGGGACGACGTCCCCGAGCTGACCCAGCCGGTGGGCCGCCACGCGGCACGGCTCGAGGAGGCCACCGACGCCGTCATGCGCGCCGTCACCCGGGAGCTCGCCCAGCTGCGGGGGACGGACGCACCGGCCGCGCTCTGGGACCGCCGCCGGGGAGGCCGCCTGTGACGCAGCCCGACCCTGCCACGCCGCGCCCCCGCGGACTGCCCGCCGCCGGGCCGCGGCGGATCGCCGTCCTCGGCGCCGGGTCGTGGGGCACGACCTTCGCCAAGATCCTCGCCGACAGCGCCCGGGAGGCCGCGCACGACCGCCACGAGCCGCCCGGGCGGACCGTGGTGCTGTGGGGGCGCAGCGCCGCCGCGATGGGCCACGCCGCGCGCACCCGCGTCAACGACCGCTACGTCCCCGGCATCCGGCTGCCCGGGCGCCTGGAGATCACCGCCGACCTCCCCGCGGCCGTGCGCGGGGCGGACCTCGTGGTGCTCGCGGTGCCCGCCCAGTCCCTGCGGGCCCAGCTGGCCGCCGCGGCCGGGCACCTCGAGCCGGACGCCGTGGTGCTGTCCCTGGCCAAGGGGCTCGAGCGGGACACGGGCCTGCGGATGAGCGAGGTGGTCGCCGAGGAGCTGGGCCGGGCCACCGGCCTGGGCGCCGAGCACTGGCGGGCGCGCACGTGCGTGCTCTCCGGGCCCAACCTGGCCATGGAGATCGCGGAGGAGCAGCCCACGGCCTCCGTCGTGGCGGCCCCCACCACGGAGCTGGCCAGCTGGGTGGCGCACGCCTGCCGGACCCGCTACTTCCGCCCCTACACGAACACGGACGTGGTGGGCACCGAGATCGGCGGCGTCGTGAAGAACGTCATCGCCCTCGGCGTGGGCATCGCCGACGGCCGCCACTTCGGGGAGAACTCCAAGGCCTCCATCATCACCCGCGGGCTGGCCGAGACCACCCGGCTCGCGCTGGCCCTGGGCGGACGGCTGGAGACCCTCTCCGGGCTCGCCGGCCTGGGGGACCTCGTGGCCACCTGCTCCTCGCCGCTGTCCCGCAACCGCACCGCGGGGCGGCTCCTCGGCCTGGGCCTGACGCCCGAGGAGGTGCAGGAGGAGATGACCCAGACCGCCGAGGGCATCAAGTCCGCCCCCGCCGTGCTCGCCCTCGCCCGCCGCCACGGCGTCGACATGCCCATCACCGACGCCGTCGTGGCCATCCTCCGCGAGGAGATCACCATCGACGACGTAGCTCAGCTGCTGCTGGGCCGAGAGATCAAATCCGAAGGGACCGCCCCATGACCCCCCGCCCCTGCGTCGCCGTGCTGTTCGGCGGGCGCTCCAGCGAGCACTCCATCTCCCTCATCACGGCCCGCGGCGTCCTGCGCGCCATCGACCGCGAGAAGTGGGACGTGGTGACCGTCGGCATCGCCACCTCCGGGGAGTGGTTCCTCTGCCCGCAGGAGCAGCTCGAGGCCCTGCTCGATGCGGACCCGATCGCCGAGCTGCCCGTGGGCGACGAGCTCGTGAGCCTGCCGCTGAAGGTCGGGGAGAGCGAGCTCATCGTCCGTCAGGACGGTCCCGGCGGGCAGACCGTGAGCCGGGACCGGCACATCGACGTGGTCCTGCCCCTGCTGCACGGGCCCTTCGGCGAGGACGGCACCCTGCAGGGCCTGCTCGAGCTCGCCGACCTGCGCTACGTGGGCTGCGGGGTCACGGCCTCCGCGGTGGGGATGGACAAGCACTTCATGAAGCTCGCCTTCGAGGCGGCGGGCCTGGAGGTGGGCCCCTACACGGTGGTGACCGACCGGCAGTGGGCCGTGGACCCCGACGGCGTGCGCGAGCGCATCGCGCAGCTGGGCTTCCCCGTGTTCGTCAAGCCGGCCCGCGCCGGGTCCTCCTTCGGCATCACCAAGGTGGACCGTGCCGAGGAGCTCGACGCGGCGATCGCCGCCGCCCGCGAGCACGACCGCAAGCTGGTGGTCGAGGCGGGGATCGTGGGGCGGGAGATCGAGTGCGCCGTGCTCGAGGGCCGCGGCAACGCGGCCGCCCGGACCTCCATGCCGGGCGAGATCGAGATCGTCGACGAGCACGCGTTCTACGACTTCGAGGCCAAGTACGTCTCGCAGGCCTCCGCGCGGCTCAGCTGCCCGGCGGATCTGCCGGAGGAGGCGATCGAGACGATCCGCCGCCGCGCCGTCACCGCCTTCGAGGCGCTGGACGGGGAGGGCCTGTGCCGCGCCGACTTCTTCTACACCCCGGACGGCCGTGTGGTCATCAACGAGATCAACACGATGCCCGGGTTCACGCCGATCTCGATGTACCCGCGGATGTGGGCCGCCTCGGGGCTCGACTACGCCGAGCTCATCGACGAGCTCCTGGGCCTCGCCCTGGAGCGGCCGGTGGGGCTGCGCTGAGCCCCGCCGCCGCACGGCGCGGGCAGCGGCGTCCACGCCTCACGGTGCCGGCGACGCGGTGACGACGACGTTCTTGCCGACCGCGTCCTGGGTGTAGCAGCTGATCAGGACGATGCGGTTGGGGACGACCCGCCAGATCTCGCTGTCCTTCAGCGTGTCCTTCTCGTAGGTGGTCACCGAGTCCACGACGTAGTCGAGGGTCCCGTCCACGGTCTCGACCTCGAGCTCCTTCCCGACGAGCGCCGGGTCGCTCAGCTTGTTGAAGGGCAGCTCGACCTTCTCGAAGCTGTGCCCGGCGATGTACGTGGTGTTCGCCGACCCCTCGCCGGGCATTCCGTACGGGGTGAGCCGGTAGCCGTTGTAGGTCTGCGGCGGCACGAGCGAGCCGTCCGAGAGGTCCTCGTCCGTCGGGTCGTAGGGGAGCACGTCCGCGTCGAAGCCGACGGCGTCGATGCTCAGGCGCAGCGGGGACGCCGCGGCCGGCACGTGCCCCAGGAAGGTCTGGGCGAGGAACCACTGGTTCATCAGCGCCACCCACAGCACGGCGGCGCACAGCGTCACCACTGCCGCCCGGCGGGCCCGCGGGTCCTTCTCCCGCACCGGGACCGGAGGCGGCGGCGCCGCCGCGGTGCTGGTGGCCATCCTGTTCTGTCCTGTCGTCTCGTGTGCTGTCGCTGTCGCTGTCGGTGTCGCGGGCCGGGCCGGGCCGGGGGTGCCGGCGGCCGGGCGGGGTGCGTGCCGTGCCGGCGCCGCCCCGCGGGCGCCGCCGGCACGGCACGCGCTCAGGCGCCGCTGCGCCCGAGCCGCCGTGCCCGGTACGCGAGCGCACCGGGAAGGGCCACCGCGGCCGCGAGCAGCGCGGTGAGCAGGCCGGCACCGGCCGACTGCTCCAGCGGTGCCGCGGTGAGGCGGGTGTCCACGTTGAGGCCCGGGTTCGCGGCCACGGCCTCCTGGGGCGCGAGCTCCGGGAGGGCGGCCGGCTCGACCGCCGCTGCTGCCGGTGCGGCGGGCGCCGCGTCGGGCAGCGCCGGTGCCGCCGGTGGCGCGTCGGCGAGGACCGGTCCCGGCGCGGGCGCCGCGGGCGCCGCCGGCGGCAGGGGCGGGGACGGAGCGAGCTGGG
>NZ_JBNAFK010000031.1:0-24167 GCF_049716185.1 Kocuria sp. CH-021 | reverse complement strand
AGGCCTCGACCCCTACCCGACCCCCGTGACACGCACCCCGCTTGGGCCCTTACCCACACTCATTTGGGAAGGGCCGGTTAACGAGCACCCTGGGTCCGCAGATTTCTCAGAAAGTTGCAGACGCGAATCCGCCTGCCCTGACTGCTCGCTGAGCGATCGCTATTCGTACATGGGTCCGCGGACCCTCCAGCACCCCGGTGATGAGACGCACCGCGGGTCGTAATCCTCAGAGGCGGGGTAAGCGAACCGTGGGGCAGGTCAGCGTCTCACCGATGCCCGGGGCAGTTCACAGCAGAGCCATGCGTACGTCGTCGGTCCCGCGCGGGGACTCTACGGAAGCGCGGAGGCCCTTTTCCGTCCTCGTGACCTTCACCGTGCTGTTGTCAGCGCACTGGAAGGAAGCGCCCTCGGTGATCCACTGGGTGAAGAAGATCGCCTCGGCTGTGCGGCGGGACTCGGCCCAGGTGCCTCGACACTCCAGCTCCGGATAGGTGACCTGCCCCTCCAGGGGCTCCTGGTCGTCCGCACCGAGCTGGAGGTTGGTCTCCATCGTGTAGTAGTCAGAGCTCCCGGGCTCGCCGTAGGCCCCCTTCCAGAAGCCCTTGAGTTCAGAGACGTCCCCGAGGGTGAGGTCGGCGCCCTCCGACTTGGTGACCGCTGCTCCCAGCAGCGTGCCGTAGGCCAGGGACTCGTTGGTGCACTCGTCATCAGTAGCCGCGGTGACGGTGAGCTCTTGGGCTCCGGTGAGGTCCAGGTCCACGATTTCCCCGGCAGTGCCCTCGGTGACGGTGACGGTGTGGGCGAGCTCGTCGTCGAGCAGGAACTCGAAGGTCGCGTTCATCCCGGCGGGGGTGCCCTGTCGCAGCGCCACCGTGGTGTTCAGACGGGAGTAGTCTCCGCGCAGCCGGTAGGTCGTGTCCTGCACGGAGCCGAAGCACCCGACCCACTGGCTTGTGCTGCCGGGGTGGAGCGTGACGGAGTCGCCGTCCCGGACCCAGCTGTCGACCGAGTCGCCGGAGAGCCCTCCGCTGCGTGCGTCCAGCTGCCACAGCGGCACTGTGCCCGGGGCCGGCGCCTTGGCGGCGGCGGGAACGCTGAGCTTGATCCTGAACTCATGGACGTCCTGCTGGAAAACGGTGGAGAGGAATCCGTAGAAGGAGCCGTACAGCGCCCCGGGCGCGCCTGCGACCATTGCCAGAACTGCACCCGGCGGTCCTCCGACTGCGGCCCCCAAGCAGGTGAGGCCGGCGATGAAGATGTCGTCATAGGCGGTGTCGTCATTGACCAGCTCGGAGAAATCGTTGAGGCACTCGGCGCCGCCGACCAGTAGGGCCCAGTCCGCCGGGAGTATCTCCGAGGAGGCAAGCCCGATGGTGTGCAGGATCATCAGCCCGGGGGCGACGTCCATGCGCACATCGATCGGCAGGTCGTCGACGGAGTAGTCGATGCTGGCGGTTTCGTTCGGCAGCACGAGGCTCTCCTTGTTGGCCGCGCCCCTTTCGGCGTGCGCGTGCGCCACGAACAGGCCCGCTCCGGTCCTGGGATTCGGGGCGGCCTCGTCCGGCTCGGGCGTGGAGGTGAGCTTCCAGATCAACGAGGAGCTGCTCTGCAGGTTCAGCCGCAGCTTCCCCTCCCCCAGGCTCAGGCACGGCCACACCGCGTTGCCTCTGATCTTGGAGACGGTGATGGAGGCATCACCCTCCAGCGGGTCCTGACCGAAGCAGGAAGGCTGGTTGGTCTTCAGGGTGATGACCCGGTCCAGCGCGCGGGCGAAGCCCGCGGCAGCTTTGGCGGCTTCGATCAACACGGGAACGAACTTCGAGAAGTGCTCGGTGGTGGCCGTGGCGGTACGGGTTCCGGCATCCCACTGAGTCGGCAGCAGCTCTGGGTCCTCCGTCTCCGCACTGTAGGCAACCACGAAGACGGTGCCGTCCTCGGGGATCTGCACGTCGTCGGGGATGGTGAACTGCAGCTGGACCGGCTGCTGCGGCTGCGCTTCGTCCTCTAGGACGATGCTCAGTCCTTCGCGCAGAGCGGTGGCACTGTCCCATGCCACTCCGGACACATCCACGTCGGTGGATTCGGCGCTGATCGTCGTGCCCTCGACAGCCACGCCGGCCGGGGCACTGATCCGAGCGTCAGCCACGGACATCGAGATTCCGTTCTTGCCTACGCGCGCGGTCTTGCTGCTGTCGTCGGCGGCCACCGACCAAATCACGGCGGTGGCTGCGGCCAGCAGCAGGACCAGGACGAAGATCATTACGGTCCGCCGACGCGACCGGCGTGGCGAGGATCTGGAGGCGGGGGTAGTCATGGCTTCTCCTGGGGTGCAGTGCTGGCAGGGAAAGTCTGCGGGCCGCCGTCCCGGGTGGGATCGACGGCCCGCGGTGAGGTGGAGCTCAGGTCACCGGTCGAACCGGGCGCCCTCCGACTTGGGCGCCAGCACCATGAACACGAGCAGGACGAGCCCACCCAGGTACGGGATCAGCACGAGCAGGTAGAGCCACCCCGACATGTTGACATCGTGCAGGCGCCGGACCCCGATGGCGATAGTGGGCACGAGGTGGCCCAGCGCGAAGATGCCCAGCAGGAGGGCGATCAGTGACCCGAAGGCTCCGGTCTCGCCGAAGGCGTTGGTGTCGGCGGCCATCAACAGGCTCAGGACGAAGTAGACGATCCCGAGGTACAGGGCGACCCACCAGTACTCGGAGCGCGACGCCCGGCCGGAGAACTGGGCGTATTTGGCGTAGAAGCGCTTGATCGCGTCGACGAACCCGACCGGAACCCCAGGCTGGGACCCGGGGCGCACCGGGGTGTTCTGGTAGCCGTAGCCCTGCTGGGGGTGGCCGTAGGGCCCCGGCTGCTGCTGCTGTCCCTGGTAGCCCGGACCGCCCTGGCCGGCGTAGCCGCCACCGTAGGGTTGTCCCTGCTGCTGGTACTGCTGACCTGGGTGCCCCGGGCCGCCCTGGTATCCGCCGTAGGGACCGGGCTGCTGCGGACCTGTGTAGGACGGGGCGCCCTGACTGGTGTAGGGCTGCTGCTGCTGGTTCTCCGGCTCCCTGTGACCGGGCTGCTGCTCCTGCTGCGGGGAGCTGTAGGGATCGTGAGTGCTCATGTCGTCCTTCTCGCTGTGACGGTTGCTGTCGCAAACAGCCTATGATCCGGGGCTGCGCTCAAGGTCAATTCACCAGCGTGTGACTTTTTGCCACACCGACCGGCCAAAAGACGACGGGCCGCCGACCCGTGAGGATCGACGGCCCTTGACCGATGCGGGGGGGTGTCACCGGTTCAGGCGCGCGCCCTCAAGCTTCGGGGGTAGCAGGTCGATACCGATGAAGGCGACGTTGCCGACATACGGGAGGAAGATCGCCAGGTAGAACCAGCCAGGCAGGCCGGCGTAGTGCAGACGACGCACCGCCACCGCGATGCAGGACACGATGGTGCCGTGGATCATCACGGCCAGCACGAGCAGGATCAGGATTCCAAAGTCGTTGAGAGTAAGGGCGTCCCCGGTGCCGGACGTGGGCTGGGTGCCGAGGGAGAGGCCCAGAAGCGTCAGGGCCAGGGTCGTGACGACGAAGAACAGGACGGGCCACCAGTACTCGGAGCGCGGCGAGCGACCGGTGAACTGGGCGTAGCGGGTGAAGAAGAACTTGAGCGCCTCGACGCAGCCGACCCCTCGGCTGGGCCCACCGATAGCACCGCGGTACGGGATGGGCATGTAAGAGCTCGATCTGGTGAGGGGGCCATACTGCCCGGTGGCTGGTCTTTCGACAAGATGGCCGATCCGCCCGCCGGGGCGGTGGTGATCACCGACGTGGAACAGGTCGGGAAGCTGACCCTGGAGGAGACCGAGGACGAGAGGATCGAGACGGAGCTGCGCACCGACGACTTCCACGAGTTCTGGACGGTGGCCGCCGAGGACAAGGGCAACGAGACCGACGGGTGGGACGACCACTTCGCCGGTGAGGACGTCGAGGCGCTGTCGGACCAGCTGAGCTCCTCGATCTTCCGCGAGCGTGACGACGAGGACGAGGACTGAGCGTGGTCCATGACGCTGACGCCGCCCGGGAGTCTGCCCGGGCGGCCAACGGCCAGTTCGGCACCCAACCTCATCCCGAAGCCGAGCTCGAGCTGCCGGCCGCCTCCGACCCGGCCGAAGGCGAGACGCGGAGCCCTCGGGACTAGGACGCGATGGTCATCGCGCTGCAGTCCCGCCACAAGGACCCCGACTACTGCCTGCTGGAGCTTCAGGACGCCGCCCGCGGCATGGGCCGCCAGGACGTCTTCGACCAGCACGCCTACCGCACCCGCAACCCGGCCGAGGACTTCGACCGCATCGTCGGCGAGCTCGCGGCCGGACGCAGCGGCCGGCACCTGCTGACCGGTGAGTCGTTGCAGGACTCCACGGTGGAGGCGGTCGGTGCCGCGCTGCACTTCGAGGGGATGGATCTGGAGGCTCTGGGCGTCTCCGACGCCGAGGCGGCCGCCGAGCTGGCGCGAGTGGCGGTGGAGGGAGAGTACGGCACCTCCCGGGACGCGATGGCAGCCCACATGGAGGTGAACTGGCGCGCCGACCGGCGCGGGGCGAAGTACGCCGCCGGGTCGGTGTGCGAGGCGTTCGGCATCCCGGACCACCGCGGCGGGTTCGGCTATTGAACCGGCCGCCTCACCCTTCGCGGACGCGCGCCTTCCCCTCCTGGATCGCCTCGGCGACCTCGCCGGTCATGTTCGGGCAGTAGTTCTCCGTCCACAGCTGCGCGTGAGCGATGTAGTTGGGGACTGAACCCGAGACGTCGGACTCCATCAGGATTCCCATCAGGACCAGGTCACCGCTGTCTTGTTCGATCATCAGGGCGCAGCTCTTCTTCATCTGCTCGACGAAGCCGGCCTGTCCCCCCAGGTAGTTGCTGTTCGGGTAGAGCTGCTTGTAGGCGGCGTACACCTCGCTGTCCGACGCCAAGGTCTGCGGGGACAGCGCCACGCCGCGATCGTCCGTCGCGTAGGCCGGCTTGTCCCCACATCCAGACAGGCCGACCACCGTCAGTACGGCCGCCAGAACCACCCCAGTGCGCTTCACTACTCCCCCTTGTTGCCTACGAGCTCATCACCGGCAGGCTACATGTGCGATTGCGAAGAGGCGTCGTGATGGCGGTCTCGTCCCCATTGTTACCTCCGCAGAACAGGACACGGACCATGCGCCTCCCCGAGCGCCTGACCGGTCCCGCCCTGCTCTCTGGCGGACTGCCCCACGCCGAGTGAGCCTCGATCTCCGTGCAGCGTTCCTTGGCTGGTCACGTATCGCACCAAATCCGCGCACGTAAGAGATCCGGCCCACCGGCTCTCCAACAGGCGGGCCGCACACAGTCAGGTCATGACGAACCCTCATGTTTCCGCCTCCGCCGCTGCTGCGCGCGAGGCCGCCCGCACCACCTCTGGCCAGTTCGGAACCCAGGCGCTCGCCGAGGCCGACCTGGACCTGGTGGACCCCTCGGGAGGTCCAGCCGGCGTCGACCCGAACACCTGGTCGGATGCCGACGAGGCCGAGTACGACGACCACCGCCGCACCCTGGCCGCCGACCTGGGCCCGGGAATGATCTACCACCTGGAGCAGTCGGTGGACGCCTGCCAGTTCCCCTACGGTAAGCGGCTGATGATGCGCGCATACACCGACCGGTCGCACCCGCTGCGGTCCTTCAGCTCCCAGTACCCGAAGCCCGAGGAGTGCGACACCCTCGGCGCGATGGGCTACCAGGACAAGGAGGACTTCGCCGACGCGAGCAACCTCCACTGCGACCGCCCGCACCAGATCATCGCCGCGAACCTGACCCCCGAGCGTGCCGCCGGCCTGCGGGCCGCCGGAGTGTCCTGGGCCCGGGACACGGGCTCGGGCTGGGTCACCGAGACACTGGCGCAGGCGGAGATCTCCGAGATCGCCGAGGCGATGAAGATCCAGGATCGCCGGAAGCGCTACACCGCACTGGCCGCCCTCACCGACACCGACCGCGGCACCCGCGCGGCGGAGTTCTTCGCCGCCGGAGAGACCAGCACCCGTTGGATCGAGTCCGGACTGCCACTGGAGGACCTGCAGCAGGTGCGCGACGCGCTGCCGGTCAACAGCATGGGCGAGCACAACCGGGAGTCCGACGCCCAGTACATCGTCGCCAAGGGCCTGACCGCCCAGCACGTGAAGGACGACGGCCCGAAGGTCTGCGCGGTGCGCTCCAAGGCCGACCTCGATGCCTGGGAGGCCGCCGGCCACGCCCCGGCTATGCTGCGCTCCCTGCACCACCGCTCCTCCCACTCCGAGATCGGCGAGCTGATCTCCTACGCCGACGCCGGGATTATCCGCGGCAAGGATCTGGCCGCCTACCTGGACGCCTCCGCCTCGGTCGGCGGCGCCAAGACGGTGGTCGGGGTCGCCGGGCACCTGCGCCCGAGCAGGCCACCACCTGGGCGGCCGCCAACGACCACCGGACCCTCGACGTGGACGAGGCCGAGGCTGCGGCGAAGATGATCGCCTCCGGCTACGAGACCCCGGACCAGGTCGGTGCCGCCTACGCCGACACGGTCTTCGCCCCGGCGACCCGTTACGACTTCGGGCCGCTGACCGTGAAGCCGCTGGTGCGCTACGGCAACATCGTGGCTGCCGGGGTGACCCCGGAGAAGGCCGCGGCGATGACCCGGGCCGGGATCCCGCCGACGAAGCTGCACGAGCACGCCACGGAGACCGACTACTGGGCCGGCGGGCAGAAGTACCGCGAGCAGTACTCCCGCCTGGTGGAGCGCGACCAGGGGTGGGGTGACTACGAGGCGCTGGCGGAGAAGGAGTGGCCGGTCACAGAGGAGCAGTGGCGCGCCGGCGCCTGATCACCCACGACACGCACCCGGCCCCTGGCGCTGACTGGTCCTGTTTTCCCCAACTGACTTGGGGTTACGCTGATGCCCTCGATGGAGGGAGCAGTCATGAACAGGTGGCAGCAGGTGGCGCTGGCGGTGGCGTTCGTCGCGGTGGTCGGGTCCGGTGGCGGGGGCACGGCGATGGCCGGCGACCAGAAGTTCCAGAACGGCAGGATCTACTGGTCGACGGGCACGTACGTGGCCGCAACCGACGACGGCGGGACCGACAATCAGAGGACGGGCGCCATCGGCCGCAAGTGGTCGAGTCTCTGAGAATCGGACAATGACGACGCCCTGCCCACCGTGCTGGTGGGCGGGGCGTCGTGTGGTCTCGGGATCCTATGGGCCGTAGGAGACTACGGCCGTTCCCGGTGCAGGCCTGTTGAACCCAGGGATCTCGTACAGGCCCATCTCATCAGCAGTGCCATGGCCGAACGGGCCCAGCAGAGCGTGCTCGACGTTCTCGAGCACCGACGAGGGCTTGTCATCGCGGGCCAGGATGAAGGTGTTGGACGCAGATCCAGCGCTCGCCAGGTTCTTGACCTGGTGGTAGACGGAGGCGCCGTCATAGGTCAGCGGCAGTTCGGAGAGCGGCTTGACCACGTCCACGACAAGCGGGCGCGACGGGATGGTGCCGCTGGCGACGGCCTCACGGTCGCGCTGCAACGCGCGGTCGAACCCGGAGCCGATCACCCCGTTCACACGAACGAGATCCGCGTCATCGGAGGTGCCCACGTCCCAGTACAGCCGCGACTGCACCAGGTTGCGATCGGCAGGCGTTCCGCCGCTGATCAGCAGGTTCCCGTGCGCGACCGGGTTCCAGGCGAAGGCCCCAGCGTCCACGAGCGTCCACGGGGTCGTGGACGCCTCGGCGGTGGCCACGGCGGTGGCCACGACGTCGTCCGTTGCCACGGCGTCTCCGAGGTTCAGGAGGGTGGACAGCAGGACGGGTACGCCGGCGATCTGCTGGTCTCCCATGCGGACCCTGGTCGTGCTCTCGAGGACTCCGCCGCGCGTGCGCCGGCGCCTCCCCGGGGCGGTCAGGAGCTCCTCCCAGATGAACTGCCAGGCCGCTGCGGGGTTCTGCGCCGAGGGGACCAGGTGCGGGATGCGCCTGGCGACCTCCTCGAACGCCGTGATGGAGTAGAGCACGATGAGCCAGTCGCCCTCGTCCTCGTCCCACGCCATCGTTCCGATCCGCGGCCCGCAGGGCGTGTAGCCGCCGTCGCCCCGATGCTCCCAGCCCAGCGCGGGGAGGAGATCAGGGTCGTCGCGGTGGCCGTCCAGAGGCGGCAACTCGGGGTCCACCGCAGATGCCACGTGGGCGCCCTGGTCGCGCAGCACGACCCGGATGGCCTTCAGCAGCGCAACCCCAGGGGTGAGGTCGGAGGGAAGCATGAAAGCGCAGGTGGGAGCAGGAGACGGCGCAGCGGGGTGATAGTCGGACAGCAGGCGGCTTCTCGGAACCTTCGCGCCGGCCTGCAGCAACGCGGTCCCGAGGGGGATGCCGGCGCGAGGCGTGGCAGCCGCAGACGATGCGCCGGCGGCCGCGGCCGCTGTCGAGTCCCAGATGCGGCGGGCCTGCGTGTAGTTGACCGTGAAGCCTTCGGTGGCCAGGGCGGCCTGCAGGGCACGCA
Source organism: Kocuria sp. CH-021 (assembly GCF_049716185.1). Classification (NCBI taxonomy): domain Bacteria; kingdom Bacillati; phylum Actinomycetota; class Actinomycetes; order Micrococcales; family Micrococcaceae; genus Kocuria; species Kocuria sp. CH-021. The sequence goes on along the minus strand of NZ_JBNAFK010000031.1, from coordinate 15,630 downwards.
CGTGGGTCTAGGCCGAGGAGTTGGTGCGAGGCATGACGATCTCCTTCCGGCGTAGCGGTCCGCGCCCTACTGCACGCCGAAGATCGGATACGTCGCAGAGGAGGGTGGGCCCGGCCCGCAGAGGACCTTGTCCTCGGTCGCCTCGGAATGGGAGCGCGGTCCCGGAAGTGAGGCTCGGAGTACGGCAAGGGCGCCCTGCCGGTGACCTCCATGTGTGCGGCAAGCTCTGCACACTCGCTGCGGCGTCACATTCGGGTGCATGGTCCCCGTGATGAAACCTTGACCGTCACCCTCTCCTCGCAGATCTAGCCTGGCCGTACCCGGTTGCCGCGGTGACGTGTGTAGCCTCTCGCGTGCAACGACCCGCAGGTGAGAGGCCGTCTGCGCGAGTCGAACCCGGAATGCCGACGGAGCGATCACCATGCGCAAATCAGCGAGTCCCGAAGTCGTTCCCGCCACCGGCCAGCCACCGAGACCTGGAGAACCCGTTGCAGCACCTGCACCGAGCAGTCGAGGACAGGTGATTGCGGCTTTCTCCGGCGCGCTCTTGGCCGCAGCCTTCTTGTGGGTCGGGGAATCGCCGGTTCACGCGGCGACGAGCGTGACGAACTCGAACGGGGTCTTCGGCGTGGTCGCCGCGCCCGGGACGGTCAACGACATCACCATCGCACGTGTCGACAGTGATCTCGAACCTCCGCAGTACAGAATCCGGGACACCAGCGACACCATCACCGCCAGAGCCAGCTGCAGACAAATAGCTCCAGACACGATCGACTGCCCCGTGCGGTTCATCTCCTCCTTTGTGGTGGACGCCGGCGACTTGGACGATCGAGTGGAGCTCGGTTCGCGGGTGACCGCACCGGCCGTCATTCGCGGCGGTGGAGGCAACGACACCCTCACCGGAGGGGCGGGACCCGACCACATCGACGGCGGCCGGGGTGTCGACACCGTGCTCGGCCAAGGGGGTGACGATGCCTTGGAGGGCGGCCCAGGCATCTTTCCTGACTCGTTGGAGGGCGGACCAGGCGATGACCGCATCGACGGCGGATCCGGCGACGACACCTTGGACGGAGGCCCAGGGTGGGACACCTTGGAGGGGAAGAACGGCGATGACCTCCTCCGTGGTAGCGACGACCCTGACGGGCTACTAGGTGGCGAAGGCAACGACAGGCTTCTCGGCGGCGACGGGAACGACACCTTGGACGGCGGGCCGGCAGACGACCGGTTGTTCGGTGGCGCAGGTAGAGACCACATGTACGGCCGCGATGGCGATGACGTGCTGAACGGTGGCTCCGAACAAGACCGGATGTACGGCGGCAACGACGAAGACACTGTGAACGGCGACGGCGGTCGAGACATCATGTACGGCGGCAACGACGATGACGGGATGAACGGCGGCTCGGGTAACGACGACATGTACGGCGGCTCAGGCGCCGACGTGATGCGCGCAGGCACCGGCATCGACTACCTGTACGGGGGCGACGACAACGACCGGTTGTTCGCCGACATCACCGGTGACGATGGCGTGGGATTCCGGTACCAGACGCTGCTGTTCGGAGAGAGAGGCAACGACGTCATGTTCGGCGGAGACGGCTATAGTCAGGCGTTCGGCGGACCAGGATTCGACACGGGGTTCGCGCTGTGTCTGGACTGCGAGTCCACCGGTCCGAACAGGTACGGCCCCTAGCAGTAACCGGCAGCGGACGGAGCGAGCCAGGGCCGCACACATTCCGGTCATGACCCACGAGAACATCTCCTCCGACACATCCTCCCGCCGCGAGGCCGCTCGCACCACCGACGGTAAGTTCGGCACCCAGCCGCTGGCCGAGGCCGACCTCGAGCTGGAGGACCGCCTCAACCTGGAGGTCGTGAAGGCTGCCCTGCCGGCTGGCCCCGAGGCTACTTACGACCGGTTCACATACGCGGATCTGACCGCCTTCACCGACCGCCTCGACGACCCGGAGTTCTTCCAGGACCACGACACGTACGAGGCGCGGGTGCGCATCAGCGTGCTCTCCTCCGCCTACGCCGATCGGGACCGGGGCACCAACAGCGACGCGGCCTGGGAGGTGCTCGCCCTCTACGACGTGCCCGGCGGCATCTTGGAAGGACGCTCCCTGGAGCTGCAGTCGGCGATCGACCGCGACCTGTTCGGCTACCCCTCCGGCTACCAGGTCGTGGACCGCGACGGCCGCGGCACCGGGCGCGCCACGCTGCGCGAGCAGCACCGCACGATGATGGCCGCTCTCCTCGAGAACCACCTCCGCTTCGACGCCCCTGCCCCGATGGGTGACCCCCGGGACCTGAACATCCACCCGGACCAGTACCAGGACGAGGAGATGAACGCCGCCGAGCTCGCCGAGGTGCACCGGCGCCTGAGCGTCTCGCGGAACTTCTCGGCCGAGAACACCGACGAGGTCATCGGCAAGGTACGCAAGGCGACCCGCGGCATGTCGCTGCGCCAGGTCTACGCCAACGACGGGCAGGCCACCAAGCTCACCGAGGCGGGAGTGACCAACGTGGAGCCGGTCCTGTCCGTGGCCGGCGACCCCACCGGTCAGGTGCGCGCCACCACCCGTGGTGGCGCGCACTCTGATCGTGAGCGACCACGGGTTCGAGGGCCCGGCCGGCTACCGGCAGCACAGCTACCACCACCGCATCCACGGTCTGCGCCACGAGATCCGCTTGGCCGCGACCGCCGACGTGCTCCGCGACATCCGCGTCGGCGCCGAGACGCGCCACGACGCCGCGGTGCGCGACCGTGAGTTCGAGAATGGTGACGGCATCGGAGACGTGGCCGCCGGCGAGCAGCTCAACCTGCGGGACTGGTACTCCGGGCCGGAGGAGAGCGACACGCTGCTGGTGAAGATGCGGATCACCGACACCGAGGAGGCGCTGGTGCAGCGCGTGCTCGTCACCGAGGGTGGCTTCGAGCTGGAGGACTACCGCGGGTTCCCTGAGATGGGCCATGGTCTGCTGGCCGGCCGCGACCGCGCCAAGGGTCTGCCCGTCGGCACTCATGCAGAGGCCCTGCGCCAGGCGCACACCCGCCTTGCCAAGGACCCCGACGTAACTCTCTGACCTGCAGGATCAGCGCTTGCGGCCCGTCGTCCACTGTTCGCGGTGGCGGCGGGCCGCACACATGAAAGGTATGACGAACCAGAACCCTGTCGCCGAGTCCGTCCGCGAGAACGCCCGCCGAATTGACGGGAAGTTCGGCACCCAGCCGCTGGCCGAGGCCGACCTCGAGCTGCCGACCGATCCCAGCGTGGCCGAGGTCCAGAACCTGCGTGACGAGCTCGGCACCCGCATCGCCGATGCCCAGGAGGCCCGGGACACCCAGGCTGACTTCCGGGCATCGGCTGCCTATCAGCGGGCGACGCTGAAGATGGTCGGCACCGCGCTGCGCGAGGTCGAGTCGGAGGCTGACGAGCTGTACTTCGCGCCCACCACCGAGGGCACCTGGGGTCTGGTTGAGGCCATGGACCACGAGGGCAAGACCGTGGAACTGGGCGAGACTGTACCCGGGACCGACGCCACTTGGGAGGACGTCGGCAACGCACTGATGACCACCCGCGACGGGTTCCACATCACCGACATGGCCACTGCCACGAGGACACCCTGGTGCTACTCGCGGACAACGCCGCCGACGCGCCGTTGAAGAACCCCTTCCCGGTCCCGACCACCCGTGAGTCGTTCCTCGCCTGGCAGCGCTCCAACACGGCCGCAGCTCGGATCCAGGAGGGCGAGCACGACCCGTTGTTCCGCCACAGCGACGCCTACGACAAGGCCGTGCAGATCAGCCAGCGCGGCACCGTCAAGGCCGCAGCCCTGATGCTCTCCGAGGAGTACCCGCAGATCCAGCGCCTGGTGATCGAGGAGAACGAGGACGGGGAGCGACAGCTCGACGTCGTCGCCCTGGAGGGCGAGCTCGGTCGCCCGATCGTCTTCAGCGACACTAGCCCCGGCGACATCGAGCTGGGCGACGGGGCGATGACCCTGGCCGACGTCGGCTACTTCTTCGTCAACGAAAACGGATCCTGGATCGGAGATGTCGCCTCCCACGACGTGGTCGGCTATGACACCCGCCGCATCTCCATAGACCTCACCAAGGCCGCGCAGATGGACCTCGACGCCACGCCCGAGCGGGTCGCCCCCGTCCCCGGCGAGGAGGACTGGGACGAGGAGGACCTCGACGGCCTCCACCCCGACGAGGACTGACGTTGCGCACAACGTCGTCTGCGGCCCATCTGCCCCGTTCACCGGGCGGGCGGGCCGCACACATTCCGGTCGTGACGAACCCTCCTGTTTCCCCCGCCGCCTCCGCCGCCCGCGAGGCCGCCCCCGCCACCGACGGCAAGTTCGGCAGCCAGCCGGCCCCCGAAGCCGACCTCGAGCTGGCGGCCGACCCCACCGTGTACGAGCTCCAGGACCTGCGCACCGAGATCGGCGCCCGCATCGTCGACGCCCAGGGCGCCGGCAACGCCCAGGCCGATTTCGAGGCGTCCGCCGCCTACCAGCGCGCGACCCTGAAGATGGTCGGCACCGCTCTGCGCGCCTCCGGCTCGGGCGCCGAGTCGCTGTCCTTCCAGCCCGGCGAGGACGACCCGTGGGTGCTGTCCTCCGCCACCGACCGCGAGGGCAACGTCGTGGACGTGGGCGATACCGTGCCCGGCAGCGCTACAACGCCGCGATGACCCGCCTCCAGAACGGTGACCACGAGCCGGAGTTCGTCGGCGACGTCTACGACGAGACCGTCCGCACCCACCAGCGCCACGCGGTCAAGGCCGCCGCCCTGGTGCTCGCCGAGGAGTACCCGGAGGCGAAGTACATCTACTTCGAGCAGAACGGCGACGGAGAGCGGCAGTTCGACGTCGTAGGTCTGGCCGACAGCGAGGACAACATGATCGAGGAGGACATGGACGCCTACGAGCTGCAGATCGCCGACGGCGCGATGCAGCTGTGCGAGGTCGGCTACGCCTTCACCCCCGAGGACCCCTCCTACGTCGACGACGTGCTAGATGAGCACATCAAGGGCCCCACCAACGAGCGGTTCATCATCATCGACCTGGAGAAGGCCGCGGCGATGGACCCCGAGGCCCAGACCGAGCCCAACTGGGGCACCCGCTCCTGACCCTCAAGGTCCAGCTGGCATCCGCGGCCCGCGTCCCCGGTCAACGGTGGCGCGGGCCGCACTCGTCACGCTCCGACATATCGCCTCCAAGGCACGCCATCGCGCCTTTGCAAAGAGAAACTGCTCTATGGTTCCGGTTGAGAGCGTCGCCCCCGATCGCCAGGAGTCCCTCATGCACCGTCGCCCCACCCCTGTCGGAATCGCACTGACGGCGCTGCTGGCCCTGGCGGGGTGCGGTTCCCCCGATGGTCAGGCCAGTGAGTTACAGAGCCCGTCAGGGAGCTCGAGCACTCAGCCGTCATCGGCGCCCACCGCGACCGAGACGGCTCCCGCGACGAAGCCTGAGCACGTGGAACAGGTCGACTCCGGGAACGCGGAGGACACAGACGGGCAGATGATCCGCGTCGCCGGGTCCATCACTTTGAAGTACACCGCCGAAGACACTCCAGACACTGACGGTGCGGGTCTCGACGTGCACAACTACGACTCCGAGGTCGACCTGACCGTCTCCAATCCCGGCAGCGCAACCTCCTACATGCCCCCCTTCAGCATGAAGGGGTACTTCTACTACCCCGCCGAGACGGGTGTGTGCGAGCAGGCCATGCAGTACAGAGCAGCACTCACCCCCACCCTTGACGCCCGGGAGATGGCAGAAACCGCTGCTGCCGGCCTTTACCTCACCGACGAGTACTGCCTCGTCGAGATGCTCCATCTGGGCGAGGTGGGTGCCGAGGACAACGCGCTTGCCCCCGGAGGGACGTACCCGCTGGAACGAACCCCAGATTTACTGGGCGCCGGGGTGAATCTCCTTCCATACGTCCACGAAGAGGACGCCAAGGAGCTGATCGCCGTGCTGAACAACCCACTGGGTGTTGTCCTGACGACGTTTAGCTACTACGCGAGCCCCGTGGCCTGCGACGGGTTGCCGGCCCCGATCGTGAACCACCCCGATGCCGACGTCACGTCATTTCCACCGGAGACCGGAGAGAACACGCTCACCGCCACGGGGCCGATCTGCCAATAGCCGCGCACAGGCACCGCGCCCCGGTGCACTCGACCTCCAACAGCGCGGGCCGCACACAGTCAGTTCATGACCAACGAGATCTCCTCCACCGCCGTCTCCGCCCGCGAGGCCACCCGTTCGTCCACCGGCCAGTTCGGCACCCAGGCTCGATCTGAGGCCGACATCGACCTCGACGCCACGAACCCCGTCATGGACCCCACACAGGCCGCCGAGACGCAGCTGCGGGAGCTGCTCGAGCAGTTCCCAGTGCTGCCCGCCACCGACGGGCGCGGCAACAACTTCGAGACCGCCTTCCAGAGCCGCTACCGCGACGCCGCCGCGTTCTCCGCAGCCCACCCCGACTGGGAGCGGCTGACCAGCGTGGGGTACCAGCAGTCGCTGGCCGGCCTGGAGAACACTGACCTCGGCCGGGAGCGCAGCACCTCCATCGTCGAAGCCGCCGACGAGTCCGGCGGTGAGGGTCTGGTACTCCACGTCCACACCCGCAACGGCGGCGGCAACCGGGAGTGCTGGCACGACGAGGACGACGAGACGGACGAGAACGGTCGCACGCAGGGATGCACCGGATGCGTGATGGACGCAATCACCGGGCACCCGAACTACCTCACCGACGAGGACGCCGACTACGACGAAACCTACGCCGACCTGTACTTCTCGATCCCCGACCAGGCCGCCGCGCGCACCGCGGTCGAAGCAGGACGCCACCAGGGTGACCTCAAGGCTCTGGATGCTATCCGAGCCGGTCAGATGGCACCTTGGGCCAACCGCGTCGGCAAGCACCCGCAGGAAGGCACTGACCAGGAGCCGGGGCGGCTGGCGTCCAAGTCGTCCAGCGAGGCGAAGGCCCTGCGTGCCCGCGCCGCCTCTACCGCTGAGCGCGCCGAGACCGCGGCGAAGATCGAGCAGGCTCTGCAGGCCGACGAGTTCCCCTCCGCAGACACACTGATCGCCGCTGTCGGAGGAGGCGGCTACGACCCCAAGCGCCCGCGGGAGCTGACCACTGCCATGCAGAACCTTCACCAGCAGCGCTGCATGTACCGCAGCGAGGCGGAGAATCTGATGAAGTACCGCGGGGAGCTCCGCGACTCCCGGCGCACCGTGGCGGAGATCGACCAGGTGACGACCGACCTGGCGGAGGACTCCCCGCTGAAGGCCAAGCTGGCACGGGAGCGCAAGTCCCTGACCGGTCACCAGCCGACCCTGGAGAAGCTCTACGAGCAGAACCGTGAGCGGATCGAGAAGCGCCTGGCGCCGTTCCAGCGGTTCGCCGCTGATGTGCGCACCGAGGACCCCCAGACTCTCATCGCCAAGGCTGAGCTCCTGGAAGCCGAAGCCAACCGCCAGTCCATGCTCGTCGGATGGCCCGAGGAGCCCGCTGGCTGCCCGGAGTCCATGGACCAGTTGCGCGCCTGATCAACCCTTCACGCGGCCAGCACCCCTGATCCCCGGAGGTGCGGGCCGCACACAATCCGTCCATGACGAGCCACATCTCCCCCACCGCGGCCACCGCCCGCGAAGCCGCACGCTCCACCGACGGGAAGTTCGGCACCCAGCCCCTGGCTGAGGCCGACATCGACCTCACCCCCATCGGCCCCGCTCCGGTCGACCCGGCGCTGAGCGCGCCCCCGATGACCTTCCGCCGCGGGGCGCGGGATTCGACCCACCAGGAGTACATCGTCACCGGCGCCGGGCCCGGCGTCCGCCGGCTCACCACCGTGCGTGACGAACACGGGGACTTCATCCAGGTCGAGCACGAATTCGACCTGGACAGCGTCACCGACCGGTGCCTGGGTGCCGACCACCCGGACCCCTTCGCCTGGCAGCGCGCCCGTCAGAAGGACATCGCAGAGATCGTCGAGGCCCATGACCCCGGCTTCGGGCAGCGCCTGTCCTACTTCCACGGCGACACGATCGAGGCGGAGTCCGTCGATCCCAGCGTGGACAACGGCGGGGTCAACGCGGCGCTGACCGCTGCGGCCGCCCGTGCCGCGGCCATTCCGGTCGAAGACATCGTCGTCGAGGGGCTGAAGGCCCGCTCCGCGGCCGACACCGCTGCCGGACGTGAACTGGCCGGGGAGCACGCGGGTGCGCTGACCGATGCCCAGGCCGACGGGATGCGCGGGGCCGTGATGGTGGAGGACGTCCGGGTGCTCGTGGACCCCGCCCGCTACGCGGAGGCGACCACCTCGACCTGGAGACTTCCAGCTCCGCGCAGGTGCGGGCCTACATCGAGAACCACCCCGAGGATTGCCACTTCGACGGCGAGGAGTTCGTCCCGGTCCGCGTCTGCCGCGCCCGCTAACCCCAGACTCACAGGCGCCGAGCAGAGCTGGCACCGGGTGACCTCGGTGCGGGCTCTGCTCAACGTCTGAGAATGCTGCAGTCGGGTCGCTGCCGCAGCTGGATCACCACCGCAGGTACCTTGATCCCAACCCTGGTGAAAGGTCCCCCCATGCGCGTCGCTGCCCCCGTACTCACTTCGCTAGCCCTGCTGCTCACCGGCTGCGGATCATCCGGCGCCGGCGAGGCTTCTGCCGGATCGGCGGCCAACGCTGTGCCGGTCTCTCAGACCTGCGATCAGCTCGCTCCTGACGGCGGCATCGGCGTCATGCAGGACGTCACGGACTACGCCAAGGAGCTCTCCGAGGTCGAGGACTTCGAGACGGCGATGGCCACCTCCGACCGTGCCCGGGAGCTGGTCGACACCTTCGACCCCATCATCGCCACGGCCGACGACTCGATCCGCCCCAATCTGGAAGCCGTTGCGGCCATCCCGCGCACCATCGTGGACGCCGAGGACACCGGGAACCAGAACCTGAACCTGGAGTTCTCCGGCTTCGCCGACGCCGGCAGCGCCGTTCTCGACACCTGCTTCTCCGATGCCGCGGGGGAGGGCGCTTCTGACGGTGACTCCGCCGCACTAATCGGACGCAACACGTCGGTGGAGGCTTACTGCGGTGATTTGGTGGATGGATACAAGATCGCCTCCCCCTCCACGGACGTCACCACGTTCGGGCAGGCGTGGGACCTCATCGCCGACGGGAAGAGCTGCGACACGCACGACGGAGAGACCTTCGACTTCGCCTTCGAGGACGCGACGGACGCGGACGGCAACCGCGTCCCGCGCGAAGAGTTCCGGACGCCGGTGGAAGAGATGTGGGAGGGATTCGACGACGCGGACGACGCGGAGGAGAAGGTCACCGTCGCCATCGACATGTGCCTGTACCGCCCGGATGACCCGCTGGGCGACAAGGGCACCCCGGGCGGGATCCGTCACTACGGCTCCTCGCTGGCCCTGTGCCCGGACCACCCACAGTCCGAGCAGCGGCGGGAGCTGCTGGAGTACCTGCCGCAAGCTCAGGCGGAGTTTGACCAGCTGCTCGAGGAGGTCGCCGAGGAGGAGGCACAGGGCAACGACGAGTCCTCCGGCGAGCCGTCGAGCGGGTCCAGCGGCGGTGTCACCATCACCGGTGACTACGCAGCGGACCTGGCTGCGATCGGCGTCGTCCCGGACGATGTGGCCGCTTATCGGAAGTTCGAGCGCGATCGGCTCTGCGATGCGCACATGGATAGGGGGCTGAGACAATCCGGGACCTCGATGTGGGTTGCGGTGAGGTTGGGGACGCCAGAGTCGATCCGTTTGGCCATCGCCTACGACTGTCCTGATCGCATGGACGATGCCGAAGAGGCTCTCACCGAATGGCAGGCGAGGGAGTAGACTCAGCATCGTGGAGCCGCGAAGCGCTTCCACGCTGTAGGAAAAGACGAAGGCCCCGCACCGGTTCGTCCGGGCGGGGCCTTCCTCATGGGGTGCGATCAGGGGACCAGCACGATCCACATCGCGGCCGGCGACTCGTTCAGGTTCAGGATGCCGTCGCCGTCCAGGTCGGTGTCGACGAGGTTGAGGATGCCGTCGCCGTCGATGTCCTCGTCGAGGCGGTCGACGATCCCGTCCTTGTCCGTGTCGGCGGTCGCCGAGGCGTACTGCTGCTGCTCGGTGAGCTCCGGAGCGGCGGACTGGGTCGCCGTCGGGCTCGGGCTCGGGGTGGGCGCCGGGGTGACGACCGGAGCGGCGGGCTTGGCCGGCGCCGGGGTGGTGGCCACCGGCGCAGGAGTCGTCTTGACCGGAGTCGGAGCGGCGGTCTTGGTAGGAGCCGGAGCCGAGGTGACAGTCTTCACCGGGGCGGCTGGCTTGGGGGCCTGAACCTTCTCGGGCTTCGTGGGAGCCTTGGCCTTCACGGGCTCGGAAGCCTTCGGGGCAGCAGTCTTCTTCGCAGCCGCAGCCTTGTCGGCCGCAGCCTTCTCGGTGGCCGCCTTCTTCGTGGCAGCAGCCTTGTCAGCCGCAGCCTTCTTCGTCGCTTCGGCCTTCTTCGTGGCTTCGGCCTTCTGTGCGGCCTTCCTGATCTCCTCGCCGGTCGGGGCGGTGGGGATGCCGTCGAGGTCGGACGGCGGAGTCGTCTTGGACAGTTGGTAGCCGTCGTTGACCGCCGGGATGACCTGGGCGTCGGTGACCCAGTCGAAGCGCTGCGGGTCCACGTGCTCGCCGTCCACCCACACCTCGAAGTGCAGGTGCAGTCCGGTCACCCGGGCGCCGGTGGCGCCGACGGAGCCCAGCTGCTCGCCCAGGGCCAGCTTGTCGCCCTCGTGGACGTTGACCCTGTGCAGGTGGGAGTATGTGGTCTTGGCGCCGTTGGCGTGGGTGACCTCCACCCGGTTTCCGCCCCAGGGGTCGAAGAACACCGCGGTGACTGTGCCCTCGGGCAGGGCGGAAACGACCGGGGTGCCGGTCGGTGCGGCGATGTCGGTGCCGTTGTGGAACTCGAGCTTCCCGGCGCCGACCGCGTCGGGAGCAAAGCGCCAGCCATACTGGCCGCCGTTGAGCACGGTCACCGGCTGGGCCGGGGCGACGATGGCGCCGGCGGGCACCTCGCCGTTGTGCCCGGAGATCAGCTTCCCCTTGGCAGAAACGGTGACCGCCGATACGCCGGGGCCCTGTACGGAGGCACCGATCTTCTTGGCGACCGAGCGGACCGTGTCCTCCTCCACGGAGAACTTCTGCGCGATCTGCGTGATCTGCTTCGCCGACAGCGTGCCGGAGTTGGTGACTGCCGCACCCACCGACTGGCTCAGCTCGGCTTCGGAGGCCGGGGCCTGGATGGAGACGGTGGAGGTGTGGGAAGCGGCCTGGAGGTCACCGGTACCGCCGGCGTAGGCGGCCACGGGGATGGCCACGACGGCTGCTGCCGCCAGGGACAGGACGGGGAGTCCTGCCCGGTCGATGAGCTTCTGTCGGTTCATGGTGGCGGGGGTCCTATCGGATCAGGGCATGGCGGTGGTGGGGAAATCTGCTCGCGAGGGCACGCTGCGGGCGCGGCCTTCTATCGGGTCATGTGTGCGGCGCGGGGGGCAGCAGAGTCGTGGGGTCTGCTCGCGTCGTGGCGCACGGGTCGCGTCCTTACTTGAGCGTAACTAAAGCAAATCCAGGGCCGGCCGCCGCTGATCACACATCCGCCGGCACCGGAGGCGCCGCACACATGAGGATCGAACCCGTCCCCGCCCAGCGCAGGAGCACCGCCGCCCATGACGACCGCATCGACCCGTCCCGCGCCACCGTCTCCCCCGGCGGAGGAACTCCTCGACCAGCTCGTCACCGAGATCGAGCAGCTTCCCACCCACGAGCGGCTGGCGCTGCTCTACTGGGGTGAGCTCGGGGAGACTCTCTGCGAGGTCATCCGCTCCAAGGGCACCCCGGCGATGCGCACCGTCTTCGTCCCGGTCACCGATCCGGTGCGCCGGGCCCGGCTCCAGCAGCTGAGCTGGGATGCGTTGCTACGGCTTCCCCCCCCCCCCCCCCCCCGGCACGACGCCGAGCGCTGGACCCCACCCAGTGCTGGCCGCTGATCAACCAGGCCGTGCGCGCTTCCCGGCTGAGCGTGGACCTGTGCCTGCTCGTGGTCGCCGCCGCGGCCGCCGCAGAGACCCCCGAGGCGGTCGCCTCGATCCCGATCCAGACCCCGGCCGCTGAGGCCGCCACCCCCACCGAGGAGCACTGACCGTGTCCGTCCCCCACACCCTCCACCAGAGCCCCACGATCGACGGGCTCACACTGCCGCTGCCGGCCGGCCCGACGACGGTGCTGAGCACCCACCCGCACTTCGAGCAGCTCGTGGCGGCCGCGGCGCACCCGGTGAGCACCGGTGCGTTCCTCGCTCGTCTCGTCGAGCGCTCCGCAGCACCTGCCCGAGCAACCCGGTGAACGAGCGCGCGACGCCGGCCGCGCCGGCCACCGGCCTGGTGCTGGGGATCAACGGCACCGTCGTGGGGTCCTCGGTCACCGGCAAGACCACCGCCGTCGAGGTCGCCGGACACGGCACCGTCCAGATCCCCAACCGGGTCATCAACCTCCTCCAAGCGTGGGAGGGACCGCTGGCCTTCTGCTCGAGCTGGGGCACGGACGCCACCCGGGCATTCCTGCCCGTCTTCGGCAAGACCACCGTCCTGCCGGTGGAAGCCACCGACACGATGTGGTGGAAGGCCCAGTCGGTGCTCACCTGGATCTCGCAGACCACGCAGACCGGCACCCTGCTGTGGGCCGACGACGAGCTCGAGGACCACGCGGACGACGTCGCCGCGGCGGTCACCAACGCCGCAGGCCAGGGCGTGGAGCTGATTCCGATGACGACCAAGGGCGCGGGCCTGAACGACGACCACCTGCGGCTGATCCTCGCCCACGCCCACCGGTGAGCGAGGCACGCAGCGGCGCCGCACACATGGAGGGCATGGAGAACCTTCAGCCCCAGCGCACCCCCGACCAGCACCAGCCGATCTACGAGCACCTCGACATGACCACGCTCAACCGCCAGGTCACCGAAGCCCTGTGGGCCCGTGACATCGGCGCCGAAGCCGCCGCGGTCTCTCCGCTGTCGGCTCAGCCGCTGGAGGTGCGCGAGCAGTACTTCGACCTCGTCGCCTTCATGGTCCGCCACCTCGGACCGGCCATCGGCGACCTCGGCCACCGCCTGGGCGCGGCCGGCACGCCCAACCCCTTCGTCACCGAGACCCCGGCTCCCGTCGCTGAGGCCGAGTCCGACGAGGGCGACTACCCGCAGACCCAGGCCGAGGAGGACGCCGCCGCGATGCGCGCCGCTCTGGACAGCCTCCCGGGCATGAGCGACGCGCAGCTGTGGGCCGGATTCGGCCTCAACAGCTGACCTGCTCCCCCACCACGACGCGAGCCCCGCACCGGATTCCGGTGCGGGGCTCGTTGCGTCCGTCGTCGGGCATGCGCCCCCGGCGAGGGCGTGGCTTCAGTGCGCCTCGGGCGGCTCGCCGCAGGTGCCGCAGCGCCCCGGCTTGGTGACCACCTCGTCGAAGCGGTGGGCGAAGGTGCCCGGCCCGGCGTAGTTCTGAAGCGCGGCGTGATAGTGACCTCGCCCCTGGGAGCACCGGCCGCAGCAGCCGTGGTCGGTGATCTTCCAGTCCGCCTTCTTGCTGCACCCCGAGTGCGTGCACACGTAGTACCCGCCGGCGTGGTTGGTCCACGCCCGGTCCGTGAAGTCGGTCATCTTCGGGTCCTCTCGAGCGACGTGTTTCCGGCCAGTGTGTCGCACTCCGCGGCGCGCACCTGAACGCCTCGCGGTCGACGAGCGCACCGGGCGCCGTGTTGCCGTCAGCTGTGCTCGTCGAGCGCTGCGGCCAGGTGCGGCCACCACTGGGAGATCGCCTGACGGTCATTGTCGGTAGTGGTCTCCGCGTCGTAGAGGTCCATCAGGTTCGTGGTGAACGACCCGGCGCTGTAGCCGCCCTTCCCGCTGCGGTAGGAGGCCCAGTGGGGCGGGTCGATGTCGTTGTCGTCGACGCGGGCCGGCCCGTAGATCTGCGGACCGTAGCTGGCCTCGTCGGCCGCCATCCGCAGCCCCGGAAACGCCCGGTCCATCCGGGCCCGGTCGTGCTGGTCGGCGGCCTGGAACGTCATGGTCACCGCGGCGGCGAACTCGTCGTCCTCGTGGCCGGCGAGCTCGAGGCCGCGGAAGCTGGCCGCGTACCGGTCGGCCATCGCGGTCTCGTGGGCGTACTGGGGGTCGAGCTCGAGCTCGGCTTCGGACTTGGGCTGGGTGCCGAACTGGCCGGTGGAGGTGCGGGCGGTCTCACGGGCTGCTGCGGTCTGGCCGCTGATCTGCTGAGTCATGACCAGACTGTGTGCGGCCCGCGCGCTGCCCGTGCGCCGGCGGGCACGACGACGGCCGGCGCACCGTCGAGGCGGTGCGCCGGCCGATGCTCGTGCGGTCAGTGCTGGGTGCGGGCGAATCCTTCGGTCAGCAGGTACCCGGCGCGGGTCTGCTGCCGGTACTCGTTGATGCAGCCCATGATGTCGGCGAAGGCGTCGTGGTTGCGCCCGGAGTCAGGGAAGGCTGCGTCCACGGTCGGGGCGTAGCGCAGGAACGCCCGGCGCCCGGAGGAGACGTCGATGACCCCGTGGGAGCGCGCCGCGTTGGAGGCGCGGAAGAAGCCGGTCATCACCGGGGCGTCCACCCCGGAGACGGAGTTGCCAGCCATCTCGTACTTGCCCTTGGCGTCACCCAGCATCTGCGCGTGCTCGGCGACGAACGCGGCCAGCTCGGCGTCGACGACCTCCAGGTCCTTGCCCTCCCCTGCCTCCAGGGCGGCCAGCAGACCGGTCTCGGTGTGCATGTTGACGACGAACGGGTCCATCGCGGCCAGGTGCTCGGGCTCGGCGTTGATCTTCGCCTCATAGGTCGCCACGACCTGCAGATCGGCGCTCACGACGGCCGTGGCAACCTGCAGCGGCACGAAGTGCTCGTTCGGGGTGCCGTCGCGGTGGAACGGCAGCCCGGTGGACTCGAAGTCCACGAATAGGTAGCCCGGCGCGTCGGAGGCCGGAACCGGGGCGATGACGGTGGCGAGCAGCCCGCGGACCAGGCCCATCACGGGGGCCGTAGCCGAAGGCGACCAGATCGGCCTCGTCGGCCTCGCTCAGCCCTGCGGGCGTGAAGTCGACCTCGGCATAGGGCAGATCTGCCTCCAGGTCGGCCAGCTCGAGGGAGGCGTGCGCCAGCGGAGGGGACTGCCGCACGAATAGGTGACAGGTGGGGTCTCATGCCGCGAGGGTCACGGCGGGCTTCATCATGGTCTCGTACTCGATGGGGGTCAACCGCCCCAGACGAGCTTGCCTCCGGCGCCGGTGATAGGTCCGCTCGGTCCAGGTGACGATGGCGATCCTCAACTCGTCCCGGGTCGCCCAGGAGCGTCGGTCGAGGACGTTCTTCTGCAGCAGGGCGAAAAAGCTCTCCATCGCGGCGTTGTCTCCGGCCGCACCGACCTTGCCCATTGAGCCGACCAGTCCGTGTCGGTTCAGGGCGTGGCCGAATTTCCGTGATCGAAATTGGGCGGATTCAACCGGTCGTCGCAACACCCTGACGAGGAGGGTGTCGATGGGCAGACCGGCTGGATG
>NZ_JBNAFK010000030.1:0-28254 GCF_049716185.1 Kocuria sp. CH-021 | reverse complement strand
AGGGCGATCCACGTACTCTGCATAAGCGGGGCCCCGGTCACAAGACCCAGGCACCGCCTACCCCCATAGCGTCTGAGCCGGCCCGGTCCCGACCGGGCCGCTCCGCGGCTCAGCCCGTGGCCCGGTCCACGGTTCAGTTCGTGGCCGGGGGATCCGCGGCGAGCAGGCGGAGCAGCCGTTCCAGCTCGATCCGGTCCGCCGGGTCCAGACGGGCGAAGTACTCCTCGGACTCCCGGCGCCGGTCCTCCCGCACCGTCCCGCGCAGCTCGGCCCCGCGCGCGGTGAGGGCCACCAGCGTGGCGCGCCGGTCCGAGGGGTCCGGCACCCGCTCCACGAGCCCCTTTCCCTCGAGCAGGTCCACCACCTCGGTGGCCGACCGCGGGGCGATGCGCAGGGCGTCGGCGAGGTCCTTCACGCGCAGGGCGCCGGGCCCGTCGCCGTGCCGGCAGGTCCCGGCCCGGTCGTCCCGGTGCGCCCCGGCGTGCCCGGCCAGGGCGTCGAGCGCCCGGAACTGGTGCGGGGTCAGCCCGAAGGGGGCCAGCTGCTCGGCCCACCGGCGGCGCAGCCGGCGGAAGACGGCGTGCAGCAGGTCGCCCAGGCGGGCCGGATCCGGATCGTCGTGCGGCATGGAGCCATCCTAGCCTCATTGCAGGTTGCCTCATAGAGAGGTAACCTCCTTGATACGTCCCGAGGAGGTCCCCATGACCCTGACCCACCGCGCCGGGCGCGTGCGCGCCCCGGCGCACGGCGGCGGGGACACCCCGGCCGCAGGACTCGCCGGTCCACCGGGTGCCGGCAGCGGCATCACCGGAGGCACCGGCGGCGGGGGCGGGCGCCCCGCCCGCCTGGACCCCGCGGACCGGGAGCAGCTCGCCCGACACCCCGTCGGCCCGCGCAGGATCGCGGCGCTGTTCGCCCCGCACCGGAGGACGATCGCGCTCGTCGTCGTGCTCATCACCGCGTCCTCGGTCGTCAACCTCGCCCAGCCGTTCCTGGTCCGGGGCGTCATCGACGACGCCCTGCCGCACGGCGACACCCGGCTGCTGCTGGCGCTGACGGCCTCGATGGTGGGGGTCGCGGCGGTGACCTCCGTGATCGGCGTGGTCCAGACCTGGCTGGCCACCGCGATGGGGCAGCGGGTCATGCACGCGCTGCGCGTGCAGCTCTTCACCCACCTGCAGGCCCAGTCCCTGGGGTTCTTCACCCGGACCCGGGGCGGGGAGGTGCAGTCGCGGCTCACGCACGACATCGCCGGGATGCAGTCCGTGGTCACCAGCTCCGCCACGGGGGTGGCCTCCAACCTCACGACCGCCGTGGCGACGGCCGTGGCCATGGTGGTGCTGTCCCCGGCGATGAGCCTCATCTCCCTGCTGGTGCTGCCGCCGGCGATCTGGCTGTCCCGCCGCGTGGCGCTGATCCGCCGGGACGTCACCGACGAGCGGCAGCGCGAGCTCGCCGCGCTGCACACCCAGGTCGAGGAGGGCCTGTCCGTCTCCGGGGTCCGGCTCGCCAAGACCCTGGGCACCACCGGGCGGGACGCGGACCGCTTCACCGAGCGCTCCGACCGGCTCGTGGGCCTGGAGCTGCGCAGCCAGCTGGCCGGGCGCTGGCGGATGGCCACCATGCAGATCGTCTTCACCGCCATCCCCGCGGTGATCTACCTGGCCGCCGGGTTCCCGGCCACCGGCGGCGGGATGACCATCGGCACCGTGGTGGCGTTCACCGCGCTCCAGGGGGCCGTCTTCCGGCCCGTGATGGGCCTGCTGAACATCGGCGTGCAGTGGGTGACCGCGCTGGCCTTCTTCAGCCGGATCTTCGAGTACCTCGACCTGGAGCCGCAGATCGCCCCGCCGGCGGCGCCCGTGCGGCTGGATCCGGCCGGCGTGCGCGGCGAGGTCCGGTTCGAGGGCGTGCGCCACGCCTACGACGACGGGCCCGACGTCCTGCACGGCATCGACCTGGTGCTGCCGGCGGGCACCACCACGGCGGTCGTCGGTCCCACCGGCTCGGGCAAGAGCACCCTCGGCTCCCTGCTGCCGCGGCTCAACGACGTCACCGAAGGACGGGTGAGCATCGACGGGGTCGACGTGCGCGAGCTCGACCCGGCGGACCTCGCGCGGATCGTGGGCGTCGTCTCCCAGGAGACCTACCTGGTCCACGCCACGGTGCGCGAGAACCTGCTGCTCGCCGACCCGGACGCCTCCGAGGCGGAGCTGTGGCGCGCCCTGGGCGCCGCGCGCATCGCCGACACCGTCGCCGGGCTGCCGGACGGGCTGGACACCCTGGTCGGCGCCCGGGGGCACCGCTTCTCCGGCGGGGAGCAGCAGCGCCTGGCCATCGCGCGGACCGTGCTGCGCAATCCGCCCGTGCTGGTCCTCGACGAGGCCACCAGCGCCCTGGACAACACCACCGAGGCGCAGGTCCAGGAGGCCCTCGACCGGCTCGCCGCGGACCGCACCACCCTGACCATCGCCCACCGGCTCTCCACGGTCGAGAACGCCGACCAGGTGGTGGTCCTCTCCGGAGGCCGCGTCGTCGAGCGCGGCGCCCCGCGGGAGCTGCGCGGGGCCGGCGGCCCGTTCGCGCTGCTGGCCGCCCGGACGGGGCCGGACCGCGCCACCGCCGCACCGGCCGGCGGGCCCGCCACCCGCTGACCCGGCACCCGCTGACCCGTGGGGACGCACGGCCGCCGGCTCCCGTGGTCGGGCGGGTCGCCCGGTGCGCTCGGGCCGCCCACCCGTCAGATGAGGTGCTCGGTCCGGGCCCGGTCGACCGCCTGGGTGCGGTTGTCGACGCCGAGCTTGGCGTAGATGTGCACCAGGTGGGTCTTGACCGTGGCCTCGGAGATGAACAGCGCCCGGGCGAGCTGCCGGTTGGTGGCGCCGGTGGCCAGGCGCTGCAGGATCTCGATCTCCCGGGCGGTCAGGGCGGTGGCCGGTGCGGCGACCCGCTGCACCAGGTGCGCGGTCACGGCCGGGGAGAGCACGGGCCGGCCGGCGGCGGCGGCCCGCACCGCCTGCCGGACGGTGTCCGACGGCGCGTCCTTGAGCAGGTAGCCGGTGGCGCCGGCGGCCATGGCCGCCAGGATGTCCGCCTGCGTGTCGTAGGTGGTCAGGACCAGCACCGGGGGCCCGTTGCGCGCCGTGATCCGCCGGGTGGCCTCGATCCCGTCCATGCCGGGCCCCATCTGCAGGTCCATGACGACCACGTCCACCACCGGGTCCGCCTCGGCGAGCGCCCGCAGCGCCTCCTGCCCGTCGCCGGCCTCGGCCGCCACGGTGATGCCGCCGGCGCCCTCCAGCAGGGCCCGGAGGCCGGCGCGCACCACGGGGTGGTCGTCGACCAGCAGCACGCGGAGGGGCGGGGCGTTCACGGTGCCGCCCGGAGGGTCCGGGCCCCGCCGGCTCCCGGATCCGCGGCGGGGCCGAGGCCCGGCGCGGAGGTCGGGGTCAGGGGCAGGCGGACCCCCACCACGGTCCCGGCGCCGGGACCGGACTCCACGCTCAGCGTTCCCCCCAGCTCCTGGACACGGGCCCGCAGCTGGGCCAGGCCGAAGCCGTGGTCCTCGCCGGCGGGCGGGAGCGACGCGGGGGAGAACCCGTCGCCGTCGTCGAAGACGTCCAGCGAGACGGCGTCCGCCCAACCGGCGAGGGTGACCACGGCGGTCCGGGCCCGGGCGTGGGCCACTACGTTGGCCAGCGAGGACTGCGCCGCGCGCAGCAGCACCGTCCGGTGGGCCTGCGGCACCGCGGGGAGCGGTCCCTCGCGGCGGAACCTGCACTGCAGGTCCTGGCCGGCGGCCCGGGCGCGCTCGGCGGTGTGCGTGCACAGCTCCTGCAGGGCGGCGGGCAGGTCGGCGTCCAGCGCCGGGGCGCCGAGGTCGCGCACGAAGCGGCGGGCCTCGGCCAGGTTCTCCGCGGCGGTGGCCTCGATGACGCCGAGGCGCTCCTGGGCGAGCGGCGCGTCCTGCCGTTCCAGGGAGTGCTGCGCGGCCCGGGACATCAGCACGATCGAGGACAGGCCCTGGGCGAGGGTGTCGTGGATCTCCCGGGCCAGCCGCTCGCGCTCCCCGGCCCGGCCGGCCTCGCGCTCCTGGCGGGCGAGCTCCGCGCGGGCGGCCTCCAGCTCCCGGACGGTGCGCCGGTGGTGCTCCGCGTCGCGGTACAGCGCCCGGTAGGCGTGCCCCACGACGACGGCGGACACCGCCCCGATCGCCGGTCCCGCCACCATGGCCGGGGTGAAGCCGCCGGGGTCCGCGTGGAGGTGCTGGGCCAGGACCACCACCGTGGTCAGCACGGCGATGCTGACCAGGGCCGCGGTGCGGGGCAGCAGGACCAGGTACACGAAGAAGAGCGGGAAGACCACCCAGGAGAAGTCCGGGCTGTACAGGGTCAGGAGGCTCCACAGCACGGTGACCAGGCCCAGCCAGGGCCGGGCCAGCGGCCGTGGGTCCCTGCTCGT
This sequence comes from Kocuria sp. CH-021, assembly GCF_049716185.1. Classification (NCBI taxonomy): domain Bacteria; kingdom Bacillati; phylum Actinomycetota; class Actinomycetes; order Micrococcales; family Micrococcaceae; genus Kocuria; species Kocuria sp. CH-021. The sequence continues at coordinate 23,793 of NZ_JBNAFK010000030.1, read as the reverse complement.
CCGTCCTCGGGCGAAGCGGCTCTCCCACAGCGTTCCGGCCAGGTAGACCCCGGCCAGGGCGAGACCCAGGCACAGCACCGGCAGCACGTCGCCGGGAGCCGGGTGCGCGGTGTGCGCCCCGAGGACGACGCGCAGCAGGGCCGGCGCCAGCAGGCCCGCGAAGCCCACGTGCAGCGTGACCCGCAGGGCGCGCAGCACGGCGGGCGTCGAGGCGTCGTCCACCGGATCTCCTCTCGCACGGTCGCGGTCCGCCCGGACGCGGCCGGCACCGCCCGGCTCCACGGCGGCACGGGCGTCCGCAGCAGACCTGGCCATGCTATGCGCGCGGCGGCGCCCCCGGATCAACCGTTCGATGGATCGGCGGGTCCGTCCGACGGCGCCGCAGGACCGACCGGGCGGCCGATCCGCGGGCGGCCCGCCCCCGCCAGGCTGGAGGACGGAAGAACAGCTACCGCCACCACACCCCAGGAGCCATCCCATGTACCTGTCCGCCAGGGACCTCGTCTTCGCCCGAGGGCGGTTCGCCCTCGTCGGCGGGGTCGTCGCCCTCATCACCCTCCTGCTCGTCCTGCTCACCGGGCTGACCGACGGCCTGGGCCGCCAGAGCACGTCCGCCCTGGACCGTCTCGACGCCGGCCGCATCGTGTTCGGCGCCCCGGCGGACGGATCGGGGCAGCCGTCCTTCCCGGAGTCCGGGATCACGGAGGAGCAGCTGCGGATCTGGGAGGACGCCGCCGGGGCCGCGGTCGTCGAGCGTCTCGGCGTGGCGCAGAGCCGGGCCGGGACCGCCGGCGGCGGGGCGGCCGGTGTCGCCGTCGTCGGACTGGAGGAGGACACGGCACTGGTCCCCGCGCTCGGGACCCTCGCGGGATCGGCGCGCCCGGCTCCCGGGCGCGCCGTGCTCAGCGAGACCGTGGCCGGGGACCTGGGGCTGTCCGTGGGGGACGTCGTCCGGCTGTCCTCGACGGAGCTGACCGTCGCCGGCATCGCCGCGGACGAGCACTACAGCCACGTGCCCGTGGTGTGGACGTCGATGACCGACTTCCCCGGGATCGCCCACCTCGGCGAGGGGGCCGGGGCCACCGCCCTGGCCGTGCCCGCCGGCGCCGGACTCCCCGAGGGGGCCGTGGCGGCGGCCGACGAGGCCGCCGGCACCGTGTCCACCGACGCCCGCGGCGCCCTGGCGGCCCTGCCGGCCTATCGCTCGGAGCGGGGCTCGCTGCTGATGATGCAGGCCTTCCTCTACGGGATCTCCGCCCTGGTCGTGGTGTCGTTCCTGACCGTCTGGACGATCCAGCGCACCCGCGACATCGCCGTCCTGCGGGCGCTGGGCTCCTCGCGCGGCTACGTGCTGCGGGACGCCCTGGCCCAGGCCGCCGCGGTCCTCCTGCTGGGCGTCCTCGCCGGCGGCCTCGGGGGACTGGCCGGCGGACTCGCCGCCGGGACCGCGGTCCCGTTCGCGCTGACTCCCGCCACTGTCCTGGTCCCGGTCCTGGGCGTGTTCGTCCTGGGCACGGCCGGGGCCCTGCTCGCCACCCGCCGCGTCTCGTCCGTCGATCCCCTGCTCGCCCTCGGAGGCAACTGACCATGCGCGCTGACCACTCCCGCAGGACCACGCCGTTCCGCACCACCCCGGCCCCGGCAACGTCGCCGGACACCTCCGCCGTGACATCCGCCGTGACTTCCACCGTGACATCCGCGGCGACATCCGGCGTGACATCCGGCGTGACATCCGCCGTGGCCTCCGCGGCAGCACCCGCGACGAACGCCGCGGCGACGTCCTCCGGGGCCGTGCTCCGACTGGAGGACGTCACCCTCGCCTATCCCGACGGGACGGACGGGAACGGCCGCCCCCGCACCGTCCGGGCACTGGACGCCGTGGACCTCGCTGCGGAGGCCGGCACGGTCACCGCCCTGGTGGGCCCCTCGGGGTCCGGCAAGTCGTCCCTGCTGGCCGTGGCCGCCACCCTGGTCCGGCCCAGCGCCGGGGCGGTGCTCCTCGCCGGCCGGGAGATCACCGGCCTGCCCGAGCGCGAGCTCGCGCGACTGCGCCGGACCCGGATCGGGATGGTCTTCCAGCAGCCCAATCTGCTGCCGTCCCTGACGGCCCTGGAGCAGCTCGTGCTCACCGCCCACGTGCGGGGAGCCCGGGGCAGGGACCTCGAGGCGGCCCGGGAGCGGGCGGGCGGGCTGCTCGAGCTCGTCGGCCTGGGCGCGGCGGCCGCCCGGCGCCCGCACCAGCTCTCCGGGGGGCAGCGGCAGCGGGTGAACATCGCGCGGGCACTGATGGGCTCGCCGCAGGTGCTGCTGGTGGACGAGCCGACCGCGGCCCTGGACCACCACCGGGCCCGCGAGGTCCTCGGCCTGATCGTGGACGCCACCCGGCGGTTCGGCACGGCCACGGTCGTGGTCACCCACGACACCGAGCTCGTCCCGCTCGCCGACCGGTGCGTGACCATGCGCGACGGCCGCCTGCGCTGAGCCCGCGCCCGACGGGGTGCCGACCCGTGACCCGCAGGAGCCCGTACGACCACGGCGGATCGTGGGCGTGCGGGCTCCCGCGGGTCGACGGGTGGGCCCGGGGGTCAGCCGCGCTCGCCGTGCTGGACGATCAGCGGCAGGCCGGCCGGCTGCGCCACGCGCTCGCGCGCGGTCCGGGCCGCCGCCACGAGGTGCTCCAGCGACGCCCTGGTCTCCGCGTAGCCGCGGGTCTTCAGGCCGCAGTCCGGGTTGACCCACAGGGTCCGCGCCGGGACGTGCTCGAGGGCCCGCTCGAGCAGCTGCTCGATCTCCTCCTGGGCGGGCACGCGCGGGGAGTGGATGTCCCACACGCCCGGGCCGATGCCCCGGGAGAAGCCGGCGGCCTCGAGGTCGGTCAGCACCTCCATCCGGGACCGGGCCGCCTCGATGCTCGTGACGTCGGCGTCCAGGCCGTCGATCGCCCCGACCACCTCGCCGAACTCCGAGTAGCACAGGTGGGTGTGGATCTGGGTCGCGTCCCGCACCCCCGAGGTGGCCAGGCGGAACGCGTCCACCGACCAGCCCAGGTAGGCGGGCTGGTCCGCGCGGCGCAGCGGCAGCAGCTCCCGCAGCGCCGGCTCGTCGACCTGGATGATCCCGATCCCGGCGGCCTCGAGGTCCGCGACCTCGTCCCGCAGCGCGAGGGCCACCTGGTTCGCGGTCTCCGCGAGCGGCTGGTCGTCGCGCACGAAGGACCACGCGAGGATCGTGACCGGGCCCGTCAGCATGCCCTTGACCGGCCTGTCGGTGAGGGACTGGGCGTGGCTGATCCACGGGACCGTGAACGCCTCGCCGCGCAGGCCCTCGCCCTCCCGGCTGACGTCGCCCCACAGGATCGAGGGACGGGTGCAGCGGGAGCCGTAGGACTGCACCCAGCCGTGCACGGTGGTCGCGAAGCCGTCGAGGTGCTCGGCGAAGTACTGGACCATGTCGTTGCGCTCGGCCTCGCCGTGCACCAGCACGTCCAGGCCCAGCTCCTCCTGCAGCCGCACGACCCGCTCGATCTCCTCGCGCAGGAAGGCGTCGTACCGGTCGTCCGTGAGGGTCCCGGCCCGGTGCTGGGCGCGGGCGGCGCGGACCTCGGGCGTCTGCGGGAAGGAGCCGATCGTGGTGGTGGGCAGCGGGGGGAGGGGTCCGGACGCCGTGAAGGACCGCCCCTCCTGCGCGGCCCGGCGGACCTCCGCGGGCGCGCGTCCGATGTCGGCGGCGGTCAGCGCCCCGGCGCGCTCCCGCACGGCCGTGTCCCGGACCCCCGCGGCGGTCTCCCGGGTGCGCCGGGCCTCGGCCGCCTCGGCCAGCTCCTCCGCGACCGCCTCCGTCCCGGCGGCGAGACCGCGGGCCAGGGTGACGATCTCGCCGACCTTCTGGTCGGCGAAGGCGAGCCAGCTCCGCAGCAGCGGGTCCAGCCCGGTCTCCTCGGCCACGTCGTGCGGGACGTGGAACAGGGACGTGGAGGAGGCCACGGACACCAGGACGCCGCCGGCGGCCAGCTCCGCGAGCCGGTCGAGCCGGCCGGCCAGGTCGGCCCGCCACACGTTGTGCCCGTCGACGGCTCCGGCCACGAGCACGGCGGAGTCCTCGTCCCGGAAGAGCTCCAGCTCCTCGGGAGAGGGCGCCGCGCCCTTGACGAGGTCGAGGTGCAGGGCCTCCACGCCGGAGCAGGCCAGGGGGTGCAGCAGCGGCCCGGGCGAGCCGTAGGAGGTGGTGACGAACAGCTGCGGGCGCCGGGGCACGGCGGACAGGGCCGTGTAGGCGTCCCACACGGACGCGGCGAGCTGCTCCGCCGGGACGTGCTGGTCCGCCACGAGCGCCGGCTCCTCCAGCTGCACCCAGTCCGCGCCGGCCGCGGCCAGCTCGCCCAGCAGCTCCGCGTACACCGGGAGCAGCTCGGGGAGCCGCCGCAGCGGGTCGAAGCCCGCGGGGGCGTCGTCGTCGGCCTTGGCGAGGAGGAGGAAGGACACGGGTCCCACGAGGACCGGCCGGACGGTGAAGCCGTGCGCCGCGGCGCGGCGGACGTCCGCCACCAGCCGGTCGGCGGTGGCGCGGAACGGGGTGTCCGGGCCGATCTCCGGCACGAGGTAGTGGTAGTTGGTGTCGAACCACTTGGTGAGCTCGAGCGGGGCGCGGCCGGCGTCCCCGCGGGCGAGCACGAAGCTCGCGTCGAGGTCGAGCCGGCCCTCGGGGTCGGCGAGGTCGGCGAAGCGGGACGGGACCGCCCCGAGGGCCACGGTGGTGTCCAGCACCTGGTCGTAGAGGGGGAACGCCGCGGGCAGGGACGAGTCCCGGGCGCCGAGGCCCAGCTCCACGAGCCGGCGGTGGGTCGCCAGCTGCAGCTGGGCGGCCGCCGACTCGAGCTCCTCGCGGGTCGAGCGCCCGGCCCAGTAGGCCTCGAGGGCCTTCTTCAGCTCGCGGCGGCGGCCGATCCGGGGGTAGCCGGTGATGGTGGCGGCGGGGAACGGGACAGTGCTCATGGGGATCTCCTGAAGGGTGTCGTGAGGTCGAGAGGTCTCGTGCGGAACGGTGGGGCGGTGCGTGCTCACGCGGGGAGCAGCAGGTCGTCGAGCGGGACGGGCACGTGCGGGGCGCGGGGGAGGTCCACGTGCTCCAGCAGGTCCAGCGCGGCCCGGTGCTCGTTGAAGGTGTAGAGGTGCAGGCCGGGAGCCCCGGCGTCCAGGGCGGCGCGGGCCAGCCGGGCCGCGAAGGCCACGCCGGCGCGGTGCCGCTCCGCGGGGCCGGACGCGTCCTCCAGCGCGGCGGCCAGGCCGGGATGGGGCGCCAGGCCGGCCAGCCGGCACAGGGTCCGCAGCCGCCCCGGATCGGTGACCGGCATGATCCCGGGGACGATCGGGATGGTCACCCCCGCCGCCGTCGCCGCCGCGACCAGGCGCTCGTAGCGCTGCGGGCGGAAGTAGACCTGCGTGATCGCGAAGTCCGCCCCGGCGCGCTGCTTGGCCAGCAGCACCTCCACGTCGTGCCGGAACGAGGGCGACTCCGGGTGCCGGGTCGGATAGGCCGCCACGCCCACGGCGAGCCGGCCGGCCGCCAGGGAGGCCGTGTGGCGCTGCTCGACCTCGCGCACGAGCTCCACGAGCTCGCCGGCGTGCCGCAGCTCGCCCGGCGCCGCCTCCGGGTCCCGGTCCCCGCGCAGGGCCAGGACGCCCCGCACGCCGCGGCGGACCAGGGTGGCCACGGTCCGCTCCAGCTCGGCCCGGCTGCTGCCGACGCACGTCAGGTGCGCCAGGGGCCGCAGGCTCGTGCGCGCCAGGAGGTGGTCGAGCAGGGCGAGCGAGCTGTCCCGGCGCTGCTCGTCCCCGCTGTACGTCACCGAGACGTGGTCGGGACGGGTGGGCTCGAGCTCCTCGATGGTCCGCAGCAGCGTCGCGGCGCTCGCCGCGCCGCGGGGCGGATAGAGCTCGTAGGACAGGGACGGCGGCGCCGGCCGGGCGATCGGGCGTGGTGTCACGTTCTTCCTCCAAGGGTCACCCCGAGGGAGGGCGGCAACCGTCCCGGGGCGGACCCGGGAGGGAAGCGACAGCTCCATCGGTCCTGGCGGGAGCACCGTTCCGCGCACCCCGTGGCGGGGGCGCGGATGGTTGCTGCGGCGTCGACGAGCCAGGTCTCTCGGCCGCTCTGGATAGATGCAGGACCCATTCCAGCGGCCGCCCCGCCGTGCTGCCAAGTGCGGGCGCCCAGAAGACGCCGGAGCGCGGACTGTGACGACCGGGACGTCACGGGGCGCAACACGGACGCACGGCGACGCACGGGCGGTGGAGGGCGGTCCGGCGCCCGGGCCCGGCCTCGGCATAATGGACGGGCCCCCGCCCGGACCGCAGGAACGAGTGCCCATGCCTCCCACCCCCCGCATCGTGGCCGTCGTGCCGTGCCACAACGAGGAAGCGGCGATCGCGAAGGTCGTCACGGATCTGCACGCCGCCGTGCCCGGCATCGAGGTGCACGTCTACGACAACTGTTCGACGGACGGCACCGCCGAGGCCGCCCGGCGGGCCGGGGCGCAGGTCCGGCGCGAGGAGGAGAAGGGCAAGGGCAACGTGGTCCGGCGGGCCTTCGCGGACCTGGACGCCGACGTCTACCTGCTCGTCGACGGCGACGACACCTACGACGTCGCCGACGCCCCCGCCATGATCGACACCCTGCTGTCCGGGCCCTACGACCACGTGCTGGGCGTGCGCCGGCAGACCACCAGCACCGCGTACCGGTCGGGGCACGAGTCCGGCAACAGGTTCTTCAACGGGCTCGTGAGCTTCGCCTTCCGCCGGAAGGTCTCCGACATGCTCAGCGGCTACCGGGTCTTCTCGCGCCGCTTCGTCAAGTCCTTCCCCGCGCTCTCGCGCGAGTTCGAGATCGAGACGGAGCTGACCGTCCACGCGGTCAACGCGCGGGTGCCGCAGGCCGAGGTGGCCGTGGGCTTCCGGGACCGGGCCGCCGGCAGCGAGAGCAAGCTGCGGACCTACCACGACGGCTTCCGGATCCTCGGCATCTTCGGGCAGCTGCTCTTCCACGAGCGGCCCCTCCTGGTCACCGGCGCCGTCTCCCTGGCCCTGTTCCTGCTGGGCCTGGCCCTCGGCCTGCCCGTGGTGGTGGAGTTCGCGGGCACCGGTCTCGTCCCCCGCTTCCCGACGGCGTTCCTGGCCGCCTCCCTGGTGCTCCTGGCGGGGGTGTTCCTGCTCATGGGCGTGCTCCTGAGCGGCCAGGCGAAGATCCGCCGGGAGACCTCCCGGCTGTTCTACCTGCGCCACCCGGCTCCCCCGTGGAGCGGCGGGGAGGCGCCGGACCGGACCGCCGGGGGCGGCCGCACGGAGGACCGGCGGCAGGTCCCGTGAGCGCGGGGCGCGAGGCCGTGCGGTCGCGGCTGCACCTCCTGCTGCCCTGGGCCCAGGGGCTGGGAATGCTCCTGGTCCTGCAGTTCGCCCTGTTCGGGCTGCTGACGCTGGGCCAGGCCGTGCCGGACCGGCCCGTCGTCGAGCACCTCGTCGCGGCGGTCGAGGACGGCACCTACGGGCCCATCGACACGATCGACCGGATGGGCACCCCCGCGGACACCTTCACCGAGTGCGTCGTGGCGGGCACGGGCCTGGGGGCGTCCCCGGAGGAGTCCGCGTTCAGCCGGGCGGTCCGGATGCCCCGGCTGGCCACCTGCGGCGGAGGCCCGGAGCAGCTGCGGGCGATCTCCGAGGGGGCCGTGCTCACCGACAACGACTACTTCAAGTACTGGGCCGGCTACACCGTGATCACGCGCCCCGTGCTGGCCCTGACCGGCCTCGAGGGCCTGCGGATCGTCTCGGGCACCCTCATGCTGCTGGCCCTGGCCGGTGCGTTCCTCGCCGTCCGCGCCGGGACGTCCACCGCCGTGGGACTGGCCCTGGTCCTGCCGTACGTGGTGGGCACGAACCTGCTGTCCACGCCCTCGACGTCCTTCAGCCAGTCCATCTCCATCGCCTTCATCTTCCTGTCCGTGATCCTCTCCGCCCTCGGGGCGGCGCGCTCGCCCCGGGCGGCCTGCGCGGGGGCGGCCCTGGGCGGGGCGCTCTTCTGCTTCGTGGACCTCCTCACGACCCCCGCCGTGCCGTGGGCGATGTCCGCCTTCGCCGTGGGGGCCGTGACGTGGTTCCACCGCCGCGAGCTCGGCGCGACCCTCGTGGCGGTGCTCCTCGCCGGGGCGGTCTGGCCGGTGGCCTTCGCGGTCACCTGGCTCGCCCGGTGGGTCTTCGCGGGGGCGTTCCTGGGCTTCCCGGCCACCCTGGAGGTGGTCCGCCGCAACGTGGGCAACCGGACCGGGGGCGACCACGCCCGGGTCTCCGAGGCGTTCGGCGCAGGGGCGCGCGTCAACGTGTCCTACTGGTGGCAGATGGTGCCCACCTCGGGGCTCGTGCTGACCGGCTGCCTGCTCGCGGCGGGCGTGGGCCTGGCCCTGGCGCTGCGCCGGGGCGGGTTCGCCCGCTGGGGCGCCGCCGCGGTGCTGGCCCTGCCGGCCGCGGCCGTGCCCGTCTGGTACACGGTGCTCAGCAACCACTCCCAGATCCACGCGTTCTTCGTCAACCGCGGGGTCGCGGCCGCGCTGGCCGTCGTCACGGCCGCGTGCCTGGCCGCGGCCGTGCGGCCGCGGCCCGAGCCCGGGGTGCCGCGCTCCGGGCGCTCGCCGGACGGGACGGCGCAGGTCCCCGGCGAGCCCGGGGAGGCTCCCGGCCGTTCCGAACCGGTCCCGGGTCTTGCCCCGCGCGCCCCACGGACGTAGCCTTTAACAACCAACAGGTTGATCAAGGAATCAGTTGACAAACACCGTGGACCCCGGCGACGACGACCTCCTCGACAAGGCCTTCCTGGCCCTCGCCGACCCGGTCCGCCGCCGCATCGTCGCCCGGCTCAGCCGGGGGCCGGCCACGGTCACCGAACTGGCGGAACCCTTCGCGATCTCCAAGCAGGCGGTCTCGAAGCACATCCAGGTCCTCGAGCAGGCGCAGCTCGTCACGCGCACCCGTGACGCCCAGCGCCGGCCCGTCCACCTGGACCCCGCACGGCTCGAGGCGCTCACCGCGTGGATCGACCGGTACCGGCTGGTCCGGGAGGAGCAGTTCCGCCGCCTCGACGCCGTGCTCGACACCCGAGCCGCGGACCGCGGCGAGCACACCCAGGACTGAACCATGGGACACCCACTGCACCTGACCGTCCCCGACGGCCTGCCCTTCATCGACTTCGAGCGCGAGTTCGACCACCCGGTGGCCGAGGTCTTCCGCGCCCACGCGGACCCCGAGCTGTTCCGGCAGTGGATCGGGCCCCGGGGACTCGAGACCCGGATCGACGACTTCGACTTCCGTCCCGGCGGTGCCTACCGCTTCGTCCAGCACGGCCGGGACAGCGCGGAGGAGTACGCCTTCCGCGGCGTCTTCCACACGGTGCGCGAGAACGAGCTGGTCGTCCAGACCTTCGAGTACGAGGGCTGGCCCGACGCGGTGGACCTCGAGTACCTGCACTTCGAGGACCTGGGCGGCGGCCGGTGCCGGCTGCGCGGGCGCGCCGTCCACGCCTCGCAGGAGGCCCGCGACGGGATGGCCGCCTCGGGCATGGAGAAGGGCATGGCCGAGGGCTACGAACGGCTCGACGAGCTGCTGGGCGGGCGCACCGAGCAGGGCGGGGCCTGAGCGTGGACTGGACGCTCGAGGTGGTCCTGCTGCCGGTCGCGGACATCGACCGCGCGATCGGGTTCTACCGGGACGGGGTCGGCTTCCACCTCGACCACCGCACGACCGGGGAGCAGGCGGACTTCGCCCAGCTCACCCCGCCCGGGTCGGGGTGCTCGATCGTGGTCGGGAACCTGCCCGCCCACCGGGAGATGACCCCCGGGTCGGTGCGCGGGCTGCAGCTCGTGGTCCCCGACGCGGCCTCGGCCCGCGCGGAGCTGCTGGCCCGCGGCGTGCCGGCGGGGGAGCTCACCGTGGTGGACGAGCGGGACGGCGGCACGCTCTTCGGGTTCGCCGATCCGGACGGCAACACGTGGGTGGTGCAGCAGCTGCGGACCCGGGCCGAGCGGCCGCTGATCCCCCGGCAGCGGCCGGCGACCGGGGACGGATGAACCACGGCCGGGCCGGCCGGCCGCCGGATCCCGTGGTCGGCCGGGCTCGGTCGCCGGGGGCCCGGCTCAGAGGATCGCCCGCAGGAAGGTCTTCGTCCGTTCGTTCCTCGGTGCGGTGAAGATGTCCTCGGGGCTGCCGTCCTCCACGATCCGCCCGCCGTCGAACATCATCACCCGGTGCGACACGTCGCGGGCGAACTGCATCTCGTGGGTGACGATGAGCATGGTGATGTCCGTGGTCTCGGCGACCTCGCGCAGGACGTTGAGCACGTCGTCCACGAGCTCGGGGTCGAGCGCGGACGTCACCTCGTCCAGGAGCAGGATCTCCGGGTCCATCGCGAGCGCCCGGGCGATGGCCACGCGCTGCTGCTGGCCGCCGGAGAGCCTCGAGGGGTGCTCGGAGGCCTTCTCCTCCAGCCCCACCTGCTTCAGCAGACCCATGGCACGCTCCTGCGCCTCGCCCTTCTTCAGTCCCAGCACGTGCACGGGGGCCTCGATGATGTTGTCCAGCACGCTCATGTTGGGGAACAGGTTGAACTGCTGGAAGACCATGCCGATCCGCCGGGTGATCTGCTTCCTCCGCTTGGCGGGCAGCTCCACCCGCCGCCCGTTGCGCAGCTCGTGGGTCAGCGGCTCCCCGCCCACGAGGATGAACCCTTCCGTCAGGTCCTCCAGGGTCATCAGGAGCCGCAGGATGGTGGTCTTGCCCGATCCGCTGGGGCCGATCAGGGTGACCCGCTCGCCGCGGTCCACGGTGAAGCCGAGTCCGTCGAGCACGGTGTGGTCGCCGAAGCGCTTGACGACGTCACGGAACTCCACCGCGGGCACGCGCCCGGGGTCGCCGGCCGCGGACCCGGGGTCCCGGGGGGAGTGCTGTCCTGGGATCTCGTCCCCGTGCTCAGTAGTGGGCAAGGCGCTTCTCCAATCGGCGGATCAGGATGGAGGTCGGATAGCTGGCCAGGAGGAAGATCAGCCCGGCCAGCGTGAACGCCTCCGTGTAGGCGAAGTTGCGGGCCCCGAACTGCTGGGCGGAGGTGACGAGCTCCACCACGGAGATGGCGAACAGGAACGGGGTGTCCTTGAACATGGCCACGGCGTAGTTGCCCAGTGAGGGGATCGTGGCGCGGAGAGCCTGCGGCAGGACCACGGCCTGCCAGGTCCTCGAGGCCGGCAGGGACAGCGCCTGCGCTGCCTCCCACTGCCCCTTGGGCACGGAGTCGATGCCCGCCCGGTAGCTCTCGGCCATGTAGGTGGAGTAGTGCACTCCGATCACCGTGATGCCGATGACCAGCGCGGTCACGTCGGTGAGCAGGTAGTAGACGAACAGCAGCTGGACCACGAGCGGCGTCATCCGGATGAACTCGGTGGTCCAGTGGACGGCCAGCCGCAGCGGAGTGGGCAGCACCCGCTTGAGCACGGCGATGACCAGCCCGAGCAGCGCGGCGATGACCGTGCCGATCACGGTGGCCAGGAGCGTGATCCGGAACCCCTCCAGCAGCAGGGGGATGGCCTCGACAGTGCGTTCCCAGCTCCAGATCACGGCGTCCCGCCCCCGGTCTCGGCGATCTTCGGGCGCACCGGCAGCCAGATCTCGCGCAGGGACGGCCCGCGGCCCAGCGTGTTCTTCGCCCGGACCTCCAGGACGTTCATGCCCAGGTTCAGGGCGTAGGCGAGGACGAAGTAGATCAGCAGCCCGACGGTGAAGGCGAACAGGGTGTCACCGGTGCTCTGCCTCAGCTGGCCCACCCGGAACGTGAGGTCGCTGAGCGTGATGAACGAGACCACCGCCGTGCCCTTCAGGAGCTGGATCAGCAGGTTCGCCAGGGAGGGGATCATGAGCGCCCACGCCTGCGGGAAGACGACGCGGCGCATCCGGTGCGCCCCGGACATCCCGAGGGCGTGCGCGGCCTCCCACTGGCCCCGGTCCACCGAGGCGATGGAGCCCCGGACCACCTCCGCTCCGTACGCGCCGAAGTTGAGCGACAGCGCGAGGACGCCGACCGTCATGGGGTCCAGCCGCACGCCCATCAGGGGCAGGACGAAGAAGAGCCAGAACAGCTGCACGAGCAGGGACGTGCCCCGGAAGAACTCCACGACGACGCGCGCCAGCACCCGCAGGGCGGCGGTCCCGGAGCGGGAGAGCAGCCCCAGCCCCACCGCCAGGACGAAGGCGCCGATCGCCCCGCCCAGCGTCAGCTGCAGGGTGACCAGCACGCCGTCGAGCAGCCGGGGCAGGAACGCCGCCAGCGCCTCGAACCGCTCGCCCACGACTACGCGCCGGGCTCCGTGGCGGTCTCCTCCGCGGTGGGTTCGGGGGCTGCGGTGTCGTCAGCGGTGGGACCGGCGGACACGGTCTGCTCCGGCGTGGGCGCGCCGGCCGCCGTGTCCTCGGCCGTGGGCTGGGCGGTGCCCGTCTCCGCGGGGACGGGCTCCGGGGTCCCGGCGTCGGTGAGGTCGCCCTCGCACAGCTGCTCGGTGGTCACGGAGCCGTCCGGGCGCTCCGCCGCGGTGAACCCGTAGGGCCCCACGATGTCGAGGTAGCGCTGCTCGTCGCTGACGATCTTCTGCAGCTCCTCGTTGTAGGCCTCGAGCAGCTCCTCGTCCTCGGTGCGGAACACCGTGCCGCCGGCGCCCACCTGCGGGACGCCGTCGATCTCCTGGACGTAGGACTCCGTGACCTCCACCGGGGCCTCGGGGCTGTTCTCGGCCATCCAGTTGAGCGAGATGCCGGTCAGGGCGAAGACGTCGGCCCGGCCGTTGACCACGGCGTCCATGCCGTCCTGCGGGCCGGCGACCTCCCGGTTGTCGATGCCCAGGGAGTCCGCGTAGGAGGACTCGATGGCGCCGGTCATGGTGACCAGCTGCACGTCCGGGTTCGCCGCCACGTCGTCGAGGGTCTGCAGGCCGTACGGGTTGCCCTCCGCGACCATGAGCGCGGTGGTGTACATGAACTCCGGGCTGCTGAAGGCCGCCTGCTCGCACCGCTCGGGGAGGATCGACATGCCGGCGCTGACGGCGTCGAAGCGGTCCGCGGTGAGCCCGGGGATGAGGGAGCCGAACTCGGTGTTGACCCCCTCGAGGTCGTCGATCCCCAGCGCGCCGAAGATCTCGCGGTGCAGGGCGACGGTGGCGCCCGTCAGCTCGCCGTTCTCCTCGAAGCTGTACGGCGCCTCGCCGGCGAACCCCACCGTGATGCTGCCCGACTCCTGGGCCTGGGACAGGGTGCTGCCCGCTTCCTCCTCCGAGCCGCCGCACGCCGTGAGCAGCCCCAGCGCCGCCACGGCCGTCACCGCCGTCGCGCTCCGCCTCCCGCCCCGCCGTGTCGTCCCGTACCACCGTGTCGTCGTCGACTGTGTCATCGTTGCGGCCCTCCGAGCGGGTCAGCGCCCGGCGCCCGGCCCGGGACACCGGGTGCTCCGTGTCCCCGGGCCGCGGCCCGGACGAGATGTGGTCTGCCTGTCCGGTCATTCAACAGGGTGGATTTGCTGATGTCACGCCATATGACCTGCGGGCAGGTCACCGTGTTTCCTCCGTCCTGCGGGCACGTCATCGGGGCGACGGAGGCCGCGATCTGTGATACGCGCCACAGGCGCTCCGGCTACGATCGGGCGCATGATGCGATTTCTGGTGCTGGCGCTGCTCCTGGTGCTGGGGGCCCTCACCGTGCTGGCGGCCTCCCTCGGGTCCAACGGCTGGTGGCTCCTGGCGGGGGCGGTCCTCGTGCTGCTGGGGATCGGGGTGTGGGACGTCGTCCAGACGAAGCACTCGATCCTGCGCAACTACCCGATCCTGGGGCACATGCGCTTCTTCCTGGAGTCCATCCGCCCGGAGATCCAGCAGTACTTCATCGAGCGCAACTTCGACGGCAAGCCCTTCGACCGCGACACGCGCTCCCTGGTCTACGCCCGGGCGAAGGGCACCCTGGGGGACAAGGCCTTCGGCACCGAGCGGGAGGTGAACCGGATGGGCTACGAGTACCTGCTGCACTCCACCGCTCCGGTGACGCCCCCGGAGGAGGCGCCCCGGGTCCGGCTCGGCGGGCCCGGGTGCACCCGGCCCTACGACGTCTCCCTGCTGAACATCTCGTCCATGAGCTTCGGCTCGCTGTCGAAGAACGCGGTCCTGGCCATGAACAAGGGCGCGGCCCTGGGCGGGTTCGCCCAGGAGACCGGCGAGGGCGGCCTGACGGAGTTCCACCGGGAGTACGGTGCGGACCTGATCTGGGAGATCGGGTCCGGCTACTTCGGCACCCGGGACGCCGAGGGCGGCTTCGACCCGGCCGCCTTCCGGGAGAAGTCCCGGCTGCCCGAGGTCAAGGCCGTCACCATCAAGCTCTCCCAGGGCGCCAAGCCGGGGCTGGGCGGCGTCCTGCCCGGGCCCAAGGTGACCGCCGAGATCGCCCGCGCCCGCGGGGTCCCGGAGGGGGTGACCTGCATCTCCCCGGCGAGCCACTCCGCCTTCACCACGCCGCGGGAGCTGATCCGCTTCATCCACCGGCTGCGGGAGCTCTCCGGCGGCAAGCCGATCGGCTTCAAGCTGTGCGTGGGGTCCCGCGTGGACGTGCTCGGCATGTGCAAGGCCATGCTCGAGGAGGACGTCGCCCCCGACTACATCATCGTGGACGGCAACGAGGGCGGGACCGGCGCGGCGCCCCTGGAGTACCAGGACCACGTGGGCACGCCCCTGACCGAGGGCCTGATGCTGATGAACAACGCCCTGGTCGGCGTCGGGCTGCGGCCTCCGATCAAGCTGGGCGCGGCGGGCAAGGTCGCCTCCGGGTCCGACATCGTGAAGCGGCTGATCCAGGGCGCGGACTTCACCATGAGCGCGCGGGCCATGATGATGGCCACTGGGTGCATCCAGGCGCAGAAGTGCCACACCAACGCGTGCCCCGTGGGGGTGGCCACCCAGGACGAGCGGCTCATGCGCGCCCTGAACGTGGCGGACAAGGGGGAGCGGGTGCACAACTACCACCGGGCCACGGTCCGCGAGGCCGTGCAGATCATGTCCTCCATGGGGTGCAGCGACATGCGCCAGCTCTCGCCGCAGATGCTCCGGCGGCGCGTCGACCACCTGACCACGCGCTCCTACGCGCACATCTACAACTGGATGCAGCCGGGGGAGCTGCTCACCGCGCCGCCGCGCACCTGGGCCGACGACTGGGAGCTGGCCGACCCCGACCACTTCGGCCTCTACCGCCCGGGCCCCGGCAAGATCGAGCGGCGCGACGACCCGGCCGTCGTCCACCCCGACCGCCCCGGTGCCGCGGCCGACTCCGGCGCCGCGGGCCGCCCGGAGGGCGACCCGGGCGAGGACTCCTGATCCTGCCGCGCCGGATGCGTGCCCGGGGTCACGGGCCGCTAGACTTGCACGGTACGAGCCCCTGGGCCTCCTCCTGCCGACGCCGCGCCGCCTCGGGCGTGCGGACGGGAGCGGGCCGACGCAGGGGCGTTGTCGTGCCCGGCCGGTGCGCGCCTCGGCCGGGTCCCACGGGAGAAGTCCCGTTCCATCCAGGCAGGAGAGTCGTTCAATGCCAGCAATCGTGATCGTCGGCGCCCAGTGGGGCGACGAGGGCAAGGGCAAGGCCACCGACCTGCTCGGAGGCCGCGTGGACTACGTGGTCAAGCCCAACGGCGGCAACAACGCCGGGCACACCGTGGTGGTGGGCGGCGACAAGTTCGAGCTCAAGCTCCTGCCCGCGGGCATCCTGAGCCCCAACGCCGTCCCCGTGATCGGCAACGGCGTCGTCGTCAATCCCCAGGCCCTCTTCGAGGAGATCGACGGCCTCGAGGCCCGCGGGGCGGACACGTCCCGGCTGCGGATCTCCGCGAACGCCCACCTCGTGGCGCCCTACCACCAGACGATGGACCAGGTCACGGAGCGCTTCCTCGGCAAGCGGGCGATCGGCACCACGGGCCGCGGCATCGGCCCCGCCTACATGGACAAGGTCGGCCGGCTCGGGATCCGCGTGCAGGACGTGCTGGACGAGTCGATCCTCCGGCAGAAGATCGAGGGCGCGCTGCGGCAGAAGAACGAGCTGCTCGTGAAGCTCTACAACCGCCGGGACATCGACGTCGAGGAGGTCGTGCAGTACTTCCTGGGCTACGCGGACCGGCTCGCCCCGATGATCGTGGACTCCACCTACCTGCTCAACCAGGCGCTCGACGAGGACAAGGTGGTCCTCATGGAGGGCGGCCAGGCGACCTTCCTCGACGTCGACCACGGCACCTACCCGTTCGTGACGTCCTCCAACCCCACCGCGGGCGGCGCGTCCGTGGGCTCGGGCATCGGACCGACCCGCATCACCCGGGCCATCGGCATCATCAAGGCCTACACCACCCGGGTGGGCGCCGGACCGTTCCCCACGGAGCTCTTCGACGAGATGGGCGAGCAGCTGCGCACCACCGGCGGCGAGTTCGGGGTGAACACCGGCCGTCCCCGCCGCACCGGCTGGTACGACGCCGTGATGGCCCGCCACGCCTCCCGGATCAACGGCTTCACCGACTACTTCCTCACCAAGCTCGACGTCCTCACCGGCATCGAGCGGATCCCGGTCTGCGTGGCCTACGACGTCGACGGCGTCCGGCACGACGAGATGCCCATGACCCAGACCGAGTTCCACCACGCCAAGCCGATCTTCGAGCACTTCGACGGGTGGACGGAGAACATCACCGGCTGCCGCACCCTGGCGGACCTGCCGGCGAACGCCCGGGCCTACGTCGAGGCCCTCGAGTCGATGAGCGGGACCCGGATGTCCGCGATCGGCGTGGGCCCGGACCGCGACGACACCATCGTGGTGCGCGACCTCATCGACTGACCATTCCTCCCCCTCCCCCTCTCCCTCCTCCCGCGAGGTTGCCGGTGTCGGCGACCGACGGCGCTGCGGTCGCCGACACGTGCGACCTCGCGGGAGGGGGGGGCGGGGAAGAGCGCTCAGACGAGCACCAGCACCACCCAGACGCCGAGGCTGCCCAGCGCGAGCATCGCGACCGACGTGGCCAGCACGGCGCCGACCTCCGGCTCGGTGCGCTCCTCGACGATGCCGCGGGCGCTGCGGGCGTAGCGGGGACGCTGCGTGAGGTAGATGGCGGACGCCGTGAGGACGGCCAGCCCGAACAGCACCAGCACGAACGGCCCGTGGTGCGGCAGCCAGCGCAGGAAGACCGCCGAGACCACCACGAAGGACATCAGGGTCCGGCCCCAGGCCATGGTGGTCCGCTCCGGCTGCAGCCCGGGGTCCTGGTGCGGCGGCTCCGGGGGCCCGGGCGGCTCCGGGGGTCCCGGAGGGCGGCGCAGCTGCGGGCGCGGCATCTCAGCCCTGCAGGACGACGACGACGAGCACTCCCGCCGCGATCGCCCCGCCCACCGCGAGCACCGGGGCGATCAGGGGCAGCGGCAGCGGGGCCTGGCGCCGCATGCTCCGCTCGACCCCGATCCAGCGGAACGTGGCGCCCGCGCTGACGAGCATGCTCAGCACCAGCAGGACGATCGCGAGGAACTTGCGGATGCCCTCCTCGAACAGGTCCGCGGTGAACGCCTCGATGGCGATCCCCCCGGCCAGGAACGCGAGCGCGGTCCGGATCCAGGCGAGGAACGTGCGCTCGTTGGCCAGGGTGAACCGGGGGTCGGGATCCGCCCCGCCGCCGAGCACGCGCTCGGTCAGCCGGCGCCGTCCCGGGGACTCGGACTGCTCGTCCATCGCCTGCCCTTCGCTCGCGCGGTCGTGTCGGCACCCATCCTGTCACGGGACCGGCCGCGGGCCGGTCGCGGATACAGTGGGAGCCCCAGCAGCGACCCGCCGAGGAGGACACCCGTGAAGATCGCCGTCGGACAGTTCGCGCCCACCGCCGAGACGGCCGAGAACCTGCAGACCATGCGCCGGATGGCCGGTGAGGCCGCATCCGCCGGCGCGGAGCTGGTGGTGTTCCCCGAGGAGGCCATGTTCTCCGAGCGGCTCCTCGGGGAGGACTTCGAGGAGCTGGTGCTGCGCGGCTGGTCCGGGTTCGTCCAGCAGCTCTCCTTCCTGGCCGCGCAGACCGGCGTCGCGGTGATCGCGGGCGGCTACGAGGGCTCCGCCGACGGGCGCCCCTACAACACGCTCGTGGCCGTGGACGCGCAGGGCGCGATCCTCGGCTCATACCGCAAGCTGCACCTCTACGACGCCTTCAGCCACCGGGAGTCCGACCGGATCCGCCCGGGGGACAAGGGCGTCACGGTGGTGCGGATCGGGGAGCTCACGGTCGGCATGATCACCTGCTACGACCTGCGCTTCCCCGAGATCTGCCGTGCCGTGGTCGACGCCGGGGCGGAGCTGCTCACCGTGCCCGCCGCCTGGTTCGCCGGCGAGCACAAGGTGGACCACTGGCAGGCGCTGCTCAAGGCCCGCGCGATCGAGAACACCGTGTGGGTCGCGGCCGCGGACACCTGCTCCGAGCACACGATCGGCCGCTCCGCGGTCCTCGACCCGCTCGGCGTGGTGGTCGCCGAGGCCGGGGAGGACGAGACCGTGCTGAGCGCCGACGTCGTGCGCGAGCGCATCGCCGAGGTCCGGGAGACCGTGCCCGTGCTCGCCAACCGCCGGTTCGGCCCGGCCGAGCTGCTGTCCCCGGACGAGGACTGAGGCGGTGGCCACGGCGGTCCTGACCCCCGCACGCTCGCCGGAGGGCACCGCCCGCCCCGCCCTGCGTCCCCGCACCGTGGTGGTGCTGTTCGCGGGGCTGTCCCTGCTCTTCGGCACGGTCTTCGCCCTGATGGTGCCGTCGGCCTGGGGCCCGGACGAGCACACCCACTTCAAGCGCGCCTACCAGGTCTCCCAGGGCGGTCTCGCCCCCCAGCGGCTCGCCGACGACGGCCCCTACCCCGTCTACGGCGGCGCCGTGCCGGCCACCGCCCAGGAGTTCATGGCCGAGCACGCCGGGGCGCCGCGGTCCAAGGAGCGCAACTCCGACCCGCTGTACGCGGCCACCGAGGAGCGCGCGCGGGCGCTCGCCGCGCCCCTGGCGGGCGAGCACGTGCTGACGTCGTTCTCCAACACCGCGGCGTACTCGCCCGTGCCCTACCTGCCCGCGGCCCTGGGGGCGCGGATCGCCACCGCGGCGGAGCTCGACGTCGGGACGGCCTGGACCCTGATGCGGATGCTGCAGGTGCTCGCCTACACGGGCGTGGCCGCCGTGGGCCTGTGGGCCCTGCGCGGCACCCGGTTCCTGTGGGTCGGCTTCTGCGTGGCGCTGCTGCCCACCGCCCTGTTCCAGTCGGCGGTGATCTCCGCGGACTCGGTGACCAACGCCGTGGTCCTGACCTTCACCGCGCTCGTGCTGCGCGCGACCGTGCTCGACCGCACCGGGGCGCCCCTCTCCCGGGCGGAGCTGGGGGTCGTGCTCGCGAGCGCCGTCGCCCTCCCGCTGATGAAGCCCACCTACGTCATCCTGTCCCTGCTGCTGCTGGCCGTCCCGCTCCGGAAGTACCCGCTGCCCCGCCGCCCCGACGGGCGGCCGACGGCGGCCGCCCTGGTGCTGACCGGGTGCCTGCTGCTGACGCTGCTGGGCTTCGCGGGGTGGATGTCGCTGGCGGCGGGGACCACCGAGGCGATGGGGGCGCTGCGCGGCCCCGAGGAGCGGCACACGGTGCGGCCCGACGACCAGCTGGCCTTCGTGCTGGGCGAGCCGGTGGCCGTCCTGGGGATCGCGGCGCGGACGATCCTGACCGCGGACTGGGACTACGCGGCCGGCTTCGTCGCCCAGATGGGCTACGGGCCCGGCCGGACCATCGACGGGCCCTTCGTCGGCGCGGTGTGCTGGCTCGTCGCCGTGGGCGCCGCGTTCTTCCACGGCCCGCGCGGTGCGGCCTCGCGCCGGGTCGCGGCCTGGTTCGCGGGGGTGCTGCTGCTCAACGTCGCGGCGATCTTCGGCACGCTCTACCTCAGCTTCGCCCCGGTGGAGTCCGGGATCGTCAACGGCGTGCAGGGCCGGTACTTCGTCCCGCTTGCCCTGCTGCTGCTCGGGACGCTGGTCCCGCTGGTGTCCGCGCGGTTCCCCGCCACCCCGGCGGGCCTGCGCCGGGTGGAGATCCTGGTCCTGGTGTTCGTGCCGCTCTCGGCCGTGCTCGCCGTGGCCGGCTACGCCACCGTGGTCCACATCACGGGCCACTACATGCTTCCCTGACCGACGGCACCGACGACCCTTTGGAGGACCCCGTGGACGACGACCGCTCCGACTCCCCGCCGCGCCCGGACGGCCCCGGCGGGCCCGCGCCCGCCGGCGGCTACGGCCCGCCGCCCCCGTGGGGGCCGTCCCCGCAGTGGGAGCGCTTCGCCGTGGGGCGCAGCCACGCCGACACCGCGCTGATCCTCGGCATCCTCGGCGTGGTGGTGCTGCCCCTGCTGGGCCCCTTCGCGATCTGGCAGGCCAAGGAGGCCGAGAAGCTCGGCACCCCCGCCACGCCCGGGAAGGTGCTCGGCTGGGTGGGCACCGTGCTGCTCGGGCTCTTCCTGGTCCTCTTCGCGCTGTGGCTGGCCGGGGTCGCGTTCCTGCTCAGCACGGGCGGGGGCGGCTGAGCCCGGGACGGCCCCGGCCGCCCGCTACCAGATGCTGACGCGCTCCACCTCGGGCAGCCACAGGGCGTCCGACTCCACGACCCCGAACGCCTCGTAGAAGGCGGGGACGTTGCGGACCGTCTGGTTCGCCCGGAACTCGTTGGGGGAGTGCGGGTCGGTGGCGATGCGGTGGCGCAGCGCCTCGTCGCGGGACTTCTGCTGCCACACGTAGGCCCAGGACAGGAAGAGCCGCTGCTCCGGGCTGTAGCCGTCGATCAGCTCCCCGGGGCCGAACGCGCTGCCGGCCTCCCGGGACATCCGCCACGCCTTGTGGGCGATGGTGAGCCCGCCCAGGTCCCCGATGTTCTCGCCCAGGGTGAGCTCGCCGTTGACGTGCGTGCCCTCCTCCGCCAGCTGCTCCGGGACCAGGCGGTCGTACTGGCGCACCAGCTCCGCCGTGCGCTCCTCGAAGGCCTGCCGGTCGGCGTCGGTCCACCAGTTGCGCAGCCGGCCGTCGCCGTCGCAGGTCGAGCCCTTGTCGTCGAAGCCGTGGCCGATCTCGTGGCCGATCACGGAGCCGATCGCGCCGTAGTTGACGGCGTCGTCGGCGTCCTCGTCGAAGAACGGGGGCTGCAGGATCGCGGCCGGGAAGACGATCTCGTTGCGCAGGGGGTGGTAGTAGGCGTTGACCGTCTGCGGGGTCATGAGCCACTCGTGCTTCTCGACCGGCCGGCCGGCCTTGCGGACCAGCTCCGCGAGCCGGAACTCCGTGGTGCGGATCTGGTTGCCCACGAGGTCCTCGGGATCGATCCGCAGCGAGGAGTAGTCCTTCCACTGCTCCGGGTAGCCGATCTTCGGGGTGAACTGGGAGAGCTTCTTCAGCGCCTCCTGGCGGGTGTCCTCCGTCATCCAGTCCAGGCCCGTGATCGAGACGCGGTAGGCCTCCAGGAGGTTCGCCACGAGCTCGTCCATCCGCTCCTTGGCGGTGGGGGAGAAGTGCGCCGCCACGTAGAGCTCGCCCACGGCCTCGCCGAGCACCCCGTTGACGAGCTCGACGCCGCGCTTCCAGCGGTCCTTGAGCCGCGGGGTCCCCGAGAGCACCGTGCCGTAGAACGCGAAGTCCTCCTCGACGAACGCGGAGGACAGGTAGGAGGCCCGCGCGGAGACCAGGTGCCAGCGGGCCCAGGACCGCCAGGCCGGCAGCAGCTCGTCCGTGAGCAGCGCCTCGACCCCGGTGAAGAAGGACGGCTGGGCGTTGACCACGGTCTCCAGGGCCGGCACGGGCAGCTCCGCGCCCTCGGCCAGGAGCCGCCAGTCGAGGACCGTGGTGGAGGCCGCGAGCTCCTCGAAGCCCATGGGGTTGTACATCTTGGTGAGGTCCCGGACCGTGACCTTGTCCCAGTGCTGGGCGGCGATCCGCGTCTCGAGCTCCACGACCGCGCGGGCCTGCTCCTCGGCGTCGGCGACCCCGGCCAGGGACAGCATGGTCCGCACGTGCGCCAGGTACTTCCCGCGGATCGCCGCGTGCTGGTCCTCCCGGTAGTACTCCTCGTCCGGCAGGCCCAGGCCGGACTGCCCGACGAACACGAGCTGGCGCTCCGGGTCGCCCGGGTCGGCGTCGACGTCGACGCCGACGAGCCCGCCCGTGCCGCGCCGGATCATCCGGCCGAAGTGGCTCACCAGCCCGGGCACGTCCGCCACGGCGTCGATCTCGGCGAGGTCCGGGGCCAGCGGGGAGGCGCCGAGCGCCTCGATCCGCTCCTCGTCCATGAAGGAGGCGTACAGGTTCGCGATCTTGGACTCCACGGCCTCCGGGTCCCCGGCGCGGGCCCGGGTGATGAGCTCCCGCACGGCGGCCTCCGCCTGGTCCCGCAGCTCGATGAACGCGCCCACGGACGGCTTGTCGTCGGGGATCTCGGTCCGGCGCTGCCACGAGCCGTTGACGTGGCGGTAGAGGTCGTCCTGGGGGCGGACGGAGCGGTCGAAGCCGGAGAGGTCGAACACCGAAGAGGTCACCGTGGATGTCATGCCCACCACATTAACCGGCCCCCGGCGGAGCGGGCGGGCTGTTCCCCGACCGCTTAATGCCTGCGGGCCCCGGGGCGTCCCGGGGCCCGCAGGGGTGGATCGGCACCGCTGGGTGGATCGGCACCGCTCGGTGCTCCGGCGCCGTCCGCCGGTTCAGCCCCGGGCGCCGGTGAACCGCGGCTTGCGCTTCTGCTGGAACGCGGCGAAGCCCTCGGCGTAGTCGGCGCTGCGGCAGAGCTCGCCCTGCACCCGGTTCTCGTTGTCCACGGACTCCCACAGCCCCAGCCGCTCGTCGCGGATCTGGGCGACGAGCTCGCGGGAGGCGAGGAACGCGCCGGTCGCCCCCTCGGCCACGGCGGCCGCCTTGGCCCGGGTGAGCTCGAGGAGCTCCTCGGCGGGCACCGAGCGGCTGAACAGCCCGGAGCGCACGGCCTCCTGGCCGCTCATCAGCTCGGCCGTGTAGATGAGGTCCAGGGTGCGGTGGGCGCCGAGCCGCTCGGTGAACAGGGCGTGCCCGCCAGAGTCGAGGGTTGCGCCCAGGTTCGCGAACGGGGAGCCGATCTTGGCGCTGTCCGCGACGTAGACGACGTCCGTGGCGATCGCCAGGCCCAGGCCCACGCCCAGGCACGCGCCCTGCACGGCGGCGAACGTCGGGGCGGGGAACTGCGTCATGGCGCGCAGCAGCGGGGTGACCTTGCCGGCCAGGAAGCCGTGGGCGTCGTCGCTCGCGGGGTCCACGGCGGAGATGTCCCGGCCGGCGCAGAAGCCGCGGCCCTCGCCGCGCAGCACGAGGGCGCGGACGCCGGCGCGCTCCGCCTCGGCGTAGGCGTCGCCGAGCTCGGCGAGCGCGGCCTCGTCCAGGGCGTTCATCTTGCCGGGCGCGTTCAGCACCACTTCGGCCACGGATCCGTCGATGGTCAGGTCGATCACTGCTGCTCCTCGGTGAGGTCGGGGACTGGGGTCGGGAACTGGGAGTGGGGACAGGGGCCGGAACGGCCCGGGGGCCCCGCCCCCGGCCCGGGGCGGGCCCCCCCCCCGCGCGGCGCAGGCGGCGGAATGCCCCACCAGCGCCCAGGGGGTGGGGGGGGGCGGGGCGGGGGGCCCCTAGCCCCACTACAAACAGGAC
>NZ_JBNAFK010000029.1:0-41407 GCF_049716185.1 Kocuria sp. CH-021 | reverse complement strand
AGGCCTCGACCCCTACCCGACCCCCGTGACACGCACCCCGCTTGGGCCCTTACCCACACTCATTTGGGAAGGGCCGGAAAAGGCCGGGGACTTCCTCGGCACCGGCGAGCAGGACCAGAAGGACCAGCAGAACTGATCCCCGGCAGTCCCAGCAGCCCCCGCCCGCCGTCCGGCGCGCGGGGGCTGCGCCGTTCCGGGGCCCCTCCTGCGCCTCCTGCGCCTCCTGCGCCTCCTGCGCCGAGGTCGCAGCTGACGGCGACGCAACCGTGCCCGGTGGCCGACAACCGCAATCTCGCGGACGGGGGAAGCGGACGGGGGAAGCGGACCGGGGAAGCGGACGGGAGAGGGAGGAGGAGGGGTCGGGGTCAGGTCAGGGCCGCGGCCAGGTAGGGCGCCGTCCGGCTGTGCGGGCAGCCCGCCACGTCCGCCGGGGTGCCGGCGCACACGATCCGCCCGCCGGCCTCGCCGCCGGACGGGCCCATGTCGATCACCCAGTCCGAGGCCGCCACCACGTCCATGGCGTGCTCCACCACCACCACGGTGTTGCCGGCGTCCACCAGGCGGTTCAGCTGGCGCAGCAGCAGCTGCACGTCCTGCGGGTGCAGCCCGGTGGTCGGCTCGTCCAGGAGGTAGAGGGTGTGGCCGCGGCGGGCCCGCTGCAGCTCGGTGGCCAGCTTGATCCGCTGCGCCTCGCCGCCCGAGAGCTCGGTGGCCGGCTGGCCGAGCCGCAGGTAGCCCAGTCCCACCTCGAGCAGGGTGCGCAGGCTGCGCGCGGCGGCCGGGACGTCCGCGAGGAACTCCGCGGCGGTCTCCACGCGCATGCCCAGGACGTCGGCGATGCTCCGGCCCCGGTGGGTCACCTCCAGCGTCTCGGGGTTGTAGCGGGCGCCGTGGCAGTCGGGGCAGGGGCCGTAGGTGCCCGGCAGGAACAGCAGCTCCACGGCCAGGAAGCCCTCGCCCTGGCACGTCTCGCAGCGGCCGCCGGTCACGTTGAAGGAGAACCGCCCGGCCCCGTAGCCGCGGGCCCGCGCCTCGTCGGTGGCGGCGTAGAGCTTGCGGACCGCGTCGAACAGTCCCGTGTAGGTCGCCAGGTTGGAGCGCGGGGTCCGGCCGATGGGCCGCTGGTCCACGCGGATCAGCCGGTCCAGGTGCTCCAGGCCCTCGACCGCGCCCAGCTGCGTCCCGGCCGCCGCGGCCGGGGCGGCGGCCGCGGCGGCGGGTTCGACGGCGGGCTCGGCCGCGGACCCGGTGCCGCCGCCGGGCCCGCCGTGCACGTACCGGCCGACCGTCTCGGCCAGGACCTGGCTGACCAGCGTGGACTTGCCCGAGCCGGAGACCCCGGTGACGGCGGTGAGCACGCCCAGGGGGATCTCCGCGTCGAGGTCCACCAGGTTGTGGCGCGTGACCCCGCGCAGCCGCAGCCGCCGATCGACCGGGCGGGGCGTGCGCTGCGCCGTCGTGCCGCCGGGAGTCCCGTCGGGGGAGCCGTCCGGGAACAGGAACGGGCGCGTGGCGGACTCCGCCACCGCGGCCAGGCCGGGGACGGGCCCGCTGTAGAGCACCGAGCCGCCGCGGTCCCCGGCCTGCGGTCCCACGTCCACGACCCAGTCGGAGCGCCGCACCACGGCCATGTCGTGCTCCACCACGAAGACCGAGTTCCCGGAGGCCTTCAGCTCCTCGAGCACGGCCAGCAGCGGCTCGGCGTCGGCCGGGTGCAGGCCCGCCGAGGGCTCGTCGAGCACGTAGACCACGCCGAAGAGCCCGGAGCGCAGCTGGGTGGCGATCCGCAGCCGCTGCATCTCCCCCGGGGAGAGCGTGGGCGTGGACCGGTCCAGGCTCAGGTAGCCCAGGCCCAGGTCCAGGAGCACCTGCAGCCGGGCGAGCAGGTCCTTGGCGATGGTCACCGCGGCCTCGCTGCGCTCCCCCGAGGACACGGCCCGGGAGGCGGTGCCGGCGTGCTCCAGGGCGGCCGTGGGCCGGACCACCTCGGCCAGCTCGCCCAGGGAGGCCCCGTTGAGTTCGGCGATGCTCCGGCCCGCGAAGGTCACGGCGAGCGCCTCGGGGCGCAGGCCGCTGCCGGCGCACGCGGGGCAGGGGCCGGTGACCACGTACTGCAGGACGCGCTCGCGCATCTGCTGGCTCGCGGAGTCCGCGAGGGTGTGCAGGACGTAGCTGCGGGCGCTCCAGAACCGGCCCTTGTACGGCTTCGCCACCCGGTCCCGCTGCGGGGTGATCTCCACGACCGGCTGCTCCTCGGTGAACAGGATCCAGTCGCGCTCCTGCCGCTGCAGCTCGCGCCAGGGGACGTCGACGTCATGGCCGAGGTGGCTCAGGATGTCGCGCAGGTTCTTGCCCTGCCACGCGCCCGGCCACGCCGCGATCGCCCCGTCCCGGATGCTGAGCGCCGGATCGGGGACCAGGGAGGACTCGGTGACGTCGTGCACGGTGCCCAGGCCGGAGCACTTCGGGCACGCGCCGGCGGCGGTGTTGGGCGAGAAGGCGTCCGAGTCGAGGCTCCCCGCGGCGGACGCGGGGTAGGTGCCCGCGCGGGAGAAGAGCATGCGCATCGAGTTGGACAGCGTGGTGAGGGTGCCCACGGTGGAGCGAGAGCTGGGCGCCCCCCGCCGCTGCTGCAGGGCGACGGCCGGCGGCAGCCCGGTGATGCCCTCGACCGCGGGGTTGTGCCCCTGCTGGATCAGCCGCCGGGCGTAGGGCGCCACGGACTCCAGGTAGCGCCGCTGCGCCTCGGCGTAGATGGTGCCGAAGGCCAGGGAGGACTTCCCCGATCCGGAGACGCCGGTGAAGGCGACGATCGCGTCGCGGGGGACGTCCACGTCCACGTGGCGCAGGTTGTGCTCGGAGGCCCCGCGGACCCGGACCATGCCGGTGCGGGTGGGGTCGGGGGCCGGGGCGGTGTCGGGGTGGGTGCTCACCGCCTCCACCCTAGCCACCGGCCGGGCCGTGCGCGGACTCAGCCGGCCCGGTGCCGCTCCCCGCCGACCGACCACGCGGTGTCCGCGGGGGCGGGGTCCACCGCCCAGGCCGACCAGCCGTCCAGGCCGGTGAACCAGCGGGCCCCCTCCCGGCCGGCGACCACGAGCGCCGTGGCGAGCACCCCGGCCAGCCGTGCGTCCGGGCCGACGACCGTCGCGGAGCGGGCGCCCGTGGCGGGCCGGCCGGTGCGCGGGTCGACGATGTGCGCGGGGCGCTCGTAGGTGCCGGAGGTCGACACCGCGCCGTCGCCGGGGAGCACGGTCCACGTGACGGCCCCGGCGTCGTCGGGGTGGCGGATCCCAACCGTCCAGGGCTCCCCGGGGGCGGCGGAGCCGCGGGTCACGACGTCCCCGCCGGCCTCCACGCAGACGTTGGCGCACCCGGCGCGGACCAGGTCGTCGGCGATCCGCTCCGCGGCCCACGCCGTGACGTAGCCGGAGGGGTCGAAGCCGCCGCGCACGGCCCACGGGTCGAAGCAGCCGTCGGTCAGGACCCGGCCCTCCCGGCAGCGCTGCAGCACGTCCAGCAGGGCCCCCTGCGCGGCGTCCCAGCGGCTGAGCCGGCGCTCGTCCAGCAGACCGGACCGGAGGGCCGTCACGAGCGAGTCGGGGCGGTAGGTGGAGAAGACGGCGTCGACCCACCGCATGTTGGCCACGGCCGTGTCCAGCGCGTGCTGCACCGCGGACTCGGGGGGCAGGCCCTCCGCGCCGGCGCGGACGTCCACGGTCACGGCGGTGCCCCAGATCATCTCCCGATGGCGGTGCCACCGGCCCCGGGGGCGGCGCAGCTCGACGGCGGGCGCGCTCACAGCCCGGCCCTCTCGAGCAGCTCCCGGCAGGCCGTGCGGTAGCCCTGCACGGCGGGGTCGGCCCCGCTCACGACGTCGACCCGCGCCGGCCGGCACGCGAGGACCTCCTCGTGGAGGACCGCTTCGCGGACGGCGGGGACGGCGCGGTCGTCGAGCTGCTGCGGGAGGCGCGGGGGGAGCTGTGTGCGATCGATGCCTTCGACTATAGGTCCGGGCGGAGTCCGCGGGCACTGGACTTTCGGGCAGACCTGCCGGGCCGCGGCGCGGTCCTGCTGGTCGGTGATCTAGTCGGTGATCTCGATGACCTGCAGCGGCAGGTTGGTGCCCGTCCCGCAGAACTCGGTCGCGCACTCCTGGATGAACCCGGAGAGCACGGCCGGTCCCTCGTCGAAGGCCATGTTGAAGGCCACGGCCTGGTAGTCCAGCTCGACCTCACCGCCCTCGCAGACCCACTGCTTGAAGTAGCTGCCGTTGGCGATCCGCCCCTCGGAGACCCGCTGGGTCACGTTGAGGGAGACGAAGATGTTCGTTCCCGCCGTGCAGGACACCGTGTAGGTGCCCTCGACGGCAGCCCCCTCGGCGAGCCGTGTGGCGTTGCTGATGTCGTAGATCTCCATCGCCTGCGCCGGCGCGGCGGCGACGAGCCCGACTCCTGCCGCGAAGGCCGCGGCCGTGACTGCCCTGGTGGTTCTTCTCATGGTTCCGTCCCATCCGGTGGAGAAGCGAGGACCGCTTCGCGACTGGTGCCGGCCCGCGGCGCGTTCCCCCGAACACCCCCGGACCCCGTGTCTGGTGCGACGTCACCAACGTAGGCGCAGGTCAGGGCTCACCGGCCAACATGGGCGAAGATGACGGACACGTTTCGGACACGGTCCGCCCGCCCCGGCGGGCGGACGCCGGCGCCGCTCAGAACGCGTCCTCGATGGGCACCGGGCGGCCCTGCCGGTCGTAGTAGTAGGCCCCCGCCGTCTCCGGCACCTCGGGGGGATCCCCCGGGACCGGGACGGAACCGTCGTCCTCCCGGGCGCCCACCGCGAACACGCCGGCGGACACCAGCAGCAGGAGCACCACCGTGATCAGCGGCCCCACCGGCACGGCCCGGACGAGGACCGCCAGGACGAGGGTCAGCGCGAGCAGCAGGAGCAGGACGCCCGTGGCCGCCGGCTCGAACGCGCGGGCCGGGCGCGGGCTCGCCGGCGGGGCCGGGGAGCCTCCGGAGAACTCCGGCAGCTGGGGCAGCTCGGGAACGAAGGGGGTGGTCACGGCGGGCCTTTCGCGTCCGGCTCCCCCGGAGACACGGTCCCGGGGATGAGCGGCTCCGGGAGCGACCTCGACCGGAGTCCTCCGGCCGCTCCCGCGGGAGTTGGTCCCATCCTGGACCTCCCGCACGCCCCGGGGCCTGCCCACTCTTGTGGGGCTGGCGGGCGCCCGGCACCGGCGGGCCCGGCCCAGCAGGACGGGCCGGCCCGGCGGTTCACGACCGAGGCACCGTCCGGGGGCGCCCGATCCGGGTGCGGACGCCCGGCGAGAACAGCACCGACTCGGGCGGTCCGCCGACGTCGAGGCCGGCCGCCGCCACCAGCCCGTCCTCGAGGTGCACGGCCGTGGCGGGGTGCAGCGGCCAGGGATCGTGCGCGACCGGGACGTGCACCGTCCGGCCGGCGAACCGGCTGTGCAGGCCGAAGCGTGCGGTGAGCTCGAGCGACAGCTCGTCGTCGGCCCGGGCGGCGCGGTCCGGGCGCACGGCGAACGAGGACCGCGTCCCTCCGCGGCGCCGTTCGACGTCGTAGCCGAAGGCCGGGTCCGTCCCGTCCGTGACGACGGCCCGGCAGCGCGACCAGACGTAGGGGATGCCGGCGGCACGGGCGCCGAGGACCACCGCGAGCCGCGGGGCGTCGAGGGAGCGGAACACCACCCCGCGGGTGCCGTCCGGCTCGCGCGAGTACAGGCGCACGTTGATCTCCGGGAAGCTGCCCACCCACGGCAGGGGCAGCGCGGCGCCGAGCCGCACCCGGTGCATGCGGAACCCCACGAGGCCCACCCAGGCGGAGCCGTCGAGCACGTCGGCGCGCACTCCTGGCGGCATGCGCGCCTGCGCCGCGGCCACCGGGATCCGCCAGTGCAGGAAGACCGCGTCCTCCCAGCGCTGGTCCATCAGGTGCGGGCGGGGCAGCTCCGGCGCCGCCGGCCAGGGGCCCTCCGGATCAGCCGTCGTCCTGCTCCTCGCCCTGCTCCTGGCCCTGTTCCGCGGGTTGCTCGCCCTCCGTGGGGCCCTCGCCCTCGGGCGTGGAGCCGTCGTCACCGGCGCCGTCGTCCTCGCCGCCCTCGTCGTCGCCGCCTTCGCTGCCGCCGTCGGGGGCCTCCTGCTCCGTGCCCTCCCCGCCGCTGGACCCGGACTCGTCGCACCCCGCGAGCCCGAGGGCGGCGAAGGACAGGAACCCGATCGCCAGCATCCTCCGCCACCATGTCTCGCCTGCCGCTGCGGCCATGACCCCTCCTCCGTGGTGCTGCATGGATGCTCAGAGGTAAGCACGCTTCGCACTTCCGTTCAAGGGACGGCGCCCCGATTGACGGAACATGCTCAGCCACAGCCCCGGTCCGCGCCGGTACCGTCGGAGGCGGGACCGGCGCCGTGCGCCGGGGCGCTCAGCCCGTGTCCCCCGCCCAGGGAAGGAGGCGTGCCGTGCCCAGGAGCTGTCGAGGAACCCGGACCGGCCGCACCGCGGCGCTGGGCCTCGCCCTCGTCCTCCTCCTCGGTGCCTGCGGCGGGACCGTGGACGTACCGATGGCGGCCCCCACGGCCGAGGACGCTCCCGCGGGGCCGGCGCAGCGCCTGGCGGAGCTCGCCGAGGAGGTGCCCGGGGAGCTCGGGGTCGTGCTGCTCGACCCCGAGGGCGGGGAGGTGGCGGCCCGCAACGCCGACCGCCCGTTCACGAGCGCGAGCCTCTACAAGCTCTTCCTCGCCCACGCGGTCCTCGACCAGGTCGACCGGGGGGCCCTCTCCCTCTCCGACACCCTGCCCGAGCTGGGCCTCACGGTCGAGCAGGCCCTCGACGTGATGATCAGCTGGTCGGACAACGCCTCCGGCGCGGCACTGGGCCGCCGGCTCGGGTGGCAGGAGGTCGAGGCCTTCGCGCACGAGCAGGGCTTCGGGGCCACGACGTTCGACCCCGGCACCGGCTCCGAGGACGTCGTGGCGATGACCACCACCCCCGCCGACGTCGCCGATCTCCTGGACCGCCTGCGCCGGGGCGAGCTGCTCTCCGGCCCCTCCACCGAGCTGCTCCTGGGCTTCCTCGAGGAGCAGCACCTCGACTACGCCCTGTCCTCGGGCTTCTCCCCGGACGTCGGCTTCGCGCACAAGACCGGCCTGCTGCAGGACGTCTCGCACGACGCCGGGATCCTCGAGCTCGGCGGCCGCGACTACGTCGTCGCCGTGCTGACCGACGGGTGGTCCGACTACGAGGAGTCGGCGCCCTGGTTCGGGGAGGCCGGCCGGGAGATCGAGGCGTTCGTCCGCGAGGACGCCGCCGCGGGCCCGCTGCCGGCGGCGGCGCCGTAGCCGGGCACCGGGCCCCTCACTCCGTCCCGGGCCGCACCGGGACGGTCCGGCCCCGCCAGCGCCGCCGGAGCCACCGGTCGTGCGTGGCCAGCACCACCGTGCCCGCGAAGTCCTGGAGGGCCCGCTCGAGCTCCTCGGCCAGGGCCAGCGACAGGTGGTTGGTCGGCTCGTCCAGGAGGAGCAGCGGGGCGGGCTCCGCGACCAGCGCCGCGAGCGCGACCCGCCGGCGCTGCCCGGGGGAGAGCTCCCCGAGGGGGCGGGCGGCGTCGCCGGCGCGCAGCAGGCCCAGCTCCGCCGGCGTCGGGGCGCGGTCCGCGTCGCGCAGCCGGGCGCGGAAGGCCGCCTCGGCCGTGCACGCGAGGTCCGGCCAGGAGTCGTCCTGGGCCAGGCGGCCGACGACGACGGAGCCCTGCCGCTCCACCGTCCCGCCGTCGGGGCGCAGCTCCCCCGCCAGCACGGCGAGCAGCGTCGACTTGCCGCTGCCGTTCGGGCCCTCGACCAGCACCCGGTCCCCGGCGCGCAGCTCGAGGTCGGTCGGCGCCAGGCGCCCCGTGATCGACACCCCCGTCAGCCGGACCAGCGGGGAACCGGTGCCGGGCAGGGCGTCCGCGTCCCGGGCGAACCCCGCGAAGCGCAGCGGCTGCGGCGGGGCGCCCACCGCGGTGCGCTCGAGCTCGGCCAGCCGGTGCCGGGCCGAGCGCACCCGTCCGCCGACGGTCTTGGCGGCGCGGTCGCTGTAGAACTTCCGGGTGATCCGTCCCTCGGACTTGGGGGCCGTGGTGTGGAAGATCTCCCGGCCGGAGACCTCGGCGATCTCCTGCAGCCGCTCCCGCTCCTGCCCCTGGGCGGCGAAGCGCTCGGCCCAGCGGCGCCGGGCGAGCTCCCGCTGCTCGAGGTAGGAGCTGTAGCCGCCCGTGGTGGCCGTGCCCTGCCGGGGCGGTCCGCCGGCGGACTCGTCGGGCCCCAGGGCGGGGTCGAGGTCGACGAGCCCGGTGGCCACCTCGTCCAGGAACCAGCGGTCGTGGCTGGCCAGGAGCACCGGTCCCCGCCAGCCGGCCAGCTCGCCCGCCAGGAAGTCGACGGCGTCGTCGTCGAGGTGGTTGGTCGGCTCGTCGAGCAGCAGCGCCCCGGGGCGGGCCAGCAGCAGGGCCGCGAGCGCGAGCCGTCGGCGCTGTCCGCCGGAGAGCTCCCCGACCGGGCGGTCCCTCGGCAGGCGGGCCAGGCCGAGCCCGGCGAGGACCGTCTCGATGCGGGCGTCGAGGGTCCACAGCCCGTGGCGCTCGGCGTCCCGGAGGGCGAAGTCGTAGGCGTCGGCCGTCGCGGGGTCGCCGGGCGCCCGGGCGATCGCGGCGGCCGCCCCGGCCAGCCGGTGCTCGAGGGCGCGGACCTCCCCCACGGCCCGCTCGACGACCTGTCCCAGGGCGGTCGCGGCGGGGAGGTCGAGTTCCTGGCGGAGCAGCCCGGTGCGCCCGGGCCGGTGCACGGTGCCGGTGGCGGGCACGAGGAGGCCGGCGGCCACGTGCAGCAGGGTGGTCTTGCCGGCGCCGTTCTCCCCGATCAGGCCGATGCGCTCACCGGCGGTGACGGTCAGCGACACGTCGGTGAGGACCCGGCGGCCGGGGTGGCTGACGCCGATGCCGTCCAGGCGCAGGTGGACGGCGCGGTGCGGGGCGGCGGTCGCCGCCGGAGGGGCGGTGGAGGTCACGGTGCGGTCCTGTCGCTGCGGGGACGAGGCCCGCCGGGCCGGTGCGGCACCGGATGCGCGGAGCCCACAGGGGCTCGGATCGACGGTGCCGGCCGCGGGCGCGGGCCAGGGGCGTCAGGACAGGAACATGACCACCAAGCTACGCCCGCGCCCGCCCACCGGCAAGGGCTCCGGCGCCCCGCGCGACCCCGGGCCGGGCGGCCCTCGGAGGCCCGGGGCGGTCCCCGCCCGTGGACACCGCCCGGGTCACGGCCGCGGGCCGCCCGGCCCGTCCGGGGCCGCGGCCAGCACCTGCTCGGCCCGGGCGACGACGGCGTCAAGGCGCCCGGCGTGGGCCCCGCGCCAGTACGCCCGGCCGCAGCCGGTGCAGCGGGAGAACTCCCGGTAGGCCCGCCGGGTGCGCGGCAGCAGCTGGTCGGCGACGTCCTCCGCGCTCGCCGCGGCGAGCGGGGCGCCGCAGCGCAGGCACCGGGTCCACGGCGCCAGGGGCGGGGCGAAGCGCTCCAGGACGTCGGCCAGCTGGGCGTCGGCGTCCCCGCCGCGCACGAGGGCGCCCTCGGGCAGGGCGCCGCGGTGGAGCAGGCCCCGGTCCTCGGTCAGCAGCACCCGCTCCTCCCGGGCGGCCCGCTCCACGAGGTGGGCGTCCTCGGCGTCGGGCTCCCACGCGGCGTCGAGCCCCAGCAGGCGGAGCCGGCGGGCGAGGGGGCGCAGGTGGACGTCCAGCAGGAAGCGGGGCGGCGTGTGCCGGGTGGGCTGGGGCCGGCGGCGGGGACGGATTTCCAGCACGGGGTCCGTGCCGGGCCGTGCCGCGGCGGTGGGACGCGCCTCCAGTCCCACGGGCCGCCCGTCGAGGCGCAGCGGGCCGACCTCGGTCGGCGGGATGCCGACCATGCGCACCACGTGGCCGACCGTGTCCGTGCCGGGCACGTCCACGGTGAAGTGCGGGCTCCGGCGTCGCGGCGACAGCAGGAACCACAGGGCGGGGTCGACCTCCAGGACCAGGTGCGGCACTCTCCCAGGATGCCGCACGCCCCGGCCCCCGTCACCGGTCGCGCTCCCGGGACGGCGCCGGGTCCCGGCGGCGACCGCGCGCGGAGAACGCCCCGTGCTGTCGCCACGACCCGGCACGGTGCTGCGGTGCCGTACCGGGGTGCTGGGCCGGGGCGCCGGCTGTCGACTCCGTCCGCGCGCGGGCGTAGCCTGCGGAGCATGGACTCCCAGGTGCGCCGGTCGGTGTTCACCACCCGCGACCCGGCGGAGGGCATCGCGGTGCTCGACGAGGTCTTCGCCATCCGGGGCGTGCGCAGGTCGCCGGAGGGCGCGTTCGACATGCGGCTGGCCGCGACCGGCATCGGGCCGGTGGCCTACGAGCGCGTCCTGCTCAGGGGCTCCTCGTGCGCCGGCAGGACGGACGGCGCCGACGTGCTGCGGGTGTGCCACGTGACGGCGGGCGCACTGAGCGCCACCAGCGCCGGCGACCGCTTCCCGCGCACCGGGCCCTTCCTCTTCCCCCAGCGCACCTTCAGCAGCTGGTGGGACGAGCTCGAGGCGATCACCGTGTCCCTCGACCCTGCGGCCGTGGAGGAGCACGCACGGCAGCTGCTGGGGGACGAGACCTTCCGGCTGGCGTTCGCGGGGGTCCGCCCGGTCTCGCCGGCCATGACCCGGTACTGGCTGGGGACGGTCTCCCACCTGACCCGCGACCTGCTGCCCGACGAGCGGGCGATGAGCAGCCCGCTGCTGCGCGCCGAGGCCGCCCGCTCCCTCACCACCGCCCTGCTGCACACCTTCCCCGGCTCCTTCCTCACCCGCGGCGAGGCACCGGCCGGGCAGTCCCGCCCGGCCCCGGCCGGGGTGCGGCGGGCGGTCGCCTTCATCGAGGAGCACGTGGGCGCCGACGTCGGCCCGGCCGAGATCGCGGCGGCCGCCAGGATGAGCGTGCGCGGGCTCCAGGCGGCCTTCCGCCGGGAGCTGGACACCACCCCCACCGCCTATCTGCGCGGCGCCCGGCTCGACGCCGTCCACCACGAGCTGCTGGCCGCCGACCCCGCCGCCGGCGCGACCGTGGAGGCCGCCGCCGCGCACTGGGGCTTCAGCCACCGCGGACGCTTCGCCGCGGCCTACCGGCAGCGGTACGGCCAGGCCCCGGCCACCACCCTGCGGAGCTGATCCCCGATGCGCGCGGAACCCGGCACGCCGATCCACCTGCACGTGGCGACCACCGACCCCGAGGTGGCCAACGAGGCGCTGCGGCAGGTCTACACGAGTGCGCGCATGGGCCCGGTCGCCGAGGGGGCGCCGTTCCTGTACCGCCAGGAGGTGCGGGGGGACGCCGACCTCAGTCTGGGGCAGCTCACCTTCCGCGGCAGCATCGCCGGGCGGATGGTGCTCGACGAGGTCTTCTCGGTCGTCGTGCCGCGCGCCGGCGGCGTCGAATGGACGATCGACGGACGGTCGGGCACCGGGCTGGGGGTGTTCCTGGTCCAGCCCGGTCAGGAGTACTACGGCGAGGTGGACCAGCTGCTGGTCGACTCCGCCACCGTCGGACGGGCCACGCTGCAGGAGACGGCCCGGTCGGTCTACGGGGACGAGGCGCTCGAGCCGGCCTTCCACGACCCGCGCCCGCGGTCCCCCGCGCAGGAGAGGTACTGGAGGAGCACCTTCGCGTTCGCGCAGCAGGCCCTGGCCGACCCCGAGATCGCCGAGCTCCCGCTGCTGCGCGCCGATCTGCGGCGGCGGATCGCGGTGGCCACCCTGGAGGCGTTCCCCCTCGTCGCGGAGCCCGGGTCCCGGCGGACCTCGCCCGCCGGGCAGCACGCGGCCTACCGGCGCGCCGTGGAGTACCTGCACGCCGCTGCGCCGTCGCCGATCACGGTCGAGGACGTCGCCCGGCACGTGGGGCTCAGCACCGTGGAGCTCACCCGGGCCTTCCGCTCCCACGCGGGGACCACCCCGGGGGCCTACCTCCGCGAGCTGCGGCTGGTCGCCGCCCACGACGACCTGCTCCGGGCGGACCCCGCCCGGGGCGACACCGTGCGCGGCATCGCCCGGCGGTGGGGCATGGCCCACCCCGGTGACTTCGCGCGCCGCCACCGGCAGGTCTACGGCGAGAACCCGGCCGTCACGCTGCGCCGCTAGACCCTCCCGGACGGCACCGGCGCGCGGGCAGGGCGAGGGGCGCCGCCGCGGTGCGGTCGGCGCCCCTCGTGCACGGTCCGCGGGACGGTCAGTTCTGTCCGGCGGAGTCGCGGATGTCCTGGTAGAGCTCGAGCTGCTCGCCGTCGAGGTTGTTCAGGAAGTAGTCCTGGGCCCTGGTCCGGAAGGCCTCGACGTCGACGTCCTCGATGACCTCCGGGGTGCCGGCGGCCTCCCACTCGTCGAGGACCTCCTGCTCCTCGGTCTGGGCGCACTCGAGGTTGTCGGCGCGGGCGTCCCGCACGGCCTCGGTCAGCGCGGTCTGCTGCTCCTCGGAGAGCCCGCTCCAGGCGTCCGCGTTCATCACCACGAGCTGCGAGCCCACCGAGTGGCGGTTCAGGCTGACGTAGTCCTGGACCTCGTCGAAGCTGTTCTGCGCCGTGAGCTGCACCGGGTTCTCCTGGCCGTCCACGGTGCCCTGCTGCAGGGCCAGGTAGATCTCCTCGAAGGCCACCGCGACCGGCTCCGCCCCGAGGGCCTCGGCGTTCTGCAGGTGCACGGGGGAGTCGGGGAAGCGGATGCGCAGGTTGTCGAGGTCCGCGGGCGTGCGGATGGGCGAGTTCGCGGAGAAGGTCCGGTCGCCGTAGTACCAGACGTCCAGGATCTTCGCCCCGGTCTCGGTCTCGAAGTCCTCCTTCATCTGCTGCGCGGCCTCGGACTCGTCGAACCAGGAGAAGAGGTGGTCGACGTCGTCGAAGGCGTAGGCCATGTCCATCACACCGATGGGCTCGTAGGTCGCGGCCAGCCCGGAGGAGCCCTGCAGGTCCAGGGCGATGTCCCCGGACATCACGGAGGTGAACCGGTCGGTGTCCCCGCCGAGCTGGCTCGAGGGGAAGATCTCCAGCTCGAGGTCGTCGTCGGCGACGGCCTCCTGCACGAGCACGGCCCCGCAGCGGTTGTGCGGGTGGTCCTCGGGGTAGCTGTTGGCGAAGCTCAGGGACTGGCCTCCGCCCTCGCCTCCCCCGCTCCCGGAGCCCCCGCCGGCGCAGGCGGTGAGCAGGCCGAGGGCCAGGGGCAGGCTGACGGCGGCGGCCAGACGCTGACGGGTGGTGGATCGCATGGTGTTCTCCTGTGGGTCGGTGACGTGGTTCGGTGCTGTGGATCGGTGCTGTGGGTCGGGACGTGGACGGTGGCGCGGGGCGGGCTACAGGCCCAGCAGGGCCGGCAGGCCGGTGACGACCGGCGGGAAGAAGGTGATGATCAGCTGGACGACGACCAGGGGGACCAGGAAGACGGCGATGCCCCGGAAGACCTCGTCCACCCCCCGGCGGGTCACGGAGCTCATCACGTAGAGGACGCTGCCCACGGGCGGGGTCAGGAGCCCGATCATGAGGTTGACGATGATGATCACCCCGAGGTGGATCGGGTCGATGCCGAACTGGGTGGCGATGGGCATCAGCACCGGGACGGTGATCATGATGACCGCGGTGGCGTCGATGACCATCCCCAGCAGGATCAGCAGCACGTTGATCAGGAGCAGGAACACGATCGGGCTGTCGGTGAAGGAGGTGACGAACTCGGCGACCTCCTGGGGCACCCGCTCCCGGGCCAGGATCCAGCCCAGCAGGGAGGCCGAGGCCAGGATGAGGGTGATCGCCGCCGTCGTGGTCGCCGCCTCGCGGACCGCTTCCACGAGGGAGCGCAGGTTCAGGGTGCGGTAGACGAAGCCCAGGACCACCATGTAGGCCACCCCGACCGCGGCGGCCTCGGTGGGGGTGAACAGGCCGAGCAGGATGCCGCCGAGGATGATCACGGGGGCGCCGAGCGGGCCGATCACCCGCAGGGTCGCGGTGCCCAGCGTCGACCAGTCGAACGGGATGGTCTCCAGCGCGGTGTTGCGGCGGGTCAGGAGCAGCACGGTGAGCGCCAGCCCCGCCGCCATGAGGAAGGCCGGGAGCACGGAGCCCGCGAACAGGGCGCCGGTGGACAGCGCGGCCACGGAGGCGTAGATGACGGCTGGGATGGACGGGGGCATCACCGGGGCGATCAGGGCCGACGCGGCGGTCAGGCCGGAGGCGAACCGGAAGGTGTAGCCGGCCTTCATCATGGCCGGCACCTGGATCTTGCCGAGGGCCGCGGCGTCGGCCAGCGCGGAGCCGCTCATCCAGGAGAAGCCCAGGCTGGTGGCGATGTTGACGTAGCCGAGGTTGCCGCGGACCCGGCCCAGCAGCGCCAGGGCGAAGTCGAAGATGCGGTCAGCGATCCCGGCGCGGTTGGCGATGGAGCCGAGCAGGATGAACAGGGGCACGGCCAGCAACGGGAAGGACGCGACGCCGTTGAAGGCCTGGCGGAAGCCGAGGCCCGCGGAGTTCCCCTCCAGGAGCATGTACAGGACGCTGGGGCCCAGGAAGGCCAGGCCCACGGGCGTGCGCAGGCCGATGAGGACGACGATGAGGACGGCGAGGATCCAGATGCTCATGCTCACGCTCCTTCCGCGAGGAGCGGATTGGGGTCGGCGGCGATCGCCCGCGGCACGAAGATCGCCACGGCCGAGCGCACGGTCAGGGTGAGGATCCCGAGCAGGGGCAGCAGGTAGATCCACAGCATGGGGATCCCCAGCGCCGGGGTGGACTGGGAGACGGAGTCCGTGAGCAGGAACCACACCTCGTTGAGCAGCAGCAGGGAGGCCAGCAGGACGAGGACGTGGGTCAGCACGTGCAGCGCCTTCGCGGTCCGCCCGGAGGTGTACCGGTCGATCACGAGCACCGTGATGTGCAGGCCGTGGCCGTAGAGGTAGCCGGCCATCAGGAACGTCAGCCCGGCCAGGGCGTAGCGCGAGAGCTCTCCCGCGCCCACCCACGTGCCCGTGGGCAGG
This sequence comes from Kocuria sp. CH-021, assembly GCF_049716185.1. Classification (NCBI taxonomy): domain Bacteria; kingdom Bacillati; phylum Actinomycetota; class Actinomycetes; order Micrococcales; family Micrococcaceae; genus Kocuria; species Kocuria sp. CH-021. The sequence goes on along the minus strand of NZ_JBNAFK010000029.1, from coordinate 26,328 downwards.
TAGCGCTGCACGGCCTGCATCAGGACGAAGACGAAGATCACCAGGATCAGGAGCCCTCCGACCACCTGTTCCACGTAGCCCAGCCAGCGGAGGACGCCGGCCTCCCGGTCGGGCGGCGGGTCGGCCGGCGCTGCCGGCTCACGGATCGACGACATGGTCATCCACTCCTGTTCTCGGGACGGGCGGCTGCTCGGAACGGGCGGCGGCCGGGCGGGCCGCCGGAGGATCGGTGGGCACGCGGACGGGCAGCCCGGTCCGGGCGCTCTGCGCCACGGCGTGGACCACGCGCAGCGACTGCAGGCCCTCGCGGGCGGGGACGCGCGGCGCCGCCTCCCCGCGGAGGACGTGCTCGAAGTGCTCCAGCTGCAGGTCCAGCGGGTCCTCGCGGGGCGCCGCCACGGTGCTGACGGTGGCGGGCTCCGTCCACGAGGCCGCACCCGGGTGGGTCCGCAGCCGCAGGGTCGGCACGGACAGCGACCCGCGGGTGCCGGCCACGTGGTAGCAGTCCTCGTGCTCGTCGGTCTCGTAGCCGGGGTTCTCCCGGGAGGTCTGTTCCCAGGACCGGGCGGAGGCGGCGGCGTCGGAGACGATGAACGTGCCCAGCGCGCCGTTCGCGAAGCCCAGGGTGAGCGCCGCGGTGTCCTCGACCGCGAGGCCGCGGGCGGCGCTGCCGGCCACGGCCTGCACCCGGACGATCTCCCCGCACAGGGCGCGGAGGGCGTCCACGTCGTGGACGAGGTTGATGAGGATCGGCCCTCCCCCGGGCCCGGTGCGCCAGGGCGCGCTCTCGAAGTAGTCGTCGGGCTTGCGGAAGAGCGCCGAGCCCATGACCGCCACCGGGTCCCCGATCGCCCCGGACGCGATGACCTCGGCGGCGCGGGCCAGCAGCGGGGAGTACCGCCGGTGGTGGCCGACCAGCACGGGCACCCCGCACGCCTCGGCGGCCGTGACGATCTCCTCGGCCGCCTCCAGGGTGTCGGCGATCGGCTTCTCCACGAGCACCGGCACCCCGGCCGCGACGGCGGCCAGCGCCCCCTCGCGGTGGGCGGCGTTCGGGGTGGCCAGGACCACGCCGTCCACGTCCCCCAGGGCCTGCCCGAGATCGGCCACCAGGGCGGTGTCCGGTCCCGTGGGCACGCCGGCGGGATCGGCGTAGGGGTCGACGACGTAGCGCAGCTGCAGGTGCGGGCGGCCCAGGACGCGCCGGGCGTGCTGGCGCCCGATGAGGCCCGCCCCCACGACGGCGATGCGCAGTGTCCGCTTCATGTCTCGGCTTCCGAATGTTGGCAACTGTTGCTGTTATTTGAATTATGAGCATGATGTACCTCACAGACCGTGTCAAGGAAGGTGTCATCATGACGACCGAGGCCTCCGGAACCGTGGGCAAGGCCCTGGGCCTGCTGACCCTGCTCGGGGAGCACCCGCACGGCGCCACCGCCGCGCAGATCGCCGAGCAGGCGCAGTACCCGTTCAGCACCGTCTACCGGCTGCTGAACACCCTGGTCAGCACGGACTTCGCGACCTACGACCCGCAGGACAAGCGCTACCGGCTGGGCCTGCGCGTCTACCAGCTGGGACAGAAGGTCGCCAGCACCCGCGGCTTCGAGGGCGCCGCGGCACCGATCCTCCAGCACCTCACCGCGGTCACGGGGGAGAGCTCGATCCTCGGCGTGCTCGACGGGCCGCACTTCCTCACGGTGCGCAAGGTGGACGGCCCCCAGTTCCGCACCACCACCGACCCCGGGGACCACGGGTCCCTGCACACCAGCGCCATCGGCAAGGCGCTGCTGGCCTTCAGCGACCCGGGCACCCGCGAGCGCCTGCTGGAGACGATCGAGCTCGTCCCGCGCACCGGGCACTCGCTCACCGACCGCGCGGAGCTCCGGCGCCAGGTCGAGCGGATCCGCGTCCAGGGCTGGGCGGGCCAGCAGGAGGAGAACGACGTGGGCATGGCCGCCGTGGCCGTGCCGGTCCTGTCCCCGTCGCACCGGCTGATCGCCGCCGTCGCCCTGGCGGCCCCGCTCTTCCGCACCGACCTCGAGGGCCTGCGGACATACCTGCCGCAGCTGCAGCAGGCCGCCACGGAACTCGCCCTGGAGCTCCCGCTCCGGCCGTGACGGCACCGGGGCGGCGGGATCCGCACGACCGGCCCGCGGCTACAGCAGCGGCCAGGGGATCCGGCGGCCGGTGGCGTCCACCGGCAGGACCGCCTCGTCGAGCAGCCGGCGCACCCGCCGCCGCAGCGCGGCCACCTCCGTGGCGTCGAGGAGCTCGGCGAGCTCGGCGGGGACGTCGTCGGCCAGCGGGGCGATGTCGCGGAGCAGCTCCTCGGGGACGGGTTCGCCGGAGAAGTCCCAGACGACGGTCCGCAGCTTGAACGCGGCCGCGAAGCACAGCCCGTGGTCGATCCCCCAGATCCGCCCGTCGGCGCCCCGCAGCACGTGGCCGCCCTTGCGGTCGGCGTTGTTGGCCACGAGGTCGAACAGCGCGATCCGGCGCAGGGCGTCGTGGGTGTCCGGGGCGGCGTCGTAGAGAGTGAAGTAGTGCTGCCGGGGGTCGTGCTCCACGAACCGCTGCAGGGACCCCGCGCCGAACGGGCCGTCCTGCCGCAGCACGGTGGGCGGGACGAGGCCCCAGCCCAGGAACTCGCTCAGCACGTACGCGGCGCGCTCCCGCCGGTGCAGGCCGGGACGGAAGTCGATCAGCGGCCGCTCGCCCTCGAGGGGCTTGTAGATCCCCCAGGCCGTCTGCTCCTCGAGCGTGACCTCGACGAGCAGCGCGGAGTTGCTGCTCTCCCGGATCATGCCGAGGAGCTCGATCCGGCCCTCCGTCAGGAGCACGAGCTCGCCCATCAGCGTCCGCTCACGACACCCTCAGGCCGGCCAGCGGCTCGTCGGTGGAGTTCACCGTGAGCACGGCCGGCGCCTGTCCCGGCGCGTACGAGACCGCCGAGACCGAGCACGGGCTGACCACGATGCGCTGGAAGAGGTCCAGGTGCGTGCCCAGGGCGTGGGCGAGCGCCGCCTTGATGGGGTCGGCGTGCGAGAAGCAGACCACCACCCCGCCCTCGTGGGCCGCCCGCACCCGGTCCACGGCGCCGACCGTCCGCGCCTGCATCTCAGGGAAGCTCTCCCCGCCGGGGAACCGGAAGGTCGAGGGCGCCCGCTGGACGGTCGACCAGGCCTTGAGCCGGGAGAGGCGGGAGAGCTCCTCGCCCGTCCACTCCCCGAAGTCGCACTCGAGCAGGCCCGGCTCCACGACCGCCTCCCGGCCGGTCCGGGCCTCGGTCGGCGCCGCGGTCTCGCGGGTGCGCTCGAGCGGGGAGGTGTAGACGGCGTCGACGCGGACCCCCGCGAGCCGTTCCGCCACCCGGTCCGCCTGCGCCCGGCCGCGCTCGGACAGGTGCAGGCCGGGGGCCCGCCCCGGCAGGACCTTGCCCGTGGTGGGGGTCTCCCCGTGCCGCACGAGCAGGACGAGGGTGCTCCGTGGTGCCTTGCGAGTGCCCATGATGCACCAGCGTACTGGCGGGACCCCCGCGGCCACAGGGGCCGCGGCCCGGCACCGCCGTGGGCCGCGGCCGGGCTCCGCCGTCGGGCCCTGCCGTCGGGCCCTGCCGTCGGGCGCCGGGGAGCGCCGCCGGGGAGCGCCGCCGCGGGCGGCGGGACGCACCGCTGCCGACGACGCCGGACCCCCGCGCACGGGCGCCCCTTGACGCCGGGGTTAAGTTGGCGCTGTGACCGATCACCCGGACATCCGCACGCTCGGCGAGCTCCGCGCCGCCGGCGTCGCCCACAGGACCCTGCGCGAGGAGATCCGCGAGAACCTCCTGCGCACGCTGGCCGAGGGCGGTGACCCCTGGCCGGGCCTGCACGGGCTCGGGCGCACGGTGCTGCCCCAGCTGGAGCGGGCCCTGCTCGCCGGCCACGACGTGGTGCTGCTGGGCGAGCGCGGCCAGGGCAAGACCCGCCTGCTGCGCACCCTCGCCGGCCTGCTCGACGAGTGGTCCCCCGCGATCGAGGGCTCGGAGCTCAACGAGCACCCCCTGGAGCCCCTGACCGAGGCGTCGCGGCGCCGGATCCTGCTCGAGGGGGACGAGCTGCCCGTGGTCTGGCGGCACCGCTCGGAGCGCTACGTGGAGAAGCTCGCCACTCCGGACACGTCCGTGGCGGACCTCATCGGGGACGTCGACCCGATGCGCGTCGCCGAGGGGCGGCGGCTCGGGGACCCGGAGACCATCCACTACGGGCTGGTGCCGCGCTCGCACCGCGGCATCGTGGCGATCAACGAGCTGCCCGACCTCGCCGAGCGCATCCAGGTGGCCATGCTCAACGTGATGGAGGAGCGGGACATCCAGATCCGCGGCTACGTCCTGCGGCTGCCGCTGGACGTGCTCGTGGTGGCCACGGCCAACCCCGAGGACTACACGAACCGCGGCCGGATCATCACGCCGCTCAAGGACCGGTTCGGCGCCGAGATCCGCACCCACTACCCGCTCGAGCTCGAGGACGAGATCGCCGTGATCCGCCAGGAGGCCGAGCTGATCGCCGAGGTCCCGGACACGATCCTCGAGACCCTGGCCCGGTTCACCCGCCTGCTGCGGGACTCCTCCGCGGTGGACCAGCGCTCGGGGGTGTCGGCACGGTTCGCCATCGCGGGCGCCGAGACGGTCGCGGCGGCGGCGCTGCGGCGCGCCACGATCCGCGGCGAGGAGGAGGCCGTGGCGCGGATGGTGGACATGGAGACGGCCACCGACGTCCTGGCCGGCAAGATCGAGTTCGAGTCCGGCGAGGAGGGCCGCGAGCGCGCGATCCTCGACCACCTGCTGCGCCGGGCGACCGCCGAGACCGTCCGGGGCCGCTTCCGCGGTCTCGACCTCGGACCGGTCGTGGAGGCCTTCGACGGCCGCACCACGGTGTCCACCGGCGACGACGTCTCGGCCCGGGACTTCCTCGCCGGGCTCCCCGAGCTGGCACCGGACGACGACGACGGGGCCGGGACCGCCTACGACGAGATCGCCGCGCGCCTGGGCGCGAGCACGCCGGGACAGCGCGCCAGCGCGATCGAGCTCGCGCTGGAGGGCCTCTACCTGGCGCAGAAGATCTCCAAGGACGCCGACGAGGGCGGCACCGTCTACGGCTGAGGCGCCCCGCCCGGGGAGGACCGCGGCACCGACCGCGCGTCCACGGCACGGGGATCCGGAAGAGACACGGCACAAGACACAGAGGGGGCGTCATGCCCGCACACCACCGGTCCTCCCGCTACGGCCGGTACGCCGGAGGACCCGATCCGCTGGCCCCGCCGGTGGACCTGTCCGAGGCGCTCGAGGCCGTCTCCGAGGACGTCATGGCGGGCTACTCGCCGGAGGACGCGCTGCGCGAGTTCCTCCGGCGGGGCGGCCGCGGCCGGGACGGTCTCGACGACCTGTCCCGGCGCGTGCAGCAGCGCCGGCGCGAGCTGCTGAAGCGCCACCGCCTGGGCGGCACCCTCGAGGAGGCGAAGAAGCTGCTCGAGAAGGCGCTGCGCCTGGAGCGCGAGCAGTTCCTGCGGGACGCCCGGATGGACCCGATGGACCGCTCCTTCCGGGAGATGCAGCTCGACGGCCTGCCGAGCTCCACGGCCGCCGCCGTCAGCGAGCTCGCGTCCTACGACTGGCAGTCCGAGTCCGCGCGGGAGGCGTACGAGCAGATCAAGGACCTCCTGGGCCGCGAGCTGCTGGACCAGCGCTTCGCCGGGATGAAGCAGGCCCTCGAGAACGCCACGGACGCCGACCGGGAGGCCGTGGCGGAGATGCTGCGGGACCTCAACGAGCTGCTCGAGAAGCACGCCCGGGGCGAGGACACCGACGAGGACTTCCAGGACTTCATGGCGAAGCACGGGGAGCACTTCCCCGAGAACCCGCAGTCGGTCGAGGAGCTGATCGACGCGATGGCCCAGCGCGCCGCGGCGGCCCAGCGGATGCTGAACTCCATGTCCCCGGAGCAGCGCCAGGAGCTGATGCAGCTCTCCGCCCAGGCGTTCGGCTCCCCGGAGCTCATGGACCAGCTCGGCCGGCTCGACGCGAACCTGCAGGGGCTGCGCCCCGGTGAGGACTGGGGCGGCTCCGAGGACTTCGGCGGCCAGGACGGCCTGGGGCTCGGCGACGGCACGGGCGTGCTCCAGGACATCGCCGAGCTCGACGCGCTGGCCGAGCAGCTGGCGCAGCACCACCGGGGCGCCAACCTGGACGACATGGACCTCGACGCGCTCGCGCGCCAGCTGGGCGCGGACGCCGCGGTGTCGGCGCGGACCCTGGCCGAGCTGGAGCAGGCGATGCGGGACAGCGGCTACCTGCAGCGCGGCGCGGACGGCGACCTGCGGCTCTCGCCCCGGGCGGTGCGACGGATCGGGAAGGCGCTGCTGCGGGACGCCGCGCAGAACCTGTCCTCCCGGACCGGTCAGCGCGACACCCGCCTCGCGGGGGCGGCCGGCGAGCCCTCGGGCGCCACCCGGGAGTGGCAGTTCGGGGACGCCGAGCCCTGGGACACCACCCGCACGATCACCAACGCGATCCGGCGCACGGCGGCCGAGGGCGGCGACGCCCGCCGGGGGCTGCGCCTCGACGTCCGGGACATCGAGGTGGCGGAGACGGAGGCGCGCACGCAGGCCGCCGTCGTCCTGCTCGTGGACACCTCGTTCTCCATGGCCGCCGAGGGACGCTGGGTGCCCATGAAGCGCACGGCGCTGGCGCTCCACCACCTCGTCTCCACCCGGTTCCGGGGGGACCAGCTGCAGATCGTCGCCTTCGGCCGCTACGCCCGCGCGCTGCCGGTCGACGAGCTCACGGGCCTGCCGCCGGTGCGGGAGCAGGGCACCAACCTGCACCACGCGCTGCTGCTCGCCACGCGGTTCTTCCGCAAGCACCCGTCGATGCAGCCCGTCCTGCTCGTGGTCACCGACGGGGAGCCCACGGCGCACCTGCTGCCCGACGGCGAGAGCTGGTTCTCCTGGCCCACGGAGCCGGAGACCCTGCGCGCCACGGTGGAGGAGCTCGACCGGCTGGGGCGCATGGGGGCCCAGGCGACGTTCTTCCGGCTCGGCGACGACCCCGGGCTGGAGCGGTTCCTGCGGCGGATGGCCGAGCGGATCGACGGGCGCGTGGTGGCCCCGGACCCGGCGGACCTGGGCTCCGCCGTCCTGGACGAGTACCTCGGCGCCCGCTCCGGGGACCCCGACGACCTCTGACGGGCGGCGCCGCCCGGGAGCGCGGGGCCGCCTCTCCGCGTGCGGTCCCCGGCCGCCCGCGGCGAGCGGCGGACCCCGGGTCAGGGGACTGCGGTCACGGCACGGGCAGCCGGTGTCCGGCGGTCAGCGGGCCGCGGAGGAGCCCCCGTCGGCCGGCGGGGCGGCATCCGGCCGGTCGGTCGTGGCGCCGCCGTCCTCCGCGGCGGACGCCGCCGGGGAGGAGTCTGCCGGGGCGGACGCCGCGGAGTGCTTCCCGTGGTGCTCGCCCTGCGCCTCGTGCGCGCCGTGGGCGGCGTGCTCGGCCTCGTGCTCGCCCTTGCCGAAGGGCAGCAGCTCCCACACCAGGACCAGGACGGCGCCCCAGGCGAGGCCCAGGACCGCGGAGAAGAAGGTGTTCGTGAGCCAGGCGAGCGCCGCGCCGAGGCCGCCGGGGACGGCGTCGTGCACGAGGACCTCGACGTGGTGGACGGCCTCGTAGGGGGCGTGCCAGCCCAGTTCGTCGAGGCCCACGAGGATGATGTGCCCGCCCACCCAGAGCATGGCGGCCGTGCCCACCACCGAGATCACCGCGAGCAGCCCGGGCATGCCCTTGACCAGGCCGTGGCCGATCTTCTGCGTGGTCGGGGAGGACCGCTCGGCCAGGTGCAGGCCGAAGTCGTCCATCCGGATGATCAGGGCCACCACGCCGTAGACCAGGACCGTGATGCCGAGTGCGACGACCACCAGGATGGCCGCGCGCGAGAGCAGCGGCTCATCGGCCACCTCGTTGAGGGAGATGACCATGATCTCGGCCGAGAGGATCAGGTCGGTGCGCACCGCGCCGCCGACCATCGTGTCCTCCGCGTCCTTGCCCTTCTCGACCACCGGGGTCTTGGTCTTCGCCCCGTGGCCCGAGACCTTCGCCCAGATCTTCTCGGCCCCCTCGAAGCACAGGTAGCTGCCGCCGAGCATGAGGATCGGGGTCAGCAGCCACGGCGCGAACTGGCTCAGCAGCAGGATGACCGGGAGGATGAAGATCAGCTTGTTGCGCAGCGAGCCCTTGGTGATGCGCCAGATGATGGGCAGCTCGCGGGCCGGGGAGACGTCCTGGACGTACTGCGGGGTCACGGCGGTGTCGTCGACGACGACGCCGGCGGCCTTCATGCTCGCCCGGCCCGCGGCCGCGCCGATGTCGTCCACGGAGGCCGCGGTGACGCGGGCCAGGGCGGCGACGTCGTCCAGCAGGGCGATCAGACCGCCGCTCATCGGAGGGCCTCCGGCGTGGTCTCGGCAGGGGCGGGCGGTGCCGCGGTGGTGATCAGCATGTTGACAGAGTAGAGCGTCGGACGCCCGGATGCTCCCGCGCGGACCCGGCGCGCACCGGTGTCCTGCCGCTGCCGCCGGGACCGGACCGCGGCCGGTGCGCTGGTCCGGGCCGGCTCTGCCCCGGAAGCCCCTCGTCCACGGAGCCGGCGCGTCGAGAAGATGACCTGCCGGAGCTCCGGCAGGCTGCGCCCGTCCGTGCCGAGGCCCGGAGCTCCTCGGCACGGACGGGCGGCGGGACGGTTCACGCGGCCGCCAGCGACACCTCCGGGGCCCGGTGCCGGGCGGAGCGGGCCTGCTCCACGAAGGCGGCGAACAGTTTCCGCCGGTCCGCCCCCGGACCGCGCGGGTCCTCCGGGTGCCACTGCACACCGACGACCCAGCCGAGGTCGCGGTGCTCGGTCGCCTCGACCATGCCGTCCTCGGCCACCGCGGTGACGCGCAGCTCGGGGGCCACGACGCCCACCGCCTGGTGGTGGGCGGACCGGACGGTCAGCCGCCGGGCGCCGAGGACGTCCGCCAGCAGGCTCTCCGGCTCCAGGGTGACCTCCTCCTCCACGCACATCGCCTGCCCGGGTCCGCCCCGGTGCCGGTGCCAGGTGTCGAGGTGGGTGATGAGGGTTCCCCCGCAGGCCAGGTTGAGCAGCTGGGAGCCCCGGCCGACGGCCAGCAGGGGGGCGTCACGGCCCAGGCTCTCCCGGACGAGCTGCAGGGTGTAGAGGTCAGCGCGCCGGTCCACCCCGTACTCGTGAGGCTCGTGCCCCTCCGCGCCGTACAGGGAGGGGTCGACGTCCCCGCCTCCGAGCACCAGGACCCCGTCCGCGGCCGCCGTGACCGCGGGATCGGGCAGCTGCCGGGCGCTGGAGTCGACCAGGACCGGGCGGGCGCCGGCGTTGACCAGCGTCTGCAGGGCGGTGCGGGTCGTCCGGCGCATCAGGTCCCGGGTGTGCGGAGCGAGACCGGGGAAGTTCAGCGAGACCAGGACGGCCACGGTGGGCGCTCCGGCCCGCAGACTCCACAGTCCCACGGGAGTCACCTCGTGCTCATTGAGTCGAACAGTCCGGCGGTTCATGCGATCATCTCCTCTTCGATCGGTGGGGTCTTCGTTGCCGGTTGAACGGCGGGTGGCGCAGCGGGAGCGCGGACGGAGGGTCGGTGCCGCCGGACCGCCGGAGAGCACCGGTGGGTGCGGACGGAACCGGCCGTCCCGGTGGAGCCGGCCGGATCCGCGGGAGACGACGGTGGACGGCCGGGTGGCCGTCCACGCCGTGACCTCTCCGACGAAGACACCTGCTGCAGGTGATGCGGATCACTCTGCCCGAGCCGGCAAGGCCGCGTCCTCCCTCGGGGAGAAGAAGATTCCCGAATATTCGCGTTCGACGAAAATCGGCGTCACGGCCCCGGGCACCGGTCACGAGCGGAAGCGACGCCCCTGGGCGCCCGGTGTCAGCACCGGGGAGGACAGCTCGTCGTCACACTGTTCAATGCACTTCCACGGACCTCGGCCACATGCCTAGTCTGAGTGATCAGCGCCGGACCCCCGGTCCGGCGATGCGGTCCAGCCCCAGGCCGCCCCGCTCCCTCTGCGCACAGGAAGAAGGCATCATCCACTCCGCCTCCGGGGCTCTGGCCGTCGAGCTGCACCCCCACTCCCCCGTCCGATGGATCGCCACCTACTACCCCATGAACGAGACCCCCGCGGGACGCTGGGCCGAGGTCACCTGGCCCCTGCACCAGGTGCTGGTGCCCCTCCCCCTCGATCCCGCGGAGACGGCACGGTGGCTGGAGGTGCGCAGCGCCGATCCCGGCCACCCCTGCTACGCCCGCCACCGGGCCTGGGCGCACCACCTGGCCGCCGGGTACACGGCGGCGCTGGCCGCCTTCGACGCCGACGCCACGGACGGGCCGCGGTCGCTCCACGAGGCACTGCGGCGCACCGACGTCACGACCGTCGTTCCGGCCGGGCAGCTGTCGGAGTGGGTGCTCGACGACCTCGAGGACGAGACCTCGGACGCCCGCCGCTGACCGGGACGGCGCCGCCCGCCGCGTCAGGTGCAGATGCCGCAATCACGGGCGTGCACCGGACCCTCGTCCGGTGGGGTACACTCTGGTCCTTCCGTGCAGAACCGCCCCTGCACAGCACCACCCCGCTCCAGGAGGACGCACCACATCATGGCCACCGACTACGACGCTCCGCGCACCCGACCCGAGGACGAGCCGGCCAACGAGTCCCTGGAGGCGATCCAGGTCCAGCGCAGCGCCACCACCCAGACCGCGGTCATCGACGCCGAGGACTTCGACACCGCCGAGGGCATCGACCTGCCCGGGGCGGACCTCTCCCACGAAGAGCTCACCGTGGCCGTCGTCCCGGAGCAGGCCGACGAGTTCACCTGCGGCTCCTGCTTCCTGGTCCGCCACCGCTCCCAGCTCGCCCGCCAGAAGAACGGGACCAGCTACTGCACCGACTGCGAGGGCTGAGCCCCGCCCCTCCGGCAGGCCCGGCGGCTCGGAACACCCGGGGACGGCCGCCCCACGGGTCCCTACTCCGGATTGTCCACGGAGACCGGGTTGTCCTCGTCCGGGTCCTCCCCGGGTGCCGGCTCCTCGGCACCGGAGGCCTCGGGCGCCGGCTCGCTCAGGCGGTCCTCGACGGCCTGGCGGAAGTGCTCCGCGGACTCCGGATCGGCCAGCCCGTCCGAGGCGTCCGAGGCCGGGTTCGACCGGTCCTGCGTGTTCTCCTCCTCCTCCGGGTCGGAGGGGCGGGGGGCGTCTGGGGTGGCGTTCATCGCGTGCCTTTCGTCTCGGCGGGCAGGTCCACGCCCGCTGGTCCGGCCTCTCCACCGGGAACCGGGACACTCGGGAGTCTCCGGGTGCCGGGGCGCCGCGGCGGGTCATGACGGCCGCCGCGACCTCGCCGGATCGCCGGTCGAGGCCGGGACGACCGTGGGTCCTTCCCTTCGGGACGCCCACCGTGAGGCGTCCCTGGTGTCGTTCCTATCGCGGTCCGACCTGCGGTGACAAGAGCCGCGGCCGGCCGACTCCGGCCGAGGTCCGCGGGGAGCGGATACGCTGGGCCCAACAGCACGCTGTGGCGACGACCGGTCGGATCCACCCCTCCGAGAGGCAGGGGTCCGCAGGTTCTCGGCCCGGGCCTTCCACCGGATCGGACCGGAGGAGCTCCGGACCGGCATCCAGGCCGTCGAACCGGCGGAGCGGCCGCGTTGCACCACTCACTTGACGGGAGTCGAACCATGGCAGACGGCAGGACAGTCCTGGAGGCCTCCGCGGACCTGTTCCGTGCGCACGGCATGACCCTGATCTTCGGCAACCCGGGGTCCAACGAGCTGCCCTTCCTGGCCGGGCTGGGCGAGGACTTCGACTTCGTGCTGGGACTGCACGAGCAGGTGGTGGTGGGCATGGCCGAGGGCTACTCCCGCGCCTCCGGCAAGCCGGTCCTGGTCAACCTGCACGCCGCGTCCGGAACCGGCAACGCCATGGGCGCGCTGACCAACGCCCGGTATGCGCACGTGCCGCTGGTGCTGCTGGCGGGCCAGCAGGTGCGGCGCACGGTCGGGCAGGAAGCCATGCTCGCCAACATGGAGGCGGGAATGCTGACCTACCCGCTGACCAAGTACGCGCACGAGCCCCTGTCCGCCACCGATGTGCCGCGCACGCTGTCCCAGGCCGTCCTCGAGGCCACCACCCATCCACGAGGCCCTGTCTACGTGTCGGTCCCCCTGGACGACTGGAGCGAACCGGCCCTTCCCGATGACGCCCTGCTGCTCGAACGCTCGGTGACCACCGCGGGCGGACTGCCCGATCGGATCGCCCGTGAGCTGGTCGCCGCCGTCGACGACGCCCGGAGCCCGGCGCTGGTGCTGGGCCCCCAGGTCGACGCGGCCGCGGTCGCGGATCCCGCGGTCTTCGCCGCCGTGCTCCGGCTGGCCGAGCACGCCGACGCGACGGTGTACGTGGCGCCGTCCCCGTCCCGGGCACCGTTCCCCACCACCCACCCCAACTTCGGCGGCGTCCTGGTCCCGGGCATCGACTCGGTGCGCCGCCGGCTGGCCGGGCACGACACGGTGCTCGTGCTCGGCGCACCGGTGTTCCGGTACCACCGGTGGGAGCCGGGGGACTACCTCGAGCCCGGCACGCAGGTCTGGCAGGTGACGCAGGATCCGTCCGAGGCCACCCGCGCCCCCTTCGGCCGGGCGGTCGTCGCCGATGTCGCCGATGCCGTCACCGTGCTCGCCGAGGGCGTGCGGGACCGCGGTGCTCGGCGCCCGGAGCGCCGGCTGCCCGCGGCGAGGACCTCTCCCGAGGGGATGACGGGCACAGAGATCCTGGAGGTCCTGAACCAGCACGTCGACAACCGCGTGGTCTACGTCAACGAGACCACCACCCTGGACCTGGAGTATCTCGAGCGGGTCGCCGTCGACCGGCCGGGCGGCTATCACTTCCCGGCCTCCGGCGGTCTCGGCTTCGGCCTGCCGGCCGCCGTCGGGATCTCCCTGGCCGCGCCGGAGGCGACCGTCGTGGCCACGGTCGGCGACGGGTCCGCCAACTACGGCATCACCGCGCTGTACACGGCGGCGCAGCGGGGCACCCGCACCGTGTTCGTGATCGTCAACAACTCCGGATACGGCGCGCTGGCCGGATTCGCCGAGCGAATGGGCGTGCCCGACGTGCCGGGCCTGGTCCTGGGCGAGATCGACTTCGTGTCCCTCGCCCAGGGGTACGGGGTGCCCGCCACCCGCACCACCACCCGGGCGGAGTTCGAGGAGGCCTACCAGCAGGCTCTGCGGGCGGACGGCCCCGCCCTCATCGACGCCCGGGTGGTGTGAGGCCCGGGACCGGCTCCTTCAGCTCCTGGAAGCACTCATCCGGCGGGGCCGGTCCGGCACCGGGCGCTTGTCGAACACCGTGCTCCCGATCTCCTGCTCGGCCTGGTTGTTGATGGACAGGTCGATCCTGGAGCGGTCCCGGACCAGGCTGACGGCGACCAGGGCCACCACGCACATCCCGATCAGGTAGACGGCGATGGCGGGCGTGCCGCCGGTGGCGTCGAGCAGGGCCTGGGCGATCATCGGCGCGAAGGCACCGCCGAGGATGGCGCCGATCGCGTAGGAGATCGACACGCCGGAGAACCGGATCGATGCCGGGAACAGCTCGGAGTACAGGGAGGCCTGGGGGCCGTAGGTCAGGCCCGTACCGATGCAGACGAGGCCCAGTCCGATGTACAGGTTGAGCAGGGAGCCCGAGTCGATGAGCAGGAACAGCGGCCAGATCGTGAGGATCAGCCAGACGTAGCCGATCTGGTAGGTGAGCTTGCGCCCGATGCGGTCGGAGACGATCCCGGCCCCCAGCGTGGAGACCAGCCACACGGTGGCGGCGAAGGTCATGGCGACCAGCACGTCGGTCCGGGAGAGCCCGACCGCGTCCGAGGTGGCGTAGGCGGGGATGAAGCCGCCGGTGGACATGTAGCCCACGGAGTTGTTGCCCACGAAGATCAGGGCCGCGATGGCCACGAGGTGCCAGTACTTGCGGAACAGCTCCACGATCGGGACGCTCGCCTGCTCCTTCTTGGCGGCGATCTCCTGGAAGACGGGGGACTCGTCCACGGCGATGCGGACGAAGTAGCCGACCGCGATGAGGACGATCGAGGCGGCGAACGGAATGCGCCATCCCCACTCGAGGAACTGCTCCCCGGGGGAGATCACCCCGGTCATCAGGGCGGTGACGGCGGTGGCCAGCAGCAGGCCCAGGGGCACGCCCAGCTGGGGCATGGAACCGGCCAGCCCACGGCGCTCGGCCGGCGCGTGCTCCACGGCCATCAGGGCCGCCCCGCCCCATTCGCCGCCCGCCGAGATGCCCTGGACGATGCGCAGCAGGCCCAGCAGCACCGGGGCGAGCACCCCCCACGGACTGGTAGGTGGGCAGCAGACCGATCAGATGGTGAAGATCGGCGTCAGGAAGTCCGACAGCTCGGCGGTCGCGGTCAGCGGCAGCACGTGGGCGACGTACTGGTCCGGGCGGACCACCACGACCACGCCGTCCCGGCTCAGCCCCCGGGCCGCGTAGATGTCATCGGCCGGGTCCGTGCCCCACACCTTGTTCAGGTTCGAGATCTGGAACCTGCCGACCTTCGGGCGGAACACGGACGGCACCTTCATCAGTTCCACCTCCTCGTGCGGCTGCTGGTAGACCACGTTGAGGTCGAACAGGGCGTCGAGGTCCTGGCCCTCCGGGGTGAACCGGCGCACCGGGGACTCCGCGGAGTCCATCCACTCGGCCCAGGCCCGCAGCGCCGAGTCCTGCGCGGAGGACACGGCGGCGTCGGCGAAGGCGTAGATCCGCCACCGCCCGTCGGCGGTGTGCTGGTGGCCCAGGAACTTCGGGTTGGTGTCCGAGACGCGCTTGACCGGATGCGCCTTGAAGCGCTTGCCCAGGGGGAAGCCCGTGGCGAGGTCCTGGTGCACCGCCTCGCCCACGAGCAGCCCGGCCGGGTACTCCGTCATGAAGCCCGCCGGGAACTCGGCGGTCTTCTGGTAGAAGTCCTCCAGCGCGGACGCGCTCCCCAGCTCCTCCGGCTTGGCGGCCATCATGGCGGACCACTCCCGGTCGAAGTCGATGAGGTTCTGGGCCACGGGCTGGCGCTCGGCCGAGTAGGTGGACAGCAGCGACGCGGGGCTCAGCCCGGTCAGCACGTGGCCCAGCTTCCAGCCCAGGTTGAACGCGTCCTGGATGGAGACGTTCATGCCCTGGCCCGCCTTGGCCGAGTGGGTGTGGCAGGCGTCGCCGGCGATGAACACCCGCGGGCTGCGCTGCCCCGCCTCCTCGACGGGGACGTCGTCGAAGCGGTCCGTCACCCGGTGGCCGACCTCGTAGACGCTCCACCACGCCACGTCCTTCACGTCCACGGTGTAGGGCGAGACGATCTGGTTGGCCTGGGCCACGATCGACTCGATCGGGGTCCTGCGGACGGCGCCGGCGTCGTCCGCGCTGACCTCGCCCAGGTCCACGTACATGCGGAACAGGAAGCCGCCCTCGCGCGGGATGTGCAGGATCGATCCGTGCTTGGACTGGATGGCGCACTTGGTGCGGATGTCCGGGAAGTCGGTCTCGGCCAGGACGTCCATGACGCCCCACGCGTGGTAGGACACCGCGCCCACGTGCTGGGCACCGATGTCCCGGCGGACCTTCGAGCGCGCGCCGTCGCCCCCCAGGACGTACTTGGTGCGCACGACGCGCTCCTCGCCCGGGCCCGTGCCGCCCTCCGGCTGGTCGCCGGTGCGCTTCAGGGTCACGGTGACCGGGTACTCCCCCTCACCGACCTCGAGCTTCACGAACTCCCAGCCGAAGTACGGTGCGGTCCGGGACGGGGCGTTCTTCGCGAAGCGGGCGAAGTAGTCCAGCACGCGCGCCTGGTTGACGATCAGGTGCGGGAACTCGCTGACCCCCGTGGGGTCGTCCACGGCCCGTGCGGTCCGGACGATGTGCCCCGGGTCGGCCGGGTCCGGCTTCCAGAAGTTCATCTCGCTCAGGTGGAACGCCTCGGCGGTGATCTCCTCGGCGAAGCCGAAGGCCTGGAACGTCTCGACGCTGCGGGCCTGGATGCCGTCGGCCTGGCCGATCTCCAGCCGGTAGGGGCGGCGGTCGACGAGGCAGGTCATGACGTCCGGGAAGCTGGCCAGCTGGGCGGTGGCGGTCATGCCGGCCGGGCCCGCGCCGACCACGAGCACGTCCATGGTCTCGGGCAGCTCGGGGGAACGGTCGACGCCCACACCGGCGGCGGGCTGGACACGGGGGTCCGTGGACACGTACCCGTGGTGGTGGAACAGCATGGGGCCTCCTGGCGGAATGAGAGGGAGGAACGGCCTGCGTGTTCTATAATGGAACACACCGTTCTTTTATCGAACTCTTGGGACAGATCATATACGGTGGGTGATCGTCCTCACAAGACCCTGCGACGCCGCTCACGCTCCGCTGCGGTGAAAACATGGTCGCCCCCGGGCCGAGACCCGTCAGGCCTCCGGGGCCGCTCCGCGACCCGGCCCGGGGAACCTCGTCAGACCGCCCACAGAAAGGGGCCACGGTGAACGCTCAGGGACGTCCTTCCGCCCAGGTGCCGGCGAGCAGGACGCCGGCCGCGCAGTCGACCGGGAGCATGCAGGGCCGGGCCGCCGCTGCGGCGGCGCCCTCGCAGACCCTCTCCCGGGGGCTGCGCATGCTCGAGCTCGTGGTCTCGGCCGAGGAGCCGCCCACGATCGCCGACGTGGCCGCCCAGCTGGGCGTGCACCGGTCGATCGCCTACCGGATCCTGCGGACCCTGGAGAGCTACGGCCTGCTGACCCGGGACTCCACCGGCCGGCTGATCGGCGCACCCGGGCTGGCGGTGCTCGCGCGGGGGGTGCAGCAGGACCTCCAGTCGGCGTCCCTGCCGGAACTGACCGCGCTGGCCAACGAGCTGCAGATGAGCGCCTTCGTGGCGGTCTGGGGCCAGGAGGAGTGCATCACGCTGGTGACGGTGGAGCCCTTCCGCGGCCACGCCGTCACCCAGCGCCCGGGCACCCGCCACCCGCTGGACCGCGGCGCCCCCGGGCTCGCCGTGCAGGCGGGCATGGACCCGGACGAGCTCACCGAGCTGACGGGCGGCGTCCGCCCCCGCGCGGAGGTGGAGCAGGCCCGGGAGCGCGGATTCGCCGTCAGCAGCAACGAGGTGCTGGACGGGGTGTCCTCCGTGGCCGTTCCCCTGCGTGCTCCCGGCCACCTGCCGGCAGCACTGGCCGTCGTCTACGCCACCCGCCGGCTCGACGTCGAGGCGCTGGGCCGGCGGCTGGCGCACAGCGCCGAGCTGGTCGCCGCCCGTCTCGGGCAGCGACCAGCCCCGTCGGATCAGTAGGACCCGCGCGGCGCCTGCTCCCCCGTTGCCGGAGCGCACCATGCGTCGGCGAGCGCCTCGGTCCCGCGGGCCAGCAGCGCGACGTCGGCGCCCACGTTGACGAAGTCGGCGCCGGCGTCGAGATAGTCCTGGGCCTGGGACGGCGCGAAGGCGTTGACCCCCACGAACTTCCCCGCCTGCTGCACGGCGGCGATGACGTCCTTGACGGCGAGCACCACGTCGGGGTGGTCCTGTCGGCCGAGCAGGCCCATGGAGGCGGCCAGGTCGGAGGGACCGATGAAGATGCCGTCGATGCCGTCGACCGCGGCGATCTGCCGGGCGTTCTCGACGGCGGCGGCGGACTCGACCTGGACGACCAGGGTGACCAGGTCGGCGGCCCGGTCCAGGTAGTCCGGGATCCGGTTCCACCGCGCCGAGCGGGCCAGTGCGGAACCGACTCCGCGGACCCCGCGCGGCGGATAGTGCATGGCGCGCACGGCCGCCTCGGCGTCCCCGGCGCTGTCCACCATCGGGATGACGAGGGACTGTGCGCCCAGGTCGAGGAACTGCTTGACCAGCACGGTGTCCAGCGCGGGCACGCGCACCACGGGGACGACCGGGTAGCCGGCCATGGCGCGCAGCTGGGACTGGACGGTCTCGAGTCCCAGCGGTGAGTGCTCGGCGTCGAGCAGGAGGTAGTCCAGGCCGGCCGAGGCGCAGATCTCGGTCGCGGTGGGGTCTCCCGAGCTGACGAACATGCCGGCCGCCGGCCGCCCGCCGCGCTTCGCGCGGGCGGCCTCGGTGAACAGGTCCTTGAACCCGGGCTGCGGTTCTAGGCGAATCGGCATGTGATGGTCCCCAGCTCTCCGTAGTCGGCGTACACGGTGTCCCCGGCGTGGACCCACATGGGGCGGGTGAAGGACCCGGCGAGGATGATCTCCCCGGCCTCCAGCCGGTCCCCGTGGCCGGCGATCCGGTTCGCCAGCCAGTGCACCCCGTTGGCCGGGTGGTTGAGCACCCCGGAGGCCACCCCGGTCTCGATGATCTCCTCGTTGCGCCACAGCGCCCCGGCGACCCAGCGCAGGTCGACGGCGTCCGGGGCGACCGGGCGGCCCCCGATCACCATGGAGCCGAGCGCGGCGTTGTCCGAGATGGTGTCGGTGATGGTCCGGCCCTCCATCTCGATGCGCGAGTCCAGCACCTCGAGGGCCGGCACCACGTACTCGGTGGCGCGCAGCACGTCGAAGAGGTTCACGCCGGGGCCGGCGAGGTCCTCCTTCAGGACGAAGGCCAGCTCCATCTCGATGCGCGGGTGGGTGTACCGCGCCCACTCGTAGACGTGGCCGGACTCGACCACCTGGTCGTCGAAGATCACCCCGTAGTCCGGCTCGTCGATGCCGGTGGCGTCCTGCATGGCCTTGGAGGTCAGCCCGATCTTGTGCCCGGCCTTGGTGCGGCCGGCCTCCTCCTGTCGCTGCGCCCAGATCCTCTGCACCGCGTAGGAGTCCTCGATCTCCATCTGCGGGTACCGCTTGGTCAGCCGCGGCACCGGCGTGCGGTCCAGCCCCGCCCGGTGCAGCTCATCGGCGATCTTCACATGGGTCTCGTGGTCCAGCATGTCCTCTCCTGTGTTCTGCGGGTGCTCTGTCTCCGGGACGGCGGCGGCCGGCCGGCTCCGTGCAGGGAGCCGGCCGGCCGCCATCGCCCCGGGGAGGGTCAGAGCTGGTTGCCGAGCTTGAAGCCCTTGGCGGCCTCGCCCTTGTAGGTGCCGTTCGCGTCGCCCTCACGGGTGTAGGAGAACCCGTCGGCGCCGATGGTCACCTCCATCTCCGAGTCCTCGGTGCGGGCCACGACCTGCTGCGGGTTGCCGTCCAGGTCCAGGACCAGGGAAGCGTCGGTGTACCAGGACGGGACCACCGGGTTGCCCCAGAAGTCACGGCGCTGGTTGTCGTGCACGTCCCAGGTGACGACCGGGTTGTCCGGGTCGCCGGTGTAGTAGTCCTGGGTGTAGATCTCGATCCGGTGGCCGTCCGGGTCGAGGATGTACAGGTAGAACGCGTTGGAGACGCCGTGGCGGCCGGGTCCGCGCTCGATGCGGTCGGAGATGCGCAGGGCGCCCATCTTGTCGCAGATCGCCAGGATGTTGTGCTTCTCGTGGGTGGCGAAGGCGACGTGGTGCATGCGGGGGCCGTCGCCGCCGGTCATGGCGGTGTCGTGCACGGTCGGCTTGCGGCGCATCCAGGCGGCGTACACGGTGCCCTCGTCGTCCTGGATGTCCTCGGTGACGCGGAAGCCCAGGTCCTGCATGAACTTCGTGGCGCGCGGCACGTCCGGGGTGACCTGGTTGAAGTGGTCCAGGCGGACCAGGGCGCCCGGGGTGTACAGGTCGTAGCGCCAGGCCAGCCGCTCGACGTGCTCGACGTCGTGGAAGAACTCGTACGGGAAGCCCAGCGGGTCCTGCACGCGCACCGAGTCGCCGATGCCCTTGGTGAAGCCCTCCGGGCGGCGCTCCACGCGGCAGCCGAGCTCCTCGTAGAAGGCCACGGCCTTGTCCAGGTCCTCGGGGCTGCGCACCCGGTAGGAGAAGGCGGCGACCGCGGCCACCGGACCCTTCCGGAGCACGAGGTTGTGGTGGATGAACTCCTCCAGGGACCGCAGGTAGACGGTGTTCTCGTCCTCCTCGGTCACGGTCAGCCCCAGCACGTCCACGTAGAACTCCCGCGAGCGCTCCAGGTCGGTGACCACGAGCTCCATGTAGGCGCAGCGCAGGATGTCCGGCGCGGGCGCCTGCGGGGTGGGGATCGGGTTGTCGGAACGGATCGGGGCTTCCTGCGAGACGTAGAAGCCGGAGGACGTCATCGTCCGGTCGTCGAGGTGGGTCATGGTGCTGTCCTTTGTGCTGAGTGGTGGGTGTCGGCAGGCGCGGAGGATCAGGCCTGGAGCTCCTCGGCGGCCTGCTCCTGGCGGCCGAAGACCGGGTTGTGCACCTCGCCGAGGTTGATGTGCACGGCCTGCTGGTCGGTGTAGAAGTCGATGGACCGGTAGCCGCCCTCGTGGCCCAGTCCCGAGGCCTTCACCCCGCCGAAGGGGGTGCGCAGGTCGCGGACGTTGTTGGAGTTCAGCCACACCATGCCGGCCTCGACGTTCTGGGCGAAGTTGTGGGACCGCTTCAGGTCGTTCGTCCAGATGTAGGCGGCCAGGCCGTACTTGGTGTTGTTGGCCAGCGCCAGGGCCTCCTCGTCCGTGTCGAACGGGGTGATCGCCACGACGGGGCCGAAGATCTCCTCCTGGAAGATCCGGGCGTCCGGGGCGACGTCGGCGAAGACGGTCGGCTGGATGAAGTTGCCCTCGGGGAACTCCTCCGGACGGCCGCCGCCGGCGGTCAGGCGGGCCTCCTGCTTGCCGATCTCCACGTAGGACATGACCTTCTCGAAGTGCTCGGGGTGCACCAGGGCGCCGACCTCGGTGGTCTCCTCGTGCGGCAGGCCGACCTTCACGCGCTGGGCCTGGGCGGAGTAGCGGGACACGAACTCGTCGTAGATGCCGCGCTGGACCAGGATGCGCGAGCCCGCGGTGCAGCGTTCGCCGTTGAGGGAGAAGACCCCGAAGATCGTCGCGTCGATGGCCGCCTCCAGGTCCGCGTCCTCGAAGACGACGGCGGGCGACTTGCCGCCCAGCTCCATGGACAGGCCCTTGAGGTACGGTGCGGCGTTGCCGAAGATGATCTGGCCGGTGCGGGACTCGCCGGTGAAGGAGATCAGCGGGACGTCCGGGTGCTTGACCAGGGAGTCGCCGGCGAAGCCCTCCTCGCCGTAGCCGTGGACGATGTTGAACACACCGGCCGGCAGACCGGCCTCCTCGAAGATGCCCGGCCACAGGGACGCGGACAGCGGGGTGAACTCGGCCGGCTTGAGCACCACGGTGTTGCCGGTGGCCAGCGCCGGGCCCAGCTTCCAGGACTCCAGCATGAACGGGGTGTTCCACGGGGTGATGAGCCCGGCCACGCCGATCGGCTTGCGGTTGACGTAGTTCACCTGGCGGCCGGGCACCTTGTAGGTGTCGTCGGCCTGGGCGACGATCAGGTCCGCGAAGAAGCGGAAGTTCTCGGCGGCGCGCTGGGCCTGGCCGAGCGCCTGCTTGATCGGCAGACCGGTGTCGAAGCACTCCATCTCGGCCAGGTCCTGGCCGCGGGACTCCACGATGTCGGCGATCCGGTGCAGCACCCGGGACCGCTGACGCGGGAGCATGCTCGGCCACGGGCCGTTCTCGAAGGCGTCCTTGGCGGCGGCGACGGCGGCGTCGATGTCGGCGACCTTGCCGGAGGCGGCCTTCAGGTAGGGCTGGTTGGTGACGGGGTCCAGCACGTCGAAGGTGTCGCCGTCGATCGAGTCGACGTGCTCGCCGTTGATGTAGTGCTGGATCTTCTCCGGCAGGTGGGCCGGAACCCAGCGCTGTGCGTTCTGGGCGTCGGTCTCGGTGCTCGTCATGGTGTGTCCTTTCGGCGTGCGGTGTCCTGGGGTGTGGTTCGTGACGCCAGGTAGGCGTCGAGCGTGTTGAGGCGGTGCTGTCTCGCGGCGGCCTCGACGACGTCGAAGGGGGCGCCTTCGGCGATGAGGTCCAGCAGGTGGTCGTGCTCGTCCACGGAGGCACGGGCCCGGCCGGGGACGTAGGCGAAGGTGGACGAGCGCAGAGCGGCCAGCCGGTTCCAGCCGCGGTGCACCAGCTCGAGGATGTGGGCGTTCTGGTGGTGCTCGTAGAGGGTGGAGTGGAACTGCTTGTTCAGCGCGGTGAACCTCACCGGGTCGAAGTCGTCCAGCACCCGGCGCATCCGGTCGTTGATCTCCCGGGCCCGCTGCAGCTCGGCCCCGGTGACCAGCGGCGCGCACTGGGCGGTGGAGAATCCCTCCACCAGGGCCAGGGTCTCCATGGTGTAGCGGTACTCCACGGGATCGATGCCCACCACGGTCGCCCCGACATTGCGCTGATAGGCCACCAGCCCGTCCTGCTGGAGCCTCCGCACGGCCTCGCGGACCGGCACCACGGACATCTCGAGCTCGGCGGCCAGCTGGGCCAGCACCAGGCGGCTGCCCGGGGCGAAGCGGCCCTGCTGGACCCCCTCGAGGATGGCGTGGTAGGCCGTCTCCGACTTGGACCGGAGGACCTCGGTGCTCACCGGGCGTCCCGGTCGGCGTGCCGCTGCTGGTGCTCCTGGTACTTGCGCTTCCACTCGGCGTTGGGCGGGAACAGCCCGTCCACCGGGTGCCCTTCCGCCACCCGGTCGTACACCCAGGCGTCCTGCTGCTCCTGCTCCCAGGCGTCGGCGATCACCTCGGTCAGCAGCTGCGGGGGGACGACCACGACGCCGTCGTCGTCGCCGATGACGATGTCGCCCGGCTGGACGGTGGTCCCTCCGCAGGCCACCGTCCCGCCGACCTCCCAGGGGATGTGGCGGCGGCCGAGCACGGCCGGGTGGACGCCGCTGGAGTAGACCTGGATGCCGACCTCGGCGACAGCGGCGCTGTCCCGCACCCCGCCGTCGGTGATCACCGCGTCGGCGCCCCGCACCTTGGCGCGCAGGGCGAGGACGTCGCCGAGGGTGCCGGTCCCCTTCTCACCCCGGGCCTCCATGACCACCACGTCGTCCGGCTGCACCGTGTCCATGGCGCGCTTCTGGGCGTTGAACCCGCCGCCGAAGGCCTTGAACAGGTCCTCCCGGTTGGGCACGTAGCGCAGCGTCTTGGCGTAGCCGAGGATGCGGTGGCCGGGATGGGTGGGCCGCACGCCGTCGATCGTGGCGTTGTCGATCCCCCGCTTGCGCAGCTGCGCGGTGATCGTGGCCACGGCCGTCTCGTTGATCTTCGCCCTGAGCTCGTCGGTGAGCAGGGTGCGGTCGGGGACCGGGGCGGCCGGCACGTAGTGGTACGGCTCGGCGTCGGCCGCGGCCGGCGCCAGCCCGGCGGCCTCCCGTGAGCCCCAGGCCTCCTCCCGCTGGGTGTCGTCCACCTGGGGGCCGTGCCCGTAGGGCGCCATCGGCTCCTCACCGGCCACCACGCGGGTGACCAGCCGTCCGCTGGAGGGAGCGCCGGGCGCCTCGGGCGCATCGACCTCGACCTCGACGACGTCGCCCGGCTGGGCCACGGAGGAACCGGCCGGGGTGCCCGTGAGGATGACGTCGCCCTCCTCCAGCGTCATGAGCTGGGACAGGTCCGCCACGAGCTGGCCGAAGGGGAAGACCAGCGCCTCGGTGGTGTCGTCCTGGACGAGGTCCCCGTTGACCCAGGTCCGGACGCGCAGCGCGGCCGGGTCGAGCCCGGCGGCCGGGATGACGTCCGGCCCGAGCGGGGTGTAGCCGTCCCCGGACTTGTTCTTGACGTTGGAGCCCTTGTCGGCGTGGCGCAGGTCGTACAGGCCCCAGTCGTTGGCGGCGGTGATGCCGGAGACCTTGGACCAGCCCTCCTCCGGGCGCACCCGGCGGCACGTCTGCCCGATGATCAGGGCGATCTCGCCCTCGTAGGCCAGCAGCTCGGTGCCGGCCGGGCGCTCGATCGTGGCGCCGGTCCGGGCGATGGAGGTCCCGGCCTTGAGGAAGTAGCCGGGGAACTTCGGGGAGCGGCCCCGCTGGGCGATGCGGGAGGGGTAGTTCAGGTGCAGCGCGATGACCTTCCCGGGGCGGTTCGCCCTGTCGGTGAAGTCAACGGGCCCGGTGGCCCCGGGAGGAGCCGGTGTCGTCTCTGCCATGCCGTCCTGCCTTCGTGGTCTGCGGAGGTGGCCCGGGTCCAGCAGGTCCAGCGGTGCGGCCCGGGTCTCTTGCTGGCGATCGTATACGATGTGACGTGATCGGCGCCACCCCTTGAGGGGAACCCGTCTGATGGCCGCCGACCCCTGGAGCCGGTGCGGGGCCAGGTCCTACGATGGCCGCATGACCCGCACGGACACCGCCGCACGGGTGGTCGCCGCCTCACCGGAGCAGGTCTACGCCGCCCTGGTCGACCCGGACGCGCTCACGGCCTGGCTGCCGCCGGAGGGGATGACGGCCCGCTTCGAGCGCTTCGACGCCCGCCCGGGCGGGTCCTCCCGCATGGTCCTCACCTACGACGACGCCGCCGGCGCCCCGGGCAAGACCACCGCCGCCTCCGATGTCGTGGAGGCCCGTTTCGTGGAGCTGGTTCCTGGGGTGCGCATCGTGCAGGCCGGGGACTTCGTCTCCGACGACCCGGCCTACGCCGGCACGATGACCATGACCTGGGAGCTCACCCGGGTCGAGGACGGCACCCGCGTGGAGATCCGCGCCGAGAACGTCCCCGACGGGATCTCCGCCGAGGACCACGCCGCGGGGTTCGCCTCGTCGCTGGCGAACCTGGCCGCCTACCTGCGGCCCGGCACCGACGACAGGAACTCAGGGAGCCTGCACTAGAGCCCGATCTCGTCCAGGTCGGCTCCGACGATCAGACGGCCGCTGTATCCCTGCTGCGCGGCCTGCCACTTCTCGAGCGGCCAGCTGCCGGGGACGAAGTGGTTGAGCACGAGCGTCGGGACACCGGCCCGCTCCGCGACGGCGCCGACCTCTTCGACCGGGGTGTGGGACTTGACGAGGTGCTGGAAGGCGGCCTCGTCCTCAGGACTGCGGGGCTCCGGGTAGCGCTGGGCCGCCCACTCGGTGGCGATCACCTCGTGCACCAGCACGTCCGCCCCTCGGGCCATCCGGACGAGGTTGTCGCTGGGCCCGGTGTCGCCGGAGAAGACGACGCTGCCGTCCTCGGTGTCGAAGCGGAAGGCGAAGGACGGGAAGATCGGCGCGTGCTGGACGAGAGTCGCCGAGACCGTCACCCGGTCGTCCTCGTAGAAGACCACCGGCTTCATCCGCGGGTGCGGATCACCGTTCGGGTCGTCCACGAGCCGCTCCGGCAGGGGGATGTCGTGGCCGGCGAACATGTCCTGCGGGGCCGGCATGCCGCCGTCGATGGCGCGGTCGTTGAAGTCCGTGGCGAAGGCCCGCACGAGCAGCCCCACCATCTCCTCGGTGCCCGGGGTGGGATTCTCCGGGGCGGTGATGGGTGGCATCGGGTGGGTGCCGGTCTTCGGCGGCAGGGCCCCGCGGTTGCCGGGTCCCCAGACCGGGACGGGACGGTCCGCGGCCACCAGGCCGTTGTAGGCGCCCAGGCTGAGGATGTTCGACAGGTCGTTGATGTGGTCCGAGTGCAGGTGGGTGAGGAAGATCGCGCGCAGGTCGCTCAGCGCGGCCCGGGACTCCCAGTTCCCGAGCTTGGCGTCCATGAGCCGGAATCCGACGCCCTCGCCGGTGTCGATCAGGTAGTAGCGGTCACCGACGACCAGCGCGCTCGCGATGCCCCTCCGCGGCGGCTCGGTGGCGCCCCATCCCGGTCCCCCGTTGGTGCCCAGGAGGACGACCTTGGTCCGCGCCTCGGAGCGCAGCGGCGCCCTGGCCCCGGCCGCCGAGGCAGCGGTGACCGGCGTCAGCAGAGGGACAGTCCCGGCAGCGGCGAGACCGCCGAGCACGGTGCGCCGAGACAGGGGACGGCTTCGAGAGGACATCGTGGGCTCCTGGGACAGGGTGTAACGAGACACAGTTCACACTAGTGGGCAGGGCTTCTGCTCGACAGACGGTGGAGCGTCGGCCCTCGGCCCGCTCATCATGAGCGCGGTGGCCGGCCGGGGCGTCCCTGTCAGGGGCCGTGGACCATGCCGCAGCACGGCAGGAACGGGTCGGGACCGAACGCCGGAACGAAGTGGATTCTCGTGCACGCCACTGCATCGTGGAATTCCCGGGCAGCTCCGGTGTTCCCCTGACTACGTGACGCCTGTTTCGGGATGCCCGTGCGACATTTTCGGCTCTTCAGGATCCAGGGTGTAGTGCGGGTCGGCGCGTCGGTCGCCGGATAGGGGTCGAGGCCTCCCGAAGATGA
>NZ_JBNAFK010000028.1:0-41672 GCF_049716185.1 Kocuria sp. CH-021 | reverse complement strand
ACGGGTAGCAACGCCGATTCTGGGCACCCTCGCCCCATCCCGCCAAGACCCCCACCCCTTGGAATTACTCATCTAGGCTCCAGGGATGACCCGCTGGCCGCTTCGCGGTGCGGTGCGACGAGGACCAGCGTAGGAGTTGCAGGAGCTCCTCGGTGGAACGTCCACGTGGATTACTCCCAGCACGACGATGAAGCCCTGGCACTGACACCGGGGCGTTGCACGAAGGGCTCAAGCCATCTTGGCCTGGGCGTAGACGAGGTCGCTGCGCAGCACGACGTCCCAGCTGCCGAAGTCCCCTATCAGATAGGCGACCTTGATGCGCCCGTCGGCGTCCAGCCACTTGAGCTGACCGCCCTCGTTGGCGTCGATCCGGTAGCCCGACTGCCGCGCCACCCACACCGCCTCGTCGAGCGCCTTGGCACGGCTGATCCGCCACATGAACCCGTTGACCACCGCGGCGGCCGCCAGGGTGATCGCCAGCAGGAAGAACATCCCGCCGGCGCCGGCCGGCACCTCGGGGGCCGTGTTGAGGAACGTCGCGCCCAGCGCGGCACTCCAGCCAGGTCCCGGAGGCGTGGTGGCCGAGGCAGAACCGGACCACGACGTCGTCCTCGACGGCGACCGTGCAGGTCGACAGCTTTGCCAGGAAGTCGCCCCCGGTGAGGCTTGCCTGCCGGTGGTACTGGGCCCACAGGGCGGCCACCGGTTCGTAGTCGCTGGGCTGGGCGGGTCGAATCTCAGGCATCGGAGCATCGTATCCAGGCGCGGTCGGCCGTCGGGCCGGGCAACGGGGAGAGAACGGTCACGCGGCCGCGTACGCCGGCTGCCGCCTCGTGCGGGTGCTCCGCTGGCGGGTCTGAGTTTGCGGGGCGTGGGAGGCTGCCCGGAAGTGATGGGCCGGGGTGTCGGTGAGCGGGGCGGCCATCAGTGTCGGGGAGTGCCGGCGGTGCACCGCCAGTGGCTCCACCCAGCGCAGCCCGGCGCGGGCGCACAAGGCCGGCCATCGCCGGCGACAGGCCGCGGCCGGTGCCTCACTCGGCCGGGTGCATAGTCATCCACTGGGAGCCTGCGGCGCGGGCCCGGGTCATGAACTCGCGCAGCAGCGCCGAGCCCAGACCGTGAGCGCGGGCGTCGGGGTGGACGGTGAAGTAGCTGACGGTGCTGAACGTCCAGGTCTCGGCCGGGGTGGGGGAGACCACGCATGCTGCCCAGGCAGTGGAGTCGTGATGGCCCTGCAGGAACCCCCACACGCGCCCGTCGACGACGGCGACGAGGTACTCGTGGCAGTTCACGTCGAAAGAGTGCTCGGGTGGCAGCGAGGGCCAGGTGCCCAGCTGGTCGATCTCGAACAGGGCGGCGTAGTCGTCGACGACCGCGGTGCGAACTTCAACCTCAACCATGGCTAGAGGGTATGGGTGGGTCCGGGCGGCCGCGTCAGGATTTGGACGGGATCCGCACCCATGACGGGTTCGTGACGGCGAACCGGGCGTTTCCCGGGGCATTCACCGGGGCATCCGGTGGGGCATGTTCGCAGGTGTGCGCCCTGGCGGATTGTCCGAGTCCCGGGGGACTATAGATCCATGACTCCCCCGCCGACCACCGCGCCAGGGCTGGGGGCCTATCGAGAATCGGTGACCCTGCCCTTCCCACACCTGGTCGTCGCGCTGCGGGACAAGCTCGGCGCGCAGCTGGTCGCATACCTCGGTGGCGTCACCGACACCAAGGCGGTTCGTCAGTGGGCCGCCGGCGAACGACGGCCGACTCACGTCGTTGAGCACCGGCTCCGTCTGGTCTACCAGGTCGCCGGCGTGCTGTCCGAGGCGACGCGCACCCCGGCCGTCGTGCAGGCGTGGTTCATGGGCGCCAACCCGGCACTGGACGACCGGGCCCCGGCGTGGATGCTGCGGGAGCACCCGGTGGGCGAGGTGAGCTCGGTGGTGCTCGCCGCCGCCCGGGCCTTCGCCGGCGGCGCCGACTTCTGAGCGACCATGGGGCTCCTCGGTAGCCTGGGGATGCCCTCCCCGGGGCGCGCCGAGAAGGAGAGGCACCCGTGACCCAGAACCCAACCGAATCCGCTGCGTTCGTGGCTGCGCGACTGATGGCCGACCCGGAGCTGGACGGGCCGGTGGGCGTCTCGCTGGCCGTGCTGAACGAGCACTTGGAGCGCTTCGCCGCCATCGATCCTGCCGCCTTCCACGAGGCGCTGGGGCGCTTCACCGCGGCCCGGCCGTTCCTCACCAACGAGGACGCGCTGCGGGCGGTGCTGCGCGACTTCGGAGTGCGCGCCAAGATCACACCCGCGCACCTCAGCATCGTGGGCTGGCACGAGGACGGCTGGCAGCTCATGGAGATCCACCCGGACGACCTGAGCCGTTCCCGCCGGATTTGAGCCGGTCCCGCCGCCGGGGCCACATGCTCGAGCAGCGTCATCAGGGCCCCGTCATCTGAGACGGGGCAGCTCAGCCTGTGGGAGGGTGTACGAAAGCGAATCACGCACGTGAGAGTGGTCGAGGGCGTCACCGCCGACGCCCTGGCACCGGCCCGCGATGAGCCTCGGGTGCGCCAGAAGGAGATCCACGATGCACAAGATCAACACCCCGGCCCTGGTGACCTCGGCCGGCCTCGCCGCGCTGCTGCTGCTGAGCGGGTGCGGCGCCGAGGAGGCGTCGTCGTCGACCCCCGCGGCCACGGTCACCGTCACCCAGGACACCTCCGAGGCTGATCAGTCGGGGATGACGCTGGCGCAGCAGAACGCGCTCGGCTCGGCTAGGGACTATCTCGAGTACACGGCGTTCTCGCGGTCCGGGCTGATCAAGCAGCTGGAGTTCGAGGGGTATTCGACCGCGGACGCGACCTCGGCGGTCGACAGTCTCAACACCGACTACAACGCCCAGGCGGCGAAGGCCGCTCAGGACTACCTCGACTACTCGTCCTTCTCCCGGTCCGGTCTCATCGAACAGCTGATGTTCGAGGGGTACTCCGCCGAGCAGGCGACGTACGGGGTGGATCAGGTCGGACTCTGAACCCCTGATCTGCCCGGCTCAGGGGCTCCGCGCGGTGAAGATCAAACCGCCAGGACAACCCGGGCCACGGAGTGGTGAACGAGCGCCCAGCGCCGACCAGGAGACGGAGGACTCGTGACAGCGCGGATCGCGCGGCAGCGCGCGTACGCAGTCGCCGCGGCGGTGTCCTTGGCGGCCGGGGCCGTCCAGCTGCTTCAGGGCGCCCAGCTCGGATGGGCCGCAGTCGCGGCCGCCGCCGTGACCTCCGCTGGTCTCGCGCTTGTCACCAGGAGCACCCGCTGGGGTCAACTGCTGGTCGGCGGGGGTCTGCTCACCAGCCTCGCGTGGCTCATCGCCGTGCTGTCCGGCCTCCTCGGCCGCAGTGGAAACTTCCCTTTCGCCGGCTGGATAGTGGGAATCGGGATCTACCTGGTGACCTACCGGGAAGCCCGTGGGCAACACGGGGAGGAAGGTTCCGTGGGCAACAGCAGCGAGGGGTAGGGCTCTGGTCTCTTCCGGGGTCGTCTTCGGGGAGGCTGGGACCATGTCTGATCCGGCGCACGAGCCGACCCCCGATCCGGACGACGTGCTGGGCGCACTGCAGCTGCCTGGCGAGGTCGTCGAGAAGTCGACTCGACCGCTTCCCCGGCCTTCAACCTGACCGGCGATCAGCGTGGCGCCCTGCTGGCTTATTGACGACGTTGCCGGGGGCTGGTCGGGACGGGAGTCGCCGCGTGCGGGGCTTCATGCCGGTGTCACAACCGCTTCTCGCCACGGCCGCCTGAGCGCCTCGAATCCCCGCACGGCATACCCTGAGATCCCCACCCCGTCACGATCGCGAAGAGACCACCATGCGCCGCACCACCGCCATCACCTCCCTCGCCCTGGCCGCCGGCCTCGCCCTCGCCGGCTGCACCTCCAGCTCCGGCCAGGACGCTTCTTCCACCGCACCGGCCACCCCTTCGGCCACCGCCGATGCCTCCGTCTCGGCCATCCCGGAGACGCCGCAGACCTACGAGCTGGGCCAGACGTTCACCGCCACCACGTCCTACGGCGCGGAGATCGTTGTGGAGCTCCCCGTCGAGGGCCCGGAAGATGTGGAGCAGCTGCGCAAGGAGCTCGACGTGGACCCGATCTCCTACGCCAAGATCGGCATCGACAACCGCGAAGGCACCGAGAGGGTTTCCGTCTACGCCATCACCCTCTACGACGAGGACGGCACCGCCTACGAGTTCAACGACCTGTCGACCAGCCACATCGGGGAGTGGGGCCCGGAGTACACCGATGCCCTGGGCGGGGTCGAAGGCGAGTACGGCTACACGCTGCTCGACGGCACGGTCCTCGACGAGACGATCGGGGCGGATCTCAACGACCGCTCCACCACGCTCTACAACCAGCACCTCAACGACGGGGCCGCGTCCCCGCTCGAGGTCACCACCGGGTGGATGGCCTCCACCGCCACCGAGCTGCCGGAGGAGATCACCGGCATCACCATCCAGCCCAACGGCGTCGGCGACGAGATGCCGATGACCCCGGGCGGCACGATGCCGACCGCTAAGGCGCAGCCCTCGAAGGATCCTGCCACCGACGCGCCCGAGGCCCGGCCCACGGAGCCGGCCGACGACACCAAGGGCGGATCCGGCCCAACCGAGGTGCCGATGCCCGGGGCGATCCCGAACCAGAACTTCACCTACGAGGAGGCGCTGGCGGCTCTGGAGGACGGCATGCCGTACTACGACGCCTTCTGCATCCACTACACGCCCACCACCGACGGCGGCCGCTCCCAGTGCGAGGGCATCGAAGCCGGCACGGTGGATTCGATCACCGGCGAGTACATCGGCGGCTGACACCCTGCCCTGGCGCCCCGGCACCTGCGTTCGACGCGGGAGCCGGGGCGTTCGTCGTGATGGCCCCCCGCAAACATGGGTGGTACGCGCAGCCCACTGTTTTAGAGGAGGTCCAACGGTTGCCACCATGACGCTCACGAAGCCCGACACCACCACCGAGACCGTCGAGGTTGCTCCTCTGCCGGGCGGGCTGATCGTTACACGCCGACCCGGGATCGCCACCACTAGCCAGGGCCGCCGCACACATCAGCCCCAGAACCGCCCGAACTCAGGAGACCCCATGACCGTCCTCGCCTACGAGCAGGCTGTAGCCGTGCTCACCATCGTCCACCCAGACGCCAGCTCCACCACCCGCGTCTTCATCGACGACGACCACCACGAGCTCGACCCCTTCCACCGCGCCGTGAAGCGAGGTGACGCGGTGCTGGCCCAGCGCCCGGAGTCGAAGGCGACCATCGGCATCAACGAGCGCGCCCTGGACGCGGCGACCGTGACGAAGATGCACGACGCCGGCTTCCCCGACTACGACCTCCTCGACGCCGAGCAGACCCGTCAGGCGATCGACGAGGTAGAGAACGACTCGTGACCGCGGTGGCCGCCGGCACCGTGCAGGCTGGCACTGATCAGGCCGTCGTCACCATGACCGTCACCCGCGGCGACGGCACCAGCTACACCACCCGGATCACCGACAGCGAGGTCGCCACCAACCCGCTGGCTCAGGCCGCTGCCGTGGCATCGTCGCTCGTGCGGGTGCGCCCAGAGATGACCGTCTCCGTCACAGGCAACGCCGAGGTGCGGCGCCAGCACGCCCGCCGGCGGGACCTGTTCGCCTTCCTCGGGCAGAAGCCGTGCACCTGTCCGAAGACCTACCGGCTCATCAGCTCCGCCTACCGGGCTGACGAGAAGCCGCGGCCGTTCGTCCAGGACATCACCGACCCGCAGGCCGACTGCCCGCGTTGCGGCTACCTGCCCGCCGGACAGAACGCCTGACCAACCGCGTGGGATCGCGCTCGCGCGTCGCTACGCTGGCGGCATGTCCCAGTCAGGTGTGACCGTGGCGGGGCCCGACTGATGCCGGCGGACGAGGTCCTCCGGGCGGTCGGCCACTCGCTGCTGCTGGCCGGGTTCCTGTTCATGATCCGCTGGTGGGTCGAGACCCGTGGCAAGGACCGGGGCGCCCGGGACCGGAAGATCGCCCTCATGCTGATCGGCGCCTCGCTGCTCTGCACGCTGGTCGCCATCATGCTCACCCCGGGAGACAGCTGATGCCGACGTCGCTGCAGCTCAACCTGCTCGCCCTCGGGTTCCTGACCGCCGGACTGGCGTTCATGGCGCATGGCCTGGTCGAGGGTAAGGGCACGATGCCCAAGGGCCGGGATCGCCGTGCCTCGGCCAGTCTGTTGGCGATCGCGGCGGTGCTGTTCATGGCCGCCGGCGGCTTTCTGATGTCCGGGGACTGAAGGTTCGCACCCTGGACAGCACTGTGGCGGCCCGGCTGGGAAGGCGGGCCGCCACAGTGACGCGCGCCGACAGGGGCGCTGCGTGCTGCGCGGCCACGCCCCCGACGTGGCCTGCGCTGTGTCGGGCTGCTCGTGAGCTGCTCACCGACAGCTTCAGCCTAAAGCGCCCGACCGCGCCCCGGCAGCCCCACTTCTGTGCACAAGCATGGGTTCAGCGGCGCCGGCGATTAGGGATACTTCGGCGCTTCGACAATTCGTAGACCCGGCACGTCCTTGGCGACCCGGTAGGCGACCGTACGCCACCACCGGGCCGTGGGCGCCAGCGGTGCGCCCGGCAGGTCGAGGGCCGGCATGTCGGCGTCGCGGTCGTAGACCTCGAAGACCGGGTCGGGCCCGGCGTGCTCGAGCAGGTGAGCCGCCAGCTGGTCGGCGACCTCGGTGGTGTACGCCTCGATCCGCTCGACGTCATCGCGTACCCCGTCGGGGATGGGCCGGCGGCCGGACTCCCAGTCGTCGACCGAGCGCAGACCGACGTTCAGCGCCGCGGCGAGCTGCTCGCGCGACAGGCCCAGGGCCTCGCGCACGATCTTCAGCTCGATCGGCGTCATCCGCCCGTCGGCCGGCACCTGACCCGCGGGGAGCGGCTGCGGACGGGACTGCGCCCAGGCGACCAGGTCTTCGCTCACGAGCCCTGCACCGTCTCCCCGGTGTCGTCGTCGGGGTGGGCGGCGCCGAAGGCCCAGTTCCATGGGGTGGTCAGGAAGTCGTAGGCGTCCTGCGGGAAGCCGTCGGTGTCGATCAGGTCCCGGGCGGCGAGGGCGATCAGGGCGTGGGCCACGGGCATCTGAAAGCTGGTGGCGGTGGCTGCGGCGGCGTGCTCCAGGGCGTCCCCGGACGGCGGCGTGGAGTCGGGGCGGGTGTGCCGGTGCATCTGCAGGAACAGGTCGGTGGCGATCGCCTGTGAAAGGCTCCGCCACGAGCCGAGGATGAGGTCCAGGGGGGCCTGGCGTCCGGCGGCAACTGCGGCGCTGACGGCCAGCTTCACGGCGGCCTGACCGAGCGCGTCGTAGTCGACCTCGGCGGGGGCGTTGTCGGTGACGAACTTCTGGTGGAGTTCGGACGCCTTGCGCAGAGCCTGCGACTCGTCGAGCCCGATGTCGGCCGCCTTCTCGAAGACTGCTTGGACCTGCGGGCCCTGGGGCCCGGCCGCGGCGGCGAGGATCTCGGAGTTCTGCCAGGTGGGAGTGCTCATCGCACGGTGCTCCTCGGGGAGTCGGAGGCGGTGAGCGACGTCTTCGCCCGGTGCCTGCTGGTCGCACCGTAGCAGGCGTGCCAACGGCGACAACAGAACCGGCAAGAGCAGGGACGCGTCTGGCCGCCTTCGCTGCTCGAGCCTGAGGATCGCCCCATCGATGGCCTCGAAACGTTCCGGGCAACCATAGGAGGCGCGAACTTCAGCGCGTCCTCGGCGTTGAAGTCATCAGGGCCCACCAGCCAACGGCAAACCTCGCCGTCCAGGTCAGAACCGAGTCGGCCCAGCGGCAGCGGTTCCATCACGGAGAGCGTGCCCGCCTCGGCGGCGAAGCGGGTCGGGCCGGGGAAGTTCACCGCGACGCGACCCGTTGCCTGGATCTTGAGCACCTGGCGGTTCGGACCCTCGAAGCAGTACTCCCCGTCCACCTCGGCATCCGGTGCGGCGCCGAACTGGGCGCGGAACGCCGCGGCGGCGCGCGGGTGCTGGTGGTTCACGAAGGTCGTCATGCCCGGAATGCGTGCGGCTGGTCCCGACAGAGGACATGGCACCGCCCTGCGGCCCGGTGTGGGCGGCGGGGCGGTGGACGGCCAGGCGGCGGTGACCGTCGTGACGGCGTCGTAGGCGCGGTCGGTGCATTCCAGGTCGCGGGCGGTCTCCTGCGTCGAGACGTAGATCGGCTCATGGCCCAGCAGGCGCAGGCGGACCGGGAGAGCGCGGGACTGCGAGGGCTCGGTCAGCCTCCGCTGCACATCCGGATCCAGCTTCAGAGCCTTCGCGGCGGACTCGATGTGCTCAGCGGAAACTGTCATCGTCTCGCTCCTCCTCCCAGAGGTACGTGCGCTCACTATCGCTCTCCCTTTCTCGTCGTCCACGGCAGGGCTCTCCTCGTCGGTGGCGATCTCGTTGAGGAGCTTGCCCTTGTAGTCATCGGACCGTACGTCGGGTGCGTCCACGAACTCGGGCGCCGCGGCCGCCGGCGTCTGCGGCTACTTCATGCACCGAGCCAGCCGGGGCCACCGGAAGCTGGAGCTCGAAGGAGACCCAGAGCCGCTGGCCCCGCCCTACGAGTACGAGGTGCCGGCCAAGGCCTTCCTCTGGGTGGGGTGAATCGCAGGGGTTCTGTGCTGGGCCTACGGGGCGATCTCGGCCGTCTTCGGGTTCTACGAGGTGGTGGTCGTCGGCCCGATCCTCGGTACGGCCGCCATCGCCGGTGGGCACATGAGACTGGCCCGCGCCCGAGCCATGGACGCCCGCCGCGGGAGACCGCCGGCGGTCGTCGGCCGCGCATTAGGAGCTCGGGCGTCAGAACGGCATGCGGTGCTTCGGGTCGACGTCATGGACCAGCTGGCGGATGAAGCCCTGGTCCCAGTCGTGTTGCTCGCGCAGGTGCCGGGACCGGGCGGCACGTTCAGCTCGGCCGAGCCGGCGCCACCGCGCGGCGTTCGACGAAGGCGTCCGTCCTTCGAATGCCCGGTCCTTCATGTTCTCCGAGGCAGTCCCCAGCAGCAGGTGCGTGGTCGGCTGCAGCGACGCGCGCACGCACAGCGGCACATCGAACCAGTGCAGCGCGGTCCGGTCCTCGATCGCCTCCAGCCCGCCCTGGACGGTGGCCATGGCGAAGCGGTGGGCGGAGACGACCTTCTGGCCGGCCGGGGTGCTGAACCAGAACCGGCCGTACCCGTCGTCGCTGATCGCGCCCAGCTACCACCAGCAAGCATCGGGAGTCGGGCCCTTGAGCACGTGGGCGTGAAAACGTTCCACATCGACCGGGTTCACGGCAACCTCCTCTGCACCCGAGAGCCATCATCGACCCGGCGGCCGCGACCTGCTCCTGCTGCCGAGTGCGGCACGTCCCTGCTTGCTGCACCACGGTTCGCCGATGAGGGGTCAGACAGCCCCGGTCTCCTCGTGGCACGATGCGAGCGAGCAAGGCGATGGGCGAGAAGGAGTGCAGGGTGTCGAGGCGATGGCAGCAGGTGCTCATCCAAGCGGCGATCATCGTGGCCCTCATCGTGGGGCTGCGTCTGATCCTGGGCGAGTGGAACTGGTGGATGACCGCGATCGGCGTGGCCGCTTTGCTGCTGAGCAACCTCTGGTCTCCCGGCACCCGTCGCGGCGGGGAGACCGGCCCCCAGGAGAGGCCATGACACCGGACCGGTCCCTGCACGGGCACCTGATCGCGATGCTCGTCGGCGCGGCGCTCCTGGTACTGGCGCAGGTGGGCACGTGGCCGCCGCTGACCGCATTCGAGCGGGCCCTGACCGGGCTCACCGTGGCCGCGGTGCTGATCGCCGTGTCCCTGCCCGTCCACGAGTGGCGGCAGAGTCGGCACCGCCGCGGACCGGACCACCAACCATGACCGAGGAACGGCAATGGCCCCAGCGCGCGTGGTGGACTGCCGTGCTGACCGACACGCTGAGCATTTTCGTGATCGTCGTCGTCGGACTGCTCTACGGATGGGGTGCGGCCGTCCTGGTCGGCGTGGTGATTGTCCCCTTGGGATTGTGGTGGGGGCTCCGTCCGTTCTGGTCCCGGGAGCAGCGATCGCGGATCCGTCGGCGGGCCCAGCAGCGCGCCGGCGACCGGCAGGTGTAGGTCGTGTCGAAGGCGCGTCGGTGGTACGTGACGTTCCTGGGGCTGATGCTCGCTGTGTGCATTTGGTTGGGGCTCGAAGGAGCCCTGGGCGCATGGTTCACCGCTGTCGCCTTCGCCTGTCTCATCGCCTCGGTCGTCCAGCAGGACCGGCGGGCCCGGCGCCGGTAGCCGACGCGACGAGGTTTCCCGGGCTCGTGGTGGGGCACAAGAGCGACCGTCGGCGGGATGGGAGGCGTCATGTATCCGCCCTGAGTCACGAGCCTGCGACGATGCGGCCGGAGTCCTTGGTGCCCCAGTCAGCCGGCGCCTACCGTCGAGTGCCGGCCCTGCCGAGCAGGTGGGGCCTGGGTCCACCAGAAGCGGAGATCACCATGAGCGACACCCACAAGTCCGTCGTCGGACCAGTCCCGGGCGAGGGCATGGACCGCCGGGAGCAGGTCGAGCACGCCATCGCATCCATCAATGCCCACGATGCCGCAGGGGCTGCGGCCACCTACGCCCCGGACGCCGTCGTCTACACCGCTGCCTCGCCTGAGCCGGTACGTGGCCGAGCGGCTATCCAGCAGGATTTCCAGCAATGGATCACCGCGATGCCGGACATGAAGCTGGAGATCGAGGAGGTGGCGATCGATGGCCCCACGGCAGCGATGCGGCTGCTGTTCGTGGGCACCCACACGGGGCCGCTGACGACTCCCCTGGGGGTGGTCGAGCTCTCTGGCCGGCGGGTGTCCGTCCCCATGGCCGTCTTCAACCGGCACGACGAGAGCGGGACGACCGAGGTGGAGCACCGCTACCTCGACATGATGTCCATGGCCCAGCAGCTCGGCATCGTTTGACCCACCAGGCGGGGAACGCCCCGGTCTCCTCGTTGGCCCGGCCCTCCAGCAGGGCGTAGAGGGAGACCTCCACGACCGCGGTCAGGAACCCGTCCTCAGCGGCGGCCTCGGCGGCCTCGGTGATCGTCATCGGCTTCTCCAGCGTGGCCAGGCCCAGCTGCGCGACGTGGACGGCCAGGGATTCCGGGACGTGGCCGGCGGCGACAGCGTCGGTGACACTGGGTGAAGCGGGTGCGTTCGTGGTCGTTTCCATGCCCTCCATGTGTGCGGACAAGAGCCCAGCCCTCGCAGGCGGTGCAGTACGGCACCGCGCCCGTCTGATGGGTGAGCCGGGAGCGGTGCCGGGCCGGGAAACCAGAGCAGCAGGTGCACTCAGCGATGCGCTCCGGGCCCGAGGAGCACAGGAGATGGCCACGTGCCCGGAAGTCACGGTCATCGAGGGTGCCTGGACGACCGTGGTCACCAGGTGACGGGCAGCTCGTGGAGGCCGTAGATGTCGGAGTCGTTCTTGAAGGGCAACTCGTTGACGGGAACCGCGCACCGGAGGTCGGGGATGCGCCGGAACAAGGTGTTGATGACGATCTGCAGCTCCAGGCGGGCGAGGTTCTGGCCCAGGCACTGGTGCGGGCCGTAACCGAAGGCGAGGTGGTGGCGTCCGCCCCGGTCGATGTCGAAGGCTTCCGGGTCGGTGAACACCTCCGGATCGCGGTTGGCGGTGTTGGACAGGCCGAGGACTCCTTCCCCGGCACGGATGAGCACCCCGCCGATCTCCACGTCTTCCAGGGCCACCCGTGAGGTCCCCAGTTCGGCGATCGTGAACCAGCGCAGCAGCTCCTCCACGGCATCGGGGGTCCTGCTGGGATCCTGGCGGACCACAGCCAGGTCTTCGGGGTGCTCGAGCAGTGCCAGCACGCCCAGGGAAATCATGTTCGCCGTGGTCTCATGACCGGCCACCAGCAGCAGGAAGGCCAGACTGACCAGGGCTTCATGGTCCACACCGCCCTTCTCCTGTTGTTTGCGGATCTGGCGGCCCAGCAGGTCGTCGGTGGGGTCCTGCTCCTTCGCGCTGATCAGTCGGTCGAGGTAGGACAGCAGTTCGCCCAGTGCCTGCTGGATCTGCTGCACCGCCACGCTGCGGGAGAGCAGGGTGGCCGAGCGGGTCTGGAAGAAGTCGTGGTCGGCGTAGGGCACCCCGAGCAGCTCACAGGTCACCAGTGAGGGCACCGGCAGGGACAGCGTCTGCACCAGGTCCACCGGGCGGGGTCCGGCCTGCAGGACATCGATGCGCTCGTCCACGATCTGCTGGATGCGCGGACCGAGTGCGGTGATCCGTTTGAGGGTGAACTCTCCCATCACCGCCCGGCGGGCCGGTCCGTGCTCGGGCGGGTCCATGCCGAGCAGGCTCAAGGACACCGGGATCGCTTCGTGGGTAGGGGCCGGGAACCCGGGATGGTTGCGGTCGGAGCTGAACCGCGGATCAGCCAGCATCGCCCGGATGTCCTCGTGGCGGGTCAACGCCCATACGGTCATCCCTGAGGGCAGGGTGACCCGGGAGATGGGCGCCTCTTCGCGCAATTGCAGGTGCTCGGGCGGTGGGGCGTCGGGGCACTGACGGGTCAGTGGCAGGGCGACGGGTTCGGTGGAGGTCATGGCGCACCTCAGTCCTGGTAACCGTACGGCGCAGCTTCTTCCGTGGAGGTCCACGCTACCGAGCCGCCGGAAAACCGTCCATATGCGTCACGACCAGCGACGATAGAGGTCCGGGGGAAGAGCGCTCCAGCCGCCGCTGTTACCTCCAGCAGGGCGGGGACCCGGCCACCCGCGACACGGTGCCGACATTTTCCCGGAGTCGGCTGGAGACGAGGAGGCGGCCATGCGGGTCAGCGTGGATCAGACCAGGTGCTGCAGCTCCGGGCAGTGCGCCGCCCTGGCACCGGAGGTGTTCGACCAGCGCGACGACGACGGCGTCGTGATCCTGCTCGATGCAGCACCGCCAGAGGCCGTGCACGCTGCGGTCCGAGACGCCGCGCTGGCCTGCCCGGCCGCCGCGATCCTGCTCGACCCATAAGGAGTGCGAGGTGCCCAGGGGGAGTGTTGACTCCGAGACCGAGGGCGGCCCCGGAGGCGCTCGAGCGCGGCGCGACCGGCCTTCGCATCTGCGTCACCACGAGCCCGGCAGGTCCTGCGGTTGCGGCGGCTCCGGCCGAACAGCCGCTGCGGGCCGCGTGATCGGACCCCGTCGGAACATCCGGTCAGGCCCGGCCGCTGCGGCTCCGCCGGGCAACGGCCCCGCCGATGAGCGCGATCGCCAGGACGGCGAGAAGACCCGCGGTCGCCGCCCCTGAGGTTCCGTCGGCTTCCGCGGACACCCCGGTGTCCATGTTCAGGCCGGGGTTGACGGCCACCGGGCCGGACGCGGGCGGAGTCGCGACCGGCTCCGGCGCTGCGACGGGTTCCCCTGCGTCCACGACGGGCGGACCGTCAGCGAGGTCCCCGCACAGGTCGCGCACCTGATCGGCCAGACCCACGAGCTGGAGGGCGGAGGCCTCGTCGAGGCCGAGGCCCGAGCGGAGCGTCTCCAGCTCGTGGTAGGCGGCGTCGAGAGCGTGCTGGGAGGCGACCACCTCGGGAGCGCTCAGGGCGACTCCCAGGGCGTCCATGAGCTCAGCGGCCTGCGCCTCGATCGGAGCCAGCGCCGCCCGGGCGGCGGTGAGCTGGTCTTCCGCTGCGGAGATCGCGGCGGCGTTCCCGGAGGCCTGCGCCACCCGCAGCGCCTCCTCGGCCGCCGACAGCGCGGGTCGGGCTTCGTCATCGGCCCGGTCCACGATCCCCAGCTGGGCCCACAGCTCCCCGGCCGCCGCCTCGCGCAGCGCCTCCGACCGGGTGTGGGCGTCCGCGGCGGCCGCGGAGGTCTCCTCCAGCTCCACCACCGATGCCACGGTGATGCCGTAGGCGCCCAGCGCCTCGGTGAAGCGCCCTGACGTCTGCACGCAGGCCGGGTCGTCCGTGGCGGCGACCGCCGCCGGGCCGCCCAGCATCAACCCGCCGGCCAGTACCGCGGTCGAGGACCCGGCCGTCACCCACTTCGTCACAGCGACCATGCCCGTGCCTCTCCTGGAATCCTGTCGCGGCCCGGGCCGGTGTCAGCGCGGACGCCGGCGGACCATCGCCACGCTGCTTCCGGGCACGATCCCGTACAAGAACGCGCCGACCGGTTCGAATCCGTGCTCCCGAACAGCCCGGACGATCCTGGCCCGGCCTTCGTCGGCCCCGGTGAAGCCCGTGACGGAGCCCGAGGCGAAGACCGGTCCGTCACCGGTCTCGCTCTCCACGACCTTCCAGCGGGTCGGGCCCTCGTATCCTGGCCCGGCGTCCTGGCCCCAGGCCACGACCAGGGCGTAGAGGGTGTCGGTGCCCTGCTCCAGCTCCTCGATCGCGGTGGCCACGCTGCTCCGCAGCACGTGGACGTCACCGCCGCAGTCGCGCTCCAGGTGCTCGCGCAGGAAGGCCAGCAGGGCGTCGTAGGCGGTCATGGTGAATCCTCCTTCAGCTCCGGGACGATGTCCGTGGCACAGATCGTAGATCCGTCCGCGCGTCCGCAGAACGTCTCCAGGGACGCCGCAGGGGCCGAGCGCATCAGCGGTGGACGAGGTGGCTCCGGTCCAGGGCTTCCCTCGACGCCCGGTCACGGGAACCGGGATGAGCGGCCCGCAGCCGGGCCATGTTCAGCTCGTGGGTCCAGGACCCGGGGCCCCTGCGGATGCCTTCGTCTGCGGATGCCTTCGTCGATCAGGGCGTCGCAGCAGGCCAGGGCGGCGTCCAGCTGCGTCTCGTATCGCTCGGGCGGGAAGCCGCCGATGGTCTCTCGCATGTGCTTCAGTGCCCCGGCGCGGTCGGTCCTGCCTTCGGCCATCCGGGTGCCGTTGAACCAGTCGGCGGCGGACAGGCTGGACTCGCGCTCCCCCTCGGTCAGCACCCGCGCTGCGGGTCCGCGGCGCAGTGGCTTTGCCATGGAGTTCCCGGGGGCGGTGCCGGACCCCGGATGCGCGCCCGGCGCCTGCCCGGGAGGAGTCCGAGGCCGGAACCGAGGCCGACGCCGGCGGCGATCCGGGGCAGCGTTCCGGTGAACGCCCAGAGAGCCGCACCGATCCCGAGCCCGGCGATCATGATGAACCCCTGCACCCCATCAGCGGTCTCGGGGAGCACGATGGGCGCGGCGGCGGTGAGCACGCCGTCAAGGTCCACCGGGCGGCACGGACGCGGGCCTCGGTCACCGGGTGACCCCGCAGCACCGGCAGCACGGTCGCGGCGATTCGCCGCCTGCCGGTGACGGGTTCCCGCCGCAGGATCGGAGTCTCGACGACGAGCTGGATGATCGTCAGCGTCGGAGGCCCGAAGGAGAGGCAACCACGGCCGGCCACTCGACAGCGGTGAGGGTGACCGTCAGGCGCAGCCTCTCGGTGGGTCGGCGTCAGCACTCGCCACCGCCCACACCCCCGCCGCCGTCGAATCCTCTTCCGGAATCCCCGCCGCCGTAGCCCCAGAATCCCGCGGTGGAGCCCCCAGCGGCCGTTCCGCCGTCGGTGCCGGTGCGCTGGTCGAGATGCTTCGGGCGGTAGAGACGCAGGAGAGCCGCCACGCACACCGCGGCGACAGCCAGGCCGAGGATCCCCAGCACGAGACCGAACGGGGGCGGGCTGTCGAGTGCTTCTGCGGGCATCAGGGGCAGCATGTCGACTCCTTCGAGGGCTCGTGGGTTCAGGGTGCAGGAAACCGACCCGGTTGCACCAGGGCGAGGACCGATGTGGCGACCAGCGCGACGACCAGGCCCGGGCCGATCACGCACGGGATCAGGAGGACGAGCCCGAAGATCGTCTCGATGGCGGCGTTGTCACCCATGGGGGCCTTCCGATCGGCGAGCGTGCGGAGCGCTCCCGATCCGGACCAAGCGGTGGGACCGCTGTTCGGGCCGGAGCGGGACCGGTGAGCCGGCCGCGCCCACGCAGCTGACTCCTCGACGCCCCAGTGCGCGGAACCGGCCCCGGATGCGGCAACGCCCCGGACTGCCGGGTCGGGGCGGAGTCCGGGCGTCGCCGGGGAACCACCGGGAACCGGACTTCCGACGCGGTCGTCCCGATGCCGACCTCGCGCAGCACGTCGCTGGAGCGGTGGAGGGTGCCAGGCCCCCTTCCGCACAGCCCGCACCGTTGTCACCAGCGGCAGGAGGCCGGCCGCGACGAAGATCCGT
Source organism: Kocuria sp. CH-021 (assembly GCF_049716185.1). NCBI lineage: Bacteria > Bacillati > Actinomycetota > Actinomycetes > Micrococcales > Micrococcaceae > Kocuria > Kocuria sp. CH-021. Next base: position 25,429 of record NZ_JBNAFK010000028.1, on the reverse strand, counting down.
GTGAACAGCATCCAGGGGCTCCAGAACGCCACCGTCAGCAGGATCGGCACGCCGATCAGGACCGCGACGACGACCGCGGCGAAGACCGGTCCGACCAGCGCGGCGCCGCGCCGGAACAGGTCCGGCCGCGCGTCCTGCTGGACGTGGAGGACCGGGCTGTCGGTCACGGCGGTCCGGGGCACAGGACGGGGGTCCGGCGTCACGGCCGGGTGCACGCACTCAGGATGTGGTGGGCGGGTCAGCGGCCGGGGACCGTGGCGGTGACCTGCAGCGGCTCGATGGTGTGTCCGGGGTGCTCGACCAGGGCCCGGCCGAGCACGAGCGCGCGCGTGAGGCCGTGGGCGAGCCGGTGCTGGAGCGGGACGAAACCGGCGGCCCCGTAGAAGACCAGCAGCTCCTCGACTCCGTGGACGGGATCGGGGGATGCGGGGCGGAGCACGACCCAGGTGTTGCCGGCCGCCCGCGCGGCGTCCAGGAAGCGCTCCAGCAGGGCGGCGCCGATGCCGTGGTCGCGGTGCTGGTGGGCGACGACGAGGGTGTCGAGGTAGCTGCACCGCCACTCGGCGGGCGGCTCCGGCGTCACGACGAAGCTCTGCCAGGTGGCCGAGGAGTGGTTGCCGTGGCACAGCCCGACGATCTCGCCCCGGCCGGTCTCCGCGACCGTGGTGGTGCCCAGCCACCGCTCGAACTGCTCCCGGGTCAGATCCCGGTGCGGGGCGACCTGCCGGTTGAGTTCGGCGGCCGCTTCGTAGTCGTCGCAGGCGGCGGGCCGGATCGTGATGCTGGGGGAGCACATGGGGCGAGCGTAGCGCCGGTGCGCTGCGGCATCGAGGAGGTCCTCGAGGAACTCGGGCGGACCGACCTGCCGGAGAGCAGCCCGCGCTGCGGCAGCCCACCTGACGCACGGACCGCCTGACGAGCTGCCTGGGCTCGCGCTCGCATTTCGTTACGCTGGCGACATGGCGGAGACGGGCGCGACCACAGCGAAGATCCGCTGATGCCGACGTCGCTGAAGCTCAACTTGGTCGCTCTCGGGTTCCTGTTCGCCGGCCTGGCCTTCCTGGCCCGGGGACTGGTCGGGGGAAGCGGCACGATGCCCAAGGGCCGGTACCGCCGGGCCGCTGCCGGGTTCTTGGCCGTCTCGGCCGCGCTGTTCCTGGCTGCCGGCGGCTTCCTGATGGCCGGGGACTGAACCCCGGAGGCCCGCGGACGGCTCCGTGGCGGCCCGGCCGGGAAGCGATCCGGCGGCCCGCACAGCCCCACGTCGGTGCACCGGCGCGGAGGCGACGGATCCGGGGACCCGGACCGTCGTGCGCCGGCTGGGGGTCGAGCAGCTCCGAGCCGCTACCGCGACTCCGGCGGTTCCTCGAGCGAGGAGTCCGTCTCGGCGGATCCGGCCTCCTCGTCGCCCCGCCCCTGGCCGGGTGCGGTCCCACCGGCCGAGTACGCCTGGTGCCGGGCGACGTCCGCGTCATTGCGCTGCCTGTCTGCCAGGGCCACGTCACCGCGCCCGCGGGAGATCAGCTTCCACCCCAGCACGGCGATCAGCACGCCGGCGACAGTGACCGAACCGCCCAACCAGAACGGGCCCACCGTGTGGAGCTCGAAGGAGTTGAACACGGTGAGGACTCCCGTGGTCAGCACCACGGTGCCGATCGTCTGCTTCGTCGTGCCCTTCATGCCTGCCGCATCCCATCCGGTCGCGTCGCCATCCGCGACCAGTCCACCAGATCTGTGTGTGAAGGGGAATGCCCCGCTTCGGGGGTGGGGCAGGGGAGGGCTGGACCCCGATCAGGGGCACGGGCCTCCACCATGTTCGGTCTCCCGTGCCGGAGGCAGGCCGACCGTGGTCGAGGTCGGCAACGCTCGCACGGTCCCTCGACGGCTGCCGGTGCCTCGGCCGGCTCCTCGGTCACGGTGACCGTGGTGCGATCGGCCGGCTCGTGCACCCCGGCGGCTGTTCGCGGGCCCGGACCGACGGTGTGCGGTCCGCCCGGGGCAGGAACGGGTCAGCCGCGCACACCCGGCACCGACCACGCCACGGGCTCGGCGCGCATCCGGGTGTGCTCGACGAGGGCGAGGTCGCGGGCCGCCAGCAGCGCGCCCGGTGCGTAGCCGTCGGACTCGTACCGGACCAGGACGACCATGCCGAGCACGGTCGGCTCGTAGACCGCGCACAGCACCAGCTCACCGGCGCGCAGACTCAGGCTCGGCCGGTCCGCGCGCACCCGGTAGCGCGACAGCGTCGTGGCCTGCACCGCAGGCAGCACCTGCGGGGAGGCGCCGACTCCGATGCCGGGCGGACGGGTGTGCGGAGAGGCCCGGTGGCCCGTGCGGGAGACGCCGTGGGAACCGGTGCGGGGAGTGGGGGTCAGAGTGGGGGAGCCCATGATCCTCGAGGTGTGCGGCGCGTCACGGTTTGCGACGCCACACGATCGTGGCACCGGATGCTGAGGGCTCGCTCGGATCCGGCTGGGGATTCAGCGCCGCTTCAGCCCGTACGGGTCCTCGGTGCGGCCGGCGGCGACAGTCCCGTCGCCGACAGGACGCACGATCCTGTCGGCGACGGGGCTGGCCGCCTTCTGCCGGCAGGCATCCGGTGGCCCGGGGCGCCAGCGCGAGCGCTCAGGGGTTCGTGCTGATCTGCCCGCCGAGCTCGTCCTGCAGCTGCTCCAGCGGCGCCGCGTCCCTCGAGATGACGATCCAGTTGCCCGCGTGCAGGATCGAGGCGTTCTGCTCGTCCCGGAGGAGGCCCAGCAGCTGGTCCATGCTCTCCTCGGACCCCGCGACGGCCATCGCCATGACGCCGTTGGCGCAGTCGAGGAAGGTGGTCGACGCATCGGCCGGGGCGCGCAGCTGGTCCGTGCCCGGGCACTCCACACCGGCGTCGACGACGTCCTCGCGCAGTGCCAGCGCGTCGTCGTAGGCGGTGTTGCCGTCCACCATCGCCTGGATGTCCGCGGCGGTCGGCCCGCAGCCGGTCAGCGCCAGGGCGGAGAGAGCCAGGAGAGCAGGAAGGGGGCGGCGCATGGGACGTCCTCTCGTCGGTGGGGCCGGAGGCCGAGCAGGCAGCACCGGGCGCGCGGGTGCAGCCACTGGCCCGATCCTACGTGCCGGACCGCTCCGGGCGGCTGGTTTCCGTACCGCGGCGGGCCGCTCCGCCGGTCCCGGGCTCACCCGGATTCGCCCTGCTCCGCGCGGTGCTGTTCGTCGAGGACGCGGTCGAGGACACGGCCCGGGGTGTGCTGGTACCCGGGGTCGATGCGCTCCAGCGCGGTGAGGATCGCCCCGACGTCGTAGGTCACCGCCGGGTCCCCGCCGTGGTGGCTCCAGCGGCGCTCGGCGACCCAGGCCCACACGTGCACGGGCCGGCACCGCCGGCAGGTGCCGTGCTCGGCGGTGAGGCAGTCCGGGCCCACCGGCCGGGTGAGGCCGGCGATCTCGGCGGGCGTGCGGCGGTGGTGCTCCACCACGGCCCAGAACTTCTCGTCGGGGATCCGGGTGAAGTCCGCGCTCAGCCCGGCCAGCGCGTCCCGGGCCCGTGCCGTGTCGTAGTAGAAGTCCGCCCTCGCCCACGGCGGGACCCGGTGCCGGGCGCGCAGTGCCTCGAGGACCACCTGGTCCTGGGCCTGCGCGATCTCGGCCGCGGTGCGCGGCGACGGGTCCGTGGCCGAGCGCCAGAGGCTGTCGAACAGGGCCGCACCCTCGGTGCAGGCCTGGCGGACCAGCAGGGTGCCGATGTCCAGGGAGTAGCGCTGGGACCACAGTGCCCCGGAGAGCCGTTCGTAGACCTGCCCGTCGTCGAGGGTGAAGCTCTTCCGGTCGGCGGCCACGACCGCACGGCGGGTGGTGGGTTCACCGGTGGCTCCGGTGCGGGCGGGGACGACCACCGCCCGGGCACCGGGGTACACGGCGCCGCCCTGGTTGAGTCTCCGCCGTTCGTCCATCAGCCGGGGTGCTCCTCGTGGCGTCGGAGGCGGGGGCGACGTCTTCGCCCGGTGCCTGCTGGTGGAACCGTAACAGCCGCCGGCCGCTCCTCCCGGCAGCCGCCGGGGCAGCGGGTTTCCCCGCGGCGACGGTGGTCGGCTTCACGACCGCCGTGCACCACGACGGGTCCTCGGGTCCGTTCTCGGCGCAGTTCCCCGGGTCGGGCACGACACGAACCGTTCTGCTCTGGCGGCGGCCTCGCCGCCCCGGGACACTGGGGGCATGACTGCAGCTCCCACCCAACGCGACGCGCCGGCGGCCGGAGTCCGGAGGACGTTCCCGGTGCGGTCGGCGTCCCTCGGACCCTCCAGGACCGGTTGAGATGGCCCGGACCGTGACCGACCGCGGATACCTGGGTCCGGGCCTGCCGTTCCTGCGCGTCGGCTCCGGCCCTGCGGTGGTGCTCCTTCCCGGGCTCAGTGCCCACCACCGGCTGCCCGAGGGCGCGGAGCTGACGGCGCAGCTCGCCCAGCTGCGCATCCTGCCCGCCGATCGCACCGTGTGGTGGATCAACCGGCGGCACCGGCTTCCGGCCGGGGCGACCATGGCCGGGATCGCCGGGGACTACGCCGCGGTCCTGCAGGAGCAGTTCACGGAGGAGACGGGCGGGGTCGACGTGGTAGGGGTCTCCACCGGCGCCAGCGTGGCCCTGCAGCTGGCCTTGGACCACCCCGGCCTGGTGCGCCGGCTGGTGCTCGTCTCCGGCGCTCACCGGCTGGGCCCGCGCGGGCGGTGGGTGCAGCAGGAGGTCGCCCGGTCCCTGCGGCGCGGGGAGGTCCGGCGCGCCGGGGCACTGACCATGGCGACCATGGGGGCCACCGCACCGACGTCCCGGGCGCTGGGCGTCCTCGGGTGGCTGCTCGGGGTCCGCGTGCTCGGCAGCGGCGACCCGGACCTGCTGACGACGATCGACGCCGAGGACGCCTTCGACGTCGGGGACCGGATGTCCGCACTGGGCTGCCCGCTGCTGGTCGTGGACGGTGCGCGCGACCGGTTCTACACCCCGCAGCTGTTGCACGAGACCGCCGCCCGGGCTCCGCGCGGACACCTGGTGCTCTACCCGCGCCGGGGTCACCTGTCCACGCAGCTGGTCCGCCGGCTGCCGACCGATGTGGGGGCCTTCCTGGCCCTGCCCTCGTGAGCTGCGGCGGGTGCGCGGCAGCCCTTCCGCGCACCGGCCCCGGGGGTGCACAATCTGATCACCCGAGGACCTCGTGAGCGCTGGCCCCAGCGCGGCGGGGTCCTCGCGTCGATCCGATGAGCGCCCGGCGCCGTGCCGGGGAGCGTGAGCAGAGGAGCTGCCGTGGAGACCGACGAGTGCCCGGACTGCGAGTACGGCACGGTGGCCCGCTACCGGGTGGAGGCCACCGGAGAGGTCGTGCAGGTCTGCGACGAGTGCGACGCGCTGTGGGAGGCGGAGGAGGACCTGACCGCGCCGTCGGTCACCACGATCGAGAGGTACCTCGGCCTGCGCGGGCTGCCCCTGCTGCGGAGCGGACTGGTGCCGCTGCTCTGAGCCTCCCGCATCGTCCTCGGTCCCGACCGAGGGCAGCCGGTCCACGAAGCCCACCGGCAGAGCGGGCCCGGCCGTCCGGCGGCACCGTGATGACGACGAGCTGGACGATCCCCGCCGACACCCGGATCCCGGCCGGCCGATCCTTGTGGACGGAGCGGGTACCGATGCGCCCCTTGCCGCAAAAAGGTGAAGTGTGCTTCACTGGTTAGTGCAGGGAGGGGAGTATCCCACCAGCGTTCCGTCGTCACTACGGCCCTGAGGGTCCGGCGGAACGGGCCCGTGCCGGGCCGGGAGAGACCTCCGATCGGATCGATCGGAAGGTTGTCGTCATGGATGTCCCGTTCTGGATCTGGGCCGCGGTGCTGGGCTTCATCGTGGTGATGCTCGCGGTCGACCTGTTCGCCCACCGCCGCGCTCATGTCATCGGCGTGCGTGAGGCTGCCGTGTGGTCGGGGGTGTGGGTGGCCTTCGGCGTGGCCTTCGGCGCCGTCGTCTGGCAGGTGTGGGGCGCGGAGTACGGCCAGCAGTACTTCTCCGGATACCTCATCGAGAAGTCCCTGGCGGTGGACAACGTCTTCGTCTGGGCGATCGTCTTCAGCTACTTCGCCGTTCCCCGTGAGTTCCAGCACCGGGTGCTGTTCCTCGGCGTGCTCGGCGCCCTGGTGTTCCGCGGGGTGTTCATCGCCGCCGGGGCGGTGCTGATCCAGAACTTCTCCTGGATCCTCTACGTCTTCGCCGCGTTCCTGCTCTACACCGGGTACCGGATGATCCGTCAGCGCAACGAGCACCTGGATCCCGAGCATTCGATGGTGCTGCGCGGCTTCCGGCGCTTCGTGCCGATGACCGACGTCTACCACGGGCAGAGGCTGCTGGTCCGGAAGGACGGGGTTCTGCTGGCCACCCCGCTGCTCGCGGTGCTCGTGCTGATCGAGACCACCGACGTCGTCTTCGCCGTCGACTCGATCCCGGCGATCTTCGCCGTCACCGACGAGGTGTTCCTCGTCTTCACCGCCAACGCCTTCGCGATCCTGGGACTGCGGGCGATGTACTTCCTGCTGGCGGACCTCATGCACCGCTTCGTGCACCTGAAGGTCGGCCTGGCCCTGGTCCTGATCTGGGTGGGGGCCAAGATGCTGCTGAAGATCGACCTGTTCTACGTCCCCACGCCGGTCTCCCTGGCCGTGGTCGCCACGATCATCACGGTCTCGATCGTCCTCAGCCTGCGGGCCACGCGGGGACAGGGACGCCGGGAGCTGCCGGCCCCGGCCGAGCCCCCGTTCCGGGTCGCCACCGAGGCCGAGGACGCCGCCCTGGAGCCGGTCCGGTCCGCCCGCCGCGCGGGAACCGCCACCGGGCTCCGGGAGGACCCCGAGCCCGCCCGCCGTCACGAAGGAGACCTCCGATGACCGCCCTTGCTCCCCGCCGTCCCGTGGCCGCGGTGGTCACCGACGGCCCCGAGTCCGTCACGGTGGCCCGCTGCGCCGCGAGGATCGCCGCCGAGCAGGGCCGCCCGCTGCTGCTGCTGCTGGTGCCGATGCTGCGCTCGGCCTTCAGCGCCGACGCCGTCATCGCCGCCCGGGTGCACCGGGAGGCGCTGCGCGAGGCCGAGGCCGTCGCCGCCCGCACTCGCCCGGTCCTGGACGCCGCCGGGGTCCCCGCCCGGGTCCAGGTCGTGTGGCACCGGTCCTGTGCCTTCCGCCGTGCCCGTCAGGGGCGGGCCATCGCCCTGGCCCATGCGGCCGGCCGGGCCGGTGCCGCGGTGGTCGTCACCCCGGCGGGACTGCCGCTGCCCACGGTCCGGCACGGCGCCGAGGTCCTGCTCGTGGCGGCCGGCGCGGCGGCCCTGGTCACCGTGCGCCGCCCGGCACGCTCCCGCGGGCTGGCCGAGCTCTGACCCGGATCGGCTCCCGCCGGCGTCCGGGTCGTAGAATCGGCATTCCCGACGGGAAGGATCCACGACCGTGCCCTCCAGCTCCCACCCCGGTGCGGCCGCGAGCCCGCCTCCCGCCCCGGACGGATCCGGAGGGCCGGTGGCGGGGCGCCCGCCGTGGACGTTCCTCACCAACCACGGCCACGTCCTGCTGGCCGTGGCCCAGTCCCAGGACGTGCGGGTGAGCGAGATCGCCGCCCAGGTGGGCATCACCACGCGGGCCACCCTGACCATCCTCAAGGACCTGGAGGACGCCGGGTACCTCACCCGGCACAGGGTGGGCCGGCGCAGCCACTACACCCTCGACGTCCACCGGCACTTCCGCCACCCGGCCACGGCCGCCCACGAGGTCGGGGAGCTGCTGGCCGTCTTCGCCCCCGGCGTCTCCCGCGGGACACCGGACGGAACCTGAGCCGACGTGCAGGGCCCGGGAGCGCCGGCGCGTGCCCACGCCGCCCGTGCCGGGGACCGGTGGTGCCCGGCCCCGCCCGGTGCGTATCCTGTCCGCACCGGCGGGAGGAGGTCGACGATGTACGCACGGGTCAGCACCTACGAGGGTGCCTATCCGGAGGACTACGACTCCGGCCTGGACGCGCTGCGCTCCGAGGTCCTTCCGGGCATCCAGGCGCTGCACGGGTACCGAGGATCCCTGAGCCTGGTGGAGCGGACCACCGGCCGGTCCGTCTCGATCACCTTCTGGGCGGACGCAGCGGCCCTGGCCGCCACCCGGCAGACCGTGGAACGGATCCGGGAGCGTGCCGCCGCCACCTCGGGCTCGCGCGTCCTGGACGTGACCGAGTACGAGGTCGGCTACAGCGACCTGCCGTAGCCGCGGGCGCCGCCCCGAACGGAGAGGAATCGCCATGACCGAACTCGACGTCGCCGCCTGCGCGGCCGACCAGATCGACCGGCACTGGGCCGGCCAGCTGCGCCCCCGTCTCGCCGGGCTCACCGACGAGGAGTACTTCTTCGACCCCACCGGCGGGACCGCGTGGACGGTCCACCCCCGGACGCAGCGGCGCACGCCCCTGCAGACGGGCGGCGGGGATCTCGTGCTGGACTTCGCCCATCCCGAACCGGTGCCCGCGCCGTTCACGACCATCGCCTGGCGGCTGGCGCACGTCGTGGTCGGCGTCCTCGCGGTGCGCAGCCACGGGCACTTCGCCGGCCCGGAGGCCTCCTACCAGTCCTGGGCGTACGCCGGCACCGCCCACGAGGCGCTGGCCCAGCTCGACCGGGAGTTCGACCGGTGGACCTCCGGGGTGCACGCGCTGTCGGAGGCGGACCTGGCCCTCCCCTGCGGACCGCAGGAGGGCCCCTACGCGGACCTGCCGATGCTCGCGCTGGTCCTGCACGTCAACCGCGAGCTGATCCACCACGGCGCGGAGATCGCCCTGCTGCGCGATCTGTACGTGCACACCCGATGACCGGCGGGTCCCGAGCCGCCCCGAGCACTGCGAAGGCCCGGCCCCTCCGCTGAGCGCAGGGTCCGGGCCTTCAACACGTTCCGCCTCCCGGTGCCGGAGGCAGGCCTTCCATGGTGGAAGACGTCGCCGGGGCAGTGCAAACCGGGACGGCGGCTACCGGTCGTCCTCGGGGCGACCGTCCTCCGGGTCCTCCGGGGGCACGACGTCGTCCCCCGCATCCTGGGGCCGGGCACCCTCGCGCCTGTTGTTCTCGTCCGTGGTGGCGGTCAGCCAGTCCTCGTCGCGGACGCCCAGCCTCTCCTGGCTCGTCTCCGCGTAGGCCTCGTTGCGGTCCGCGGGCTCCTGGTAGCGGTCCATCTCCGGCTCCTGTCCTGCTCGACGGTGATGGCCCGATCCTATGCCCGGCCGGTGCGTGCCGGGGCGCTCCGGCCCGGGCACCCGGCACGGACCGCTCCTCAGCCGCCGTCGAGCAGCCCGCGCAGCGTCAGGGCGTTGCGCACGGCGTGGCCGTCGCCGTCGTTGTTGAAGTACGCGTACACCTCGCGGCCGTCGCGGTCCCACTCCCGGATCCGCTCCGCCCACCACGCCAGGTCCTCGTCCGAGTAGGAGCCCGCGTAGAGGTGGTGGTGGTCCGGGCCGTGGAAGCGGACGTAGACGAACGGGGCCGTGGCCTCCAGGACGCAGGGCAGCCCGGCCCCGCTGAGCACGCAGTAGGCCGCCCCGTGGCGCCGGAGGAGCTCGAACACCTCCGGGTGCACCCAGCTGTCGTGGCGGAACTCGACCGCGACCGGGAGCCAGCCGGGCAGACCGGCCAGGAACCAGTCGAGCCGCGCGTCGTCGCGGGCCTGCGCCGGCGGGAGCTGGACGAGCAGCACCCCGCGCCGGTCCCGCAGCTCGTGCCAGGACTCCGAGATCCGCCGGCTCCAGGTCTCGGGCGCGTAGAGCTTCTTCGCGTGCGTCAGTCCGCGGGGAGCCTTGACCGTCATCCGGAAGCCCTCCGGCAGCCGCCGGTTCCAGCCGGCGAAGGTGGCGCTGCGCGGCCACCGGTAGAAGCTCGCGTTGAGCTCCACGGTGGCGAAGGCCCGGGTGTAGAGCTCCAGGCGCTTCGCCGGGGGAGTGCCCGGGGGGTAGAGGACGTGCTCCCAGTAGTCGTAGCTCCACCCGGAGGTGCCGATGTGCCAGCCCATGGGCTCCAGGCTAGCGGGATCCCCCGGCGGTGCCGGCCACCGCGCGGGGCCGACGTAGGGTGTTCACCGGCACGCACGGCGCTGCCCGCCGCCCACCGAACACCCGGCACGACCCCAGGAGCACCCGCATGACCACCCCCGCCTCCCGTCCCGCCGGAGCACGCTGATGGCGAAGCTCTACTTCCGTCACGGGGCCATGAACTCCGGGAAGTCCACGGTGCTGATCCAGGCCGCGCACAACTACGAGGAGCGGGACCAGAAGGTCCTCGTCGCCAAGCCGGCGGTCGACTCGAAGGGCGCGGACACCGTGGTCTCTCGGCTGGGGGAGTCGCGGCGGGTCGACCTGCTCCTGGCTCCGGACGACGCCGTGCGCGGGCGCTTCCGGGCCACCGTGCAGCAGTTCGGGCCGGTGCACTGCCTGCTGGTCGACGAGGCGCAGTTCCTCACCCCGGCGCAGGTCGACGACCTGCTGCGCATCGCGGTGCTGGACGGCGTGCCGGTGCTCGCCTACGGGCTGCGCACGGACTTCCGCACGGAGGCGTTCCCCGGCGCGGCCCGCCTGCTGGCCGTGGCCCACACCGTCGAGGAGCTGCGCACGATCTGCCGCTGCGGGTCCAAGGCGATGTTCAACGCCCGGACCGTGGACGGGGAGCCCGTCTTCGAGGGCGACCAGGTGGCCATCGACGGCGTCGCGGTGTCCTACGAGTCGATGTGCGCGGGCTGCTACCTCCGCCGCTCCGGCGGGCGCCTGCGCTGAGCCGGGCGGGAGGTCCCGGCGACGGTGTCACGGGGTGGTGTCCCGGTCCTCCTCGCGGCCGTGCCGGTCGACGACCGCCCAGAACAGGTCCTCGGGGATGGCCTCGAGGTCGGGGTGCAGGGCGGCGAGCTCGTCGATGATGGCGGCCACGTCGTAGTGGGCGTGCACGTCGCCGCGCCGGGCCAGCCGGTTGGACGCGATCAGCCCCTCGACGTAGGCGGCGTGGTCGGAGTCGGTGAAGGCGCTGAGCCCCGCGTCCGCCCACAGCCGCTCGAACTCGGGGTGTCCCTCGGTGACGAGGCGGGTCGGGGCGGGCGCGCTCCCGTGCTCACCGGGGCCGGGCTCCGGGGCACGTCGTTCGAGACCCGTCGCCTTGGCGAAGCGGGTGCCGTCGTCGACCGTGACGGTCCGGTCGGTCTCGTCGACGACGGTGCGCCGCTCGGTGCGCAGGGTCGGGTCGCCGCGGACGACGACGGCTCGGGTGCCGATGCCGGTGGCGCCGCCGACGTGGTGGTGCTGGCTCACCAGAGCCTCCTCGGGGCCGGGGCACCGGTGGCGGCCGCTCCGCCGGGTGCCTGATGCGCAGAACGTAGCAGTCGGCGCAGACCCCGGGGAACTCCCGGGCCCGCCCCACGGCGCGGGCCGGCGGTCGCACCGCCGTCGTCGCCCGGCCCGCCGCGGCCCCGGCCGAGGGCGCGGGTCGACGTCGCCGCCCGGCCCGGGACGACGTCGGCGCCGCCGGAGCAGGTCCGGCGGCGCCGACGGGGCGTGGTGGACCGGGGCTCAGCCGCCGAGCAGCACCGCGCGGACCAGGTCGAAGAACATGCCGAGGATGGCCGTGAAGTTGGGGTTGAAGAACGCGTCGAACTCGCCGACCAGTCTGATCATGACAGTTCCTTCCGGGGAATGGGTGGGTGCCCGGGCCCGGCGGGGGGTGCCCGGCCCGGGCTCACTCTATCGAGGGCGTTCTCGATCGCACATGGCCTTTCGGCCAGTTCCTGCGCGGACCTCCGGGTCGCCGGGGGCACGAGGGAGCCGGCGCACGCGGCACCGGTGCGCGCCCGCCCCTCCGTCCGTACGCTGGAGCGCTAGCGAGCACGAGCGGAGGAGGCCCGTCATGGCGCAGGGACCGGACCCCCGTCCGCGGCTGATCGGGCTGCACGGGCGCAAGCAGTCGGGCAAGGACACGTGCGGTGACCGCCTCGTGGCCGCCCACGGCTACGCCCGGGTGGCCTTCGCCGACCCGCTGCGGCTGTTCCTCGCCGAGCTCGACCCCCTCGTGGGCGTCCGGGACGGCAGGCCGCTGCGGCTCGGCACCGTGCTGGCGGAGGCGGGCGGGAACTGGGGCCTGCTCAAGGACGAGGCGCGGGACCCGGTGCACCGGGAGATCCGGACGCTGCTGCAGAAGGTCGGCAACGAGGCCGGCAAGGCCGTCTTCGGGGAGACGGTCTGGGCGGACCGCGGCCTGGAGACGGCACGGCGGCTGGCCGGGCCGGTCGTGTTCACGGACGTGCGCTTCGACGTCGAGGCCGCCGCCATCACGGCCGAGGGCGGCCGGGTGGTGCACGTGGTGCGCCCCGGGGCGTCCGCCGCGGAGGATCCGCACCCGTCGGAGGCCGGCATCGACCCGCGCTGGATCACCGCGACCCTCGTCAACGACGGGACGGTCGAGCAGCTCTGGGCGAAGGTCGACGCCCTGGTGCTCAGCCGGCCGGACGCCCCGGGGTGAGCCCCACGAGCTCGGCGCTGCGCTGCCACAGGGCGTCCGCGAGCGCGTCGTCGGCCGCCCGGGACGGGGCGCGGGCCGGGCTCCTGTTCTCGTAGTAGCCCCCGGAGCGCCAGTCCCGACCGGCGGCGCCGTCGGCCAGCCAGACGAGGGTCTCCGCGCCCTGCTCGGGGGTCCGCATCAGCCGGCGGCCCGGGCGCGTGCTGTACAGGAACCGCAGGGCGGTGCTCGTGCCCGAGGCGAAGTTCGTCGCCACGCCGCCGGGGTGGAAGGCCGCGGCGGCCAGCCCCTGCTCCCCGTACCGGCGGTCGAGTCCGCGGGTGAAGAGGAGGTTGGCGAGCTTGGTGTCCGCGTAGGCCCGCTGCGGGCTCCAGCGCCGGCCGTCCACGAGGGTCTCCGGCGAGAGCCGGCCGATCCGGGCCGCGACACTGGAGGTGCTGACCACCGCCGCGCCGTGCGCCAGGAGGCCGTCGAGCAGCAGCCGGGTGAGCAGGTAGGGCGCCAGGTGGTTGACCTGCCACGTCCGCTCGTGCCCGTCGGGCGTCAGCTCGCGGCGGTCGAAGATCCCCCCGGCGTTGTTGACCAGCACGTCGATCCGCGGGACGGACTCCTGCAGCTCCCGGACCAGCCGGCGCACGTCGTCGAGCCGCGCGAAGTCGGCGGTGAAGTGGCGGACCCCGAGGGGGCCGGCCACCGCCGCGGTCTTCTCCTCCGAGCGGCCGACCACGACGACGTCGTGCCCCCGCCGCGTCAGCTCGCGGGCGGCGGCGGCACCGATGCCGTCGCTGGCCCCTGTGATCACCACGGTGCGCCGCCCGGAGCGCTGCTCGCCGCGCTCGCCGTCGTGCTCGCCGGTGTCCTGGTCCACGGAGGCCTCCTCGGTCGTGCCGGAATCCCCGTCAGCCTATCGACCTCCCCGGCCCGCCGGGCGGAATAAGCCCGCGGGCGGACTCGTTGCGGCTCGCATGACGGAAAACACCCGGACCACCGCCCGCACCGTGCCCCGCACCATCGAGCTCCGGGACCTCGGGACCGTCCACCGGCTCGGCTTCGGTGCCATGCGCATCGTCGGGGAGGGCGTGTGGGGGGAGCCCGCCGACCGTGCGAACGCCGTGCGCGTGGTGCGCCGGGCCGTGGAGCTCGGCGTCGACTTCATCGACACCGCCGACGCCTACGGCCCCGACGTCAGCGAGCAGATCATCGCCGAGGCCCTCCACCCCTACCCCTCGGGCGTGCGCATCGCCACCAAGGTGGGCTTCGCCCGCACCGGACCCGGGCAGTGGACCCCGCTCGGGCGGCCCGAATACCTCCGCCAGCAGACCGAGCTGAGCCTGCGCAAGCTGAAGGTGGACGCCCTCGACCTGCTCCAGCTGCACCGCGTGGACCCGGCCGTCCCGGCCGAGGAGCAGTTCGGCGTGCTGCGGGAGCTCCAGCAGGAGGGCAAGGTCAGGGCCCTGGGCCTGTCCGAGGTCACCGTGGAGCAGCTCCGGAGCGCCGGACGGCACTTCACCGTCTCCACGGTGCAGAACCGCTACAACCTCACCGACCGCACCTCCCAGGACGTCCTGGACCACGCCACGGAGCACGGCATCGGCTTCATCCCCTGGGCCCCGATCTCCGCCGGGGAACTGGCCCGCCCGGGCGGGCCCGTCGACCGGGCCGCCCAGCGGCTCGGCGCCACCACCGCCCAGGTCGCCCTCGCCTGGCTGCTCCGGCGCTCGCCGGTGGTCATGCCCATCCCCGGCACCGCCTCCCTCGAGCACCTCGAGGAGAACATGGGCGCCGCGGAGCTCGAGCTCGACGACGCCACGGACGAGGAGCTCACCGCCGCGGGCTGACCGCCCCGGCCCCGACCGCTCCGGACGGACACCAGTTCGCGCCGGACCGACACCAGTTGAGGAGCAACCCATCATGGCCCGTGTTCTGCTGATCGCCTCGGCGGCCGACTCCCTCACCATGCGGGACGGCACCGAGCACCCCACCGGCTTCTGGGCGGAGGAGCTCGTCGTCGCCCACCGGACCCTGCGGGCGGCCGGGCACACGGTCGACCTCGCCACCCCGGGCGGGCGCCGCCCGACCGTGGACCGGGTCAGCCTGGACCCGGACTCGGCGGGGGGACAGGAGCGGGCCGACGAGCTCCGCGCCTACCTGCAGGACATCGACGCGGAGCTCTCCGCGCCCCGCGTCCTGGCCGACGTCGACGAGAGCGACTACGACGCCGTGGTGCTGCCCGGCGGGCACGGCCCGATGGCGGACCTCGTCCACGACCCCTCGCTCGGCCGGATCCTGGCCGCCTCGGACCGCGCCGGCCGGATCATCGCCCCGTTCTGCCACGGCCCCGCAGCGCTGCTCAGCGCCCAGGACGACGGGACGTTCCTCTTCGCCGGCCGCCGGCTCACCGCCTTCACCAACGAGGAGGAGCTGGGCGGCGGCACCGGGGAGAACACCCCCTGGTTCCTGGAGACCGTGCTGCGGGAGAAGGGAGCCGTCGTGGAGACCGGACCCGCGTGGTCCAGCCACGTCATCCGCGACGCCAACCTGATCACCGGGCAGAACCCCCAGTCGAGCCAGGCCGTCGCCGACGTCCTCGTGGAGGCGCTCGCCGAGTGACGCCGGCCCGGGCTTCCCGGACGCGCCGGACGCCCGGCGCGGGCCGGGCGGGTCAGCGTCTGCCGGGGTCGGCCCGGGCGGAGCTCAGACGCCGACGGGCGCCCGACGCTCCAGCGCCAGGGCGCGGGCGGCGGCCACGGCGTCCCGGAAGTCCGGGAACGTGCGGCGGACGGGGCTGCCGCCGCCGGCCGGGACGAAGGTCATGGCCCAGCGGTGCCGGCGGAACCGGTGGAAGGGGACGGCGACGATCTCCACGGAGGGCAGGGCATCGGGACGCTGGTCGATCACAGCGGGACCTTTCGGGGGGCAGGCCGGGGGCCAGGGCCTGTTCCGGGCGGACCGGGGGGATCCGTGGACGGCGGCCGTGGTGGGACCCATGCTACCGGGTGCGCCGTCCGGCAGCGGCCTTCCCGGGCCGGTGTCGTGGACCGGTGTTGTCGACCGGTGTCGTCGACCACCGGGTATGATCAGCACACTGATCGTGTGACCTGCGCCATGACCTGATCGAGTGAGGAGACCCATGTTCACCCCCGAGGTGGCCGACGGCATCCACCGCATCACCCACGCCCACGTCAACTGCTACCTGGTCGAGGACGAGGACGGCGTCACCCTCGTGGACGCCGGCCTGCCGAGCATGTGGCCCATGCTGCTCGCGGCGCTCGAGGAGCGGGGCCGGCGCCCCGACGAGGTCAGGGCCCTGGTCCTCACGCACGCGCACTTCGACCACGTGGGCTTCGCCCGCCGCGCCCAGGAGCAGTGGCAGCTGCCCGTCCTGGGCCATCCGGGAGACGCACACCTGGCCGCCCACCCCTACCGGTACCGGCCCGAGCGCAACCGGTTCCTCTACCCCGTCACGCACCCGAGGTCGCTGCCGCTGCTCGGGCGGATGGCGGCGGCCGGAGCCCTCGCGGTCAAGGGCGTCCGGGGGGTGCGACCGCTCGAGACCGGGACGGCCCTGCCCGTCCCCGGCCGGCCCGTGGCGGTGCACACTCCGGGCCACACGGACGGGCACTGCGTCCTGGACCTGCCCGACCGGGGGGCCGTCCTCAGCGGGGACGCCCTCGTGACGCTGGACCCCTACACCGGCCGGCCCGGCCCGCAGATCATCGCCGCCGCGGCGACCAAGGACTCCGCCGTGGCCCTGGACTCCCTCGACGCGGTGGCCGCCACCGGGGCGCACACCGTGCTGCCCGGGCACGGGGAGCGCTGGACGCAGGGCGCCGAGGCGGCCGCCCGGCACGCCCGTGCGGTGGGGGCCCACTGACCGGCACCGCCCGGGTCCGGCCGGAACAACAGGAAGCGTGCTGATGACAGGTCGGGGCACGGCGGCTATCGTGGGCGGCGACCGACGAACCCGCCCCGCCTGGAGGACCACCCGTGAAGCAGCTGACCGTCTCCGCCCCCGGCGGCCTCGACCGGATCGTGCTCGAGGACGTGCCCGATCCCGGGGCGCCCGGCCCCGGTGAGGTCCGCGTCCGCCTGCACGCGAGCTCCCTGAACTACCACGACTACCTCGTGGTCTCGGGCGGGACGCGCACCGAGGACGGGAGGATCCCGCTCGCCGACGGGGCAGGTGTCGTCGAGGCCGTGGGGGAGGGCGTCGAGGAGTTCGCGGAGGGCGACGCCGTGGTCTCCTGCTTCTTCCCGCTGTGGCAGGACGGCCCTCCCGTGGACGGCGACTTCCGGCGGGTCCCCGGCGACGGGCTCGACGGCTACGCCCGGGAGGCGGTGGTGCGGCCCGCCACGTGGTTCACCCGGGCCCCGCAGGGGTGGTCGCACGCCGAGGCGGCGACCATCACCACGGCCGGCGTCACGGCCTGGCGGGCCCTCGTGGTGGAGGGCGGACTCCGGGCCGGGGACGTGGTCCTGGCCCTGGGCACCGGCGGCGTCTCGGTCTTCGCCGTGCAGCTCGCCAAGGCCATGGGCGCCACCGTCGTGGTCACGTCCTCGTCCGACGACAAGCTCGACCGCGTCCGGCAGCTCGGCGCGGACCACGTGCTCAACTACCGGGAGACGCCCGAGTGGGGACGCGCGGTCCAGGAGCTCACGGACGGCCGCGGCGCGGACCACGTCATCGAGGTCGGCGGGCCGGGCACGCTCGCGCAGTCCATCCGGGCCGTGCGCGTCGGCGGCCACATCTCCTTGATCGGCGTGCTCACCGGTGCGGCGGGCGACGTCCCCACGGCGCTGCTCATGGCCCGCCAGGCGAGGCTCCAGGGGCTGCTGGTGGGCAGCCGGCGGGACCAGGCCGACTTCGTGCGAGCGCTCGAGGCGACCGGCCTGCACCCGGTGATCGACCGGCGGCACGGCCTCGCGGAGGCCGCCGACGCGTTCCGGGAGATGGAGTCCGCCCGGCACTTCGGCAAGATCGTGCTCGAGCACTGAGCACGGCCCCCGGGCCGCGTCCCGGGGACCGTGCCCCGGGACGCCGGGGTCACCACCCGGTGACCCACACCTGACCGGTGGTCGAGGACCAGTTCACCCGGTAGCCGTTGGAGAAGCGCTGGTAGACGGTGTCCCCGTAGCGGATCGGGTCGGTGACCGGGTAGCCGTAGCCCCGCTCGAAGCCCGCCGCCTTCCAGGCGCGGCCGATGGCGCCGGTCTCGTTGACCGCGCGCGCCCCGTGGGCCCGGGTCCACATCACCTTGGTGAGCACGCCGTCCCGGGAGAAGACCTGGTAGGAGGAGCCGTCGGGCAGCCGGCGCTCCTCCGTGGTCGGGAAGCCGTAGCCGTTCTCCCGTCCGGCCGCCACGAACTTCTGCCCGATGGCCGTGGGGTTCTCGACCCAGTGGGCGCCCGTGGCGGGGCTCCAGTACAGGGTGGTCTTGCGCCCGTTCAGGGAGAACTCCTGATAGGCGCCCCCGCCGCGCAGACCGCCGCGCTCGGGCATCACGGGCTGTCCGAGGACCGCGGCACCGCCCAGGGCGTGGTACTTCGAGCCGATCGCGCCGGCCACGCCGTAGCCCGCAGGGGTCTGGACGGGTGTCGACTCGTAGCTGTGCACCGGAGCTCCGTCCACGCGCGTCGACGCGTCCGCGGGGGCGCCTCCGTTGGCGTACCCGTAGAGGTTGACGGTGGAGAGCACCTGCCAGGGCTGCCCGGTGTTCTCGAGCCGGCCGTCCGCGTAGGTGAGGCCGATGCCGATCACCTCGTGGCGCGGGTCCTTGATCGCCTTGTCGTGGGCCGCCGAGGACTTCCACCACTTCACGAGGGCCCGCACGTCCCGGTGGTGCTCCAGGGCGATGACCTCGTTGGCGCTGGTGTAGGGCCCGGTCCGGGGGTCGGTGAGGAAGGCGGTGCTGTGCGAGAACTTCTCCTCGACCACCTGCCGGTCGGACTCCTTCTGCACCACCTGGGACAGCGTGGCGGAGTACTTGAGGGGCTTCACGCCGAGGGACGCGCGGTAGCTGTTGATCTCGTCGAGGATCAGCTGGGCGTCCGCCTGACGGGTGGCCGCGTCGACGGCGACGACGTCCTGCGCGGCCGCGTGGGCCGCCGGACCGGCCAGCAGCGACGTGCCGGCGAGGGTGGTGACGCCGATGCCGGCGGAGAGGGCCAGGGCGGCCATGCGGCCGGAACGGCGCGCGGGGGCGCAGCGGTGTTTCGCCATGGGTGCTTCTGCTTCCTGGGTCTGTCTGCGCGCACGGAAGAATTGGGGGGTTCCGCGCGGCGGGGGGCTATCGCCGTCCGGCCGGACGACGAGACAGATTGGGCTGGGGAAGTCGCCCAGGGAAAGGCTAAGGAATTTCGATTGCAAATACGAAATGTGTGAAATTGTTTCGTCTATCACGGAACAATAACGGCGACATCACGGAATATCCCGCGGAGAGCCTTTTCCCGTGGTTATAGTGGGCGGTTCTCGTCCCTGCGGACGGGAGGTACGCGGCGGCCGGGTGTCCTCGCGGGCCGGTCCGCCCGTCCGCCGCCACGCCCGCCCGCCGCGCCCCTGCGCCGGCGTCGGCCGTGCCCCGGCCGGCCCGAGGGGCGGGGAACGATAGGCTGAGGGCGCACCCCCGGAGAGGAGTCCGATGACCGTCCACGCCACCCGCGCCACCGGCGTCCGGAGCCGGCTGGGGCTGTGCCTGGCCGCCGCCGCCGTGGGGCTCACCGGGTGCGGCCCGGACCTCGACACCCCCGAGGGCACCACCCGCGCCTTCGTCGACGCCATGGCCCAGCGCGACTGGGACAGCGCCTGCGAGCTGCTGTCCCACAACTTCGTGCACCGGGCCACGGAGGGCAACTCCCGGTACTGCCCCGTCTACCTCGAGCGCTGGCACCCGGACACCTCCCGCTACGAGACGCTCGCCGTCCAGGGCGAGGCCGTCGACACCCCGGACGGGCACCGCCTCGAGGTCGCCCCCGAGGACTCCCCCGGGGAGACGGAGGAGGTCCTCGTGGTCGAGGAGTCCGGACGCCTCGTGCTGCTGCGCTACCCGGGCCGCGACACCGCCATCCGCTGAGCGCCTCCCGCGCACGGCCCCGCCCACCAGGCACCCCAGGAAGGACCGCCATGACCGATCCGCAGACCGTTCCCGCCGCGGCGGCCGCGTCGTCGCCCGAGGGCGAGACCGTCGAGATCTGCCGCAACCTCATCCGCATCGACACCTCCAACTACGGCAGCGGCGACGCCAAGGGGGAGCGGAGGGCCGCCGAGTACGTGGCCGGGCTGATCGAGGAGGTCGGTCTCCCGACGACCGTCCTGGAGTCCGCGCCCGGCCGGGCCAACGTCTTCGCCCGGATCGAGGGCACCGACCCCTCCGCCGACGCCCTGCTCGTGCACGGCCACCTCGACGTGGTGCCCGCGATCGCCGCCGACTGGTCGGTGGACCCCTTCGGGGGCGAGCTCCGGGACGGCATGATCTGGGGCCGCGGCGCCGTGGACATGAAGGACATGGACGCCATGATGATCTCGGTGCTGCGCCACATGGTGCGCACCGGCCAGCGGCCGCGGCGGGACATCGTCTTCGGCTTCTTCGCCGACGAGGAGGCCGGCATGGTGTACGGCTCCCACTGGATCGCCGAGCACCACCGCGGGCTCTTCGACGGCGTCACGGACGCCATCAGCGAGGTCGGCGGGTACTCGGCCACCATCGGCGGCCGGCGGGCCTACCTGCTGCAGACCGCGGAGAAGGGCCTCATGTGGCTGCGCCTCAACGCGCAGGGCACGGCCGGGCACGGTTCGCAGATCAACGACGACAACCCGGTCACCCGGCTCGCGAGAGCGCTGGCCAACATCGGCGAGCACCAGTGGCCCATCGAGCTCACCAAGACCACCCGGGCGTTCCTGGACTCCGTCACCGAGCTGACCGGCGTGGAGTTCGACCCGCAGAACCCCCAGCGGCTGCTGGCCGAGCTCGGCTCCGTGGCCCGGTTCGTGGGCGCGACGCTGCAGACCACCGCGAACCCGACGATGCTCGAGGCCGGCTACAAGGTCAACGTGATCCCCGGCTCGGCGCAGGCCGGCCTGGACGTGCGCTACCTGCCCGGTCAGCGCGAGATCGTCCTGGCGAAGCTCGCCGAGCTCGCCGGGGACGGGGTGTCCTTCGAGTTCGAGTCCGACGACATCGCCCTCGAGGTGCCGTTCTCCGGCACCGTGGTGGACGCCATGGTCGACGCGCTGCACGCCGAGGACCCCGAGGCGGTCGTGCTGCCGTACATGCTCTCCGGGGGGACGGACAACAAGTCCCTGGACCCGCTCGGGATCACCGGCTACGGCTTCGTGCCGCTGCGCCTGCCCGACGAGCTGGACTTCCCGGCCATGTTCCACGGCGTGGACGAGCGCGTGCCCACGGACTCCCTGGAGTTCGGCTCCCGGGTGCTGCACCGGCTGCTGACCCGGTACTGACCCGGCACCGGACTCCTCCGCCCCGGCCGGAACGGTCGCCGGGGCCCAGATCTCAGGACATCGCCGACAGGAGCGAGATGGACCACACCACCGGACCGCAGCCCGACACCGTGCCGCCGCGGCCCCCAGCGCCCGAGGACCAGGTGCCCGAGGACCAGGTGCCCGAGACGCTGCTGCCGGACGAGCTGCTGGCCGTGTTCCGGGAGCGCGCGGCCGGCTACGACCGGGAGAACCGGTTCTGCGACGAGGACTTCGCGGACCTGGTGCGGATCGGCTATCCGCTCATGCTGGTGCCGCGGGACCACGGCGGGCTCGGGTTCACGCTGCAGCAGGCGGTCGCCGCGCAGCGGCGCCTCGCCGCGGCCGCCCCCGCCACGGCGCTGGCCGTCAACATGCACCACGTCCTGGTCGGGGTGGCGCACACCCTGCGCCTGCGCGGGGACGCCCGGGCCGAGCGGATCTTCGAGCAGGCCGCGGCCGGGGAGATCTTCGCCTTCGGCATCTCCGAGGCCGGCAACGACTCCGTGCTCTTCGACTCCGACACCACCGCCGTGGCCACCGAGGACGGGTACCGGATCACGGGCACGAAGATCTTCACCTCGCTCTCGCCCGTGTGGACCCGGCTGATCGTCCACGCCCGCGACGACGCCGAGCCCGGCGCGCCGCTGGTGTTCGGCTTCCTCGACCGGGCGGCGGAGGGCATCGAGGTCCTCGACGACTGGGACACCATGGGCATGCGGGCCTCCCAGTCCCGCACCACGGTGCTGCGCTCGGTGCCGATGCCGGCGGCGCAGGTGCTCACGCGCACCCCCGTGGGGCCGAACCCGGACCCGGTGGTGTGGGGCGTGTTCGGCTGCTTCGAGCTGCTGCTGGCCGCGGTCTACACCGGGATCGCGGACCGGGCGGTGGAGCTGGCCGTGGAGCTCGCGGGCGCCCGGCGGTCCCGGGGCGGAGGACCGGCCCGGGCCGAGCACCCCGACGTCCGCTGGCAGATCGCGGAGGCCGCGCTGCTGCGCGACGGGGTGGAGCTGCAGCTGCTCCGGCTCACCGCGGACGTCGACGCCCTCGGCACCGCGGACGCCCCGGAGCACGGAGCGCGCTGGTTCCTGCTGTTCTCCGGGGTCAAGCACCGGGCCACCGAGGCCGCCCGCCAGGTCGTCGACCTGGCCGTGCGCACCTCCGGCGGCGCCCAGTACTCCCGGGGCCGGGAACTGGAGCGGCTGTACCGGGACGTGCTCGCCGGGATCTACCACCCCTCCGACAACGAGTCCGTGCACGCGGCCGTGGCCAAGGCCCTGCTGGGCCCGGTCGACGGCTGAGCCCCTTCCGCGGGAGGGGCTCCGGGCTCAGACGGTGCGCTCCACGCGGATGACCCGGCGGCGCAGCCAGTACTTGCGGGTGCCGCCGTAGAGCAGCACGGAGCGGGTCAGCTCCCACTTGCCGTACTCGGCGTGCTCGCTGAGCCGGGCCCGCGCGTCGCTGAGCAGCTCGTGCGGCGCCACGGTCAGCAGGAGGTACTCGTAGCGCTGGTCGGCGTCCCTGGTGACGGTCGCCGTGCTGGTCCGGACTTGTTCTCTCATCGGTCCCCATTCTGCACGGAATAGCGCTAACGTCTACTCCATGAGCAATGATCCTCGTGCCGCGCTGCAGGCTCTCGTGAGCGCCTTCGAAGAACACCTCGTCGCCGCGTCCAACCGGCGCAGCGACGACGACCCCGCCGTCGACGGCGCGTACATCGCCATCGCCGACGCCTTCGACGCCTACGAGGAGGCGCTCTACGACGCCTACGACGAGGTCACCCCGCTGACCGTCTTCGCGGAGGAGGAGGACTCCGACGACGAGGACGACGACTCCGACGACGACTCGGACGACGACGAGGACGACGAGGAGCTCCTGGAGGACAACGAGATGCTCGACGAGGACCTCGTCGACGAGGAGGACTACGAGGACCTCGACGACACGGACGGGGCGCGCACCGGCCGCTGAGCCGCGCCGCACCGACAGGAACGGCCCGCCCGGCGGGCCGTTCCTGCCGTGTCCGGGCCTGTCCCGCCGTCGACGGCGCGGAGGGTGCCGTAGGGTGGCCGGGTGAATTGGATCGAAACCATCATTCTGGGCCTCGTCCAGGGCCTGACCGAGTTCCTCCCGGTGTCCTCCTCGGCGCACCTGCGCATCGTGGGCGAGCTCCTGCCCAACAGCGCCGACCCGGGGGCCGCGTTCACGGCCATCACGCAGCTGGGCACCGAGACCGCGGTGATCATCTACTTCTGGCGGGACATCGTCCGCATCCTGAAGCAGTGGAGCCTGTCCCTGGTGGGCAGGGTGGAGCGCTCGGACCCCGACGCCCGGATGGGGTGGCTGATCATCCTGGGCTCCTTGCCCATCGGCGTGCTCGGGCTGCTGCTGGAGGACTACATCGACACGGAGTTCCGCTCCCTGTGGATCACGGCCACGATGCTGGTGGTCTTCGGCGTGTTCCTGGCCGTGGCGGACCGGGTGGGCCGCCAGGCCCGCCACCTGGACGACCTCACCGTCAAGCACGGCGTGCTCTTCGGCCTGGCCCAGGCCCTGGCCCTGATCCCGGGGGTCTCCCGCTCCGGGGGCACGATCACCGCGGGCCTGCTGATGGGCTACACCCGCGAGGCCGCCGCCCGCTACGCGTTCCTGCTCGCCATCCCGGCGGTGTTCGCCTCGGGGCTGTACAAGCTGGCCCAGACGGTGGGGCAGCCGCAGGCGGGACCCTACGGCATGACGGAGACGCTCGTGGCCACGGGCATCGCCTTCGCGGTGGCGTACGTGATCATCGGCTGGTTCATGCACTACATCTCCAACCGCAGCTACACGATCTTCGTGTGGTACCGCATCGCCCTGGGCCTGGCCATCTTCGTGCTCCTGGGCCTCGGGGTCATCAGCGCCTGAGCCCTGCGTCACCCGGCGGACCGGGGGCGCCGGCCGGTCCGGTAGGTTGGGTGAGGCCCCGCGCCGCCGATCTCCGATCCCCGAACCACCCGAGGTGAGCATGAAAGCCTGGTCCGCGCGACCCGTCCCCGACCTCCCCGGCGAGGCGCCCCTGCCCACCGTGCAGGACACCCGGCTGCGGCGGCGGGTGGAGCTGCCCCGGCAGGAGCGGGCGAGCCTCTACGTGTGCGGGATCACCCCGTACGACGCCACCCACATGGGCCACGCCGCCACCTACGTGGCCTTCGACCTGCTGCACCGCGCCTGGCTGGACGCGGGCACCCCGGTGGACTACGTCCAGAACGTCACCGACGTGGACGACCCCCTGCTCGAACGGGCCCGGGACACCGGCGTGGACTGGCGGGAGCTGGCCGCCGGGCAGACCGAGCTGTTCCGCACCGACATGAGCGCGCTCAACGTCCTCCCGCCCCAGCACTACGTGGGCGCGACCGAGTCCGTCGGCTGGATCGTGCCCGCCGTCGAGCGCCTCGTGGACCGCGGCCTCGCCTACCGGGTCCCCGGCCAGGACGGGGAGCCGGACGGCGACGTGTACTTCGACGTGGCGGCCGTGGGCTCCCTGGCCGGCGACGACGCCGACGCGTGGGTGCTCGGCGACGTCTCCCACCTCTCGCCCGAGGAGATGCTGCCGCTGTTCGCCGAGCGCGGCGGTGACCCCGAGCGCCCGGGCAAGCGGCACCGGCTGGATCCGCTGCTGTGGCGCGTGGAGCGTCCCGGCGAGCCCGCCTGGGACGGCGCGTCCCTGGGCTCGGGGCGCCCCGGCTGGCACATCGAGTGCTCGCTCATCGCCCTCGAGTACCTGCCCGCGCCGTTCACCGTCCAGGGCGGTGGCTCGGACCTCGTCTTCCCGCACCACGAGATGGGCGCCGGCCACTGCTGGGCCCTGACCGGAAAGCCCATGGCCCAGCACTTCCTGCACACGGGGATGGTCGGGCTCGACGGGGAGAAGATGTCCAAGTCCAAGGGCAACCTCGTGCTCGTCTCCGCGCTGCGGGCCCAGGGCGTGGACCCGGCCGTGATCCGCACCGCGATCCTCGCCCACCGCTACACCGAGGACTGGTACTGGACCGACCTCGTGCTCGCCGGCGCCGTCGCCCGCGTGGACGCGTGGCGCCGCGCCCTGGCCGTGGCCCCCGAGGGCAGCGCGGCCCCGCTGCTGGCGACCGTGCGCGCCGCCCTGGCCGACGACCTGGACGCCCCTGCGGCGCTGGCCGCCCTGGACGAGTGGGCCGCCGCCGCCCTCACCGCCGGCACCCCGGGGGCCGGCGGGGCGGACGCCCGGCTGGTCCGGGACCTGGTGGACGCCCGGCTCGGCATCGAGCTCTGACGCCGGTCCCGGACCGGCTCCCGGAACGCGGGGGGGGGGGGGGGGGGGGGGGGGGGGGGGGGGGGGGGCCGCCGCCGCCCCCCGCCCCCCCCCCGCCGCCCCCCCGGGGCGGGGGGGGGGGGGGGCGGGGGGCCGGCGGCG